>JBLHKW010000001.1:0-178699 GCA_047618565.1 Planctomycetota bacterium
CGCCAGGCTCCGCCCTGGCGGCGTTGCGCTTCCTCCGAGTATCCACGAATACGCGTCGTCAGCGCGCCTTGCCAGATCGAATCCCGACGGCTTCGAGCCCGCCGTGACTTTCACCACGGGCTGCTAGGTTTCATCAAAGGCTGTTTCCTGATCCTGTAGCTCGGACAGGGCCATGTAGGCCTTGAGCAACGCCGGCGATCCGGCGAATGTACCGAGCAGGTTGGGTATCGATCCCATGGCCTTCTCGGTGGAAGCCAGAACAGCGCGGGAGCCCTCGGGGGCGGTTTCGGTGTTGTGAATCGGGAAGGTGCTCATCTTGTTTCCTCGGATGTGGGTGCGTTCGCTGCCCCGCGGTGGGGCGATCCCCGGTTGCGCCGTTGGAGTCCAGCAGCCGGGCATGTCTTACCCGCGCCGGCAAGAAAACTCGTCCGGTGGCGGTGTGCAGGGAGCCGTGTTCATGCCGGCACGCGGGTGGGCTATGCTGGTTCGATGGCTTCTTCGCAGAAAACGCGTCGGTCCAATGCGGACTGGCTCACGGCGCTTCAGGATCCGGACAGTCCTGGGGGGCCTGCGGCCCAGGTGGACTTGCGTGGGCTTGTCGCAGGCGTGTTGCGCAAGGCCACGGCCAGCCACGGATCGCTGGATGACGCCACCCTGGACGACCTGACACAGGTCGCCACGCTCCAGATTCTCGACAAGCTGGATCGCTTCGAGGGACGCAGCAAGTTCACCACGTGGGCGTACTCGGTGGCCGTTCGGGCGGCACTCAGCGAGCTGCGCCGCTCGCCGCGCACGTCGCTCGGCGCGGGCACGGAAGAGGCGGCGCTCGGCGTTGCCGCGGATCCCGGACATGAGCCGGCGACGGTCTCGGAGCGCGAGGAGATCGTCGGGATCCTGCACCGCGTGATCGAGCGCGACCTGACCGAGCGCCAGCGCGCCGCCGTCGTCGGTGAAATGAGCGGGACGCCCCAGGCAGACCTGCTCGCGCAGCTGGGGATCAATCGCAACGCGTTCTACAAGTTGTTACACGACGCGCGCCGCAAGCTGCACGACAGCCTTTGCGCCGCCGGCATCTGCGATGACGAGGTACGCGAGGCCTTCGACCTGTAATCGAGGAGAACACCATGAAGCTGAACCCCGATGACATCCGCCGGCTGGCACGTTTCACCCTCGAGTCGAAGCCCGATGAGCTCACCTGCGACGAGTGGCTGCACCGGGTCGGCGAGTACGTCGAAGCGGGGGCGGAGGGCGGCACGCTGAGCGAACGGCACGAGCAGGTGGCTCGGCATGTCGATGCTTGCCCGTCGTGCGCGCAGGAGCTGGAGGTCCTGCGGGAACTCCTGCGCGAGTAGGGACCGCAGCTTTCCATGTGCGCACGTTTCGCCCAGGCCGGGTCCTCTCTCGCCACCGGTCCGTTCGCGGTGCTGATCGAGATGTGGGGCTTCGGCGGTCAGGCCCAGCGTCACAATATCGCGCCCACCCAAAAGGTACCCGTGGTGCGCGCCAAGGAGAACGGGGACGGTTATCGCGCCGACCCTCTGCGCTGGGGGCTGGTGCCGAGCTGGACCCGGGAGTTGCGCGCTTCGCGGCCGCTCGTGAATGCGCGTAGCGAGACCGCGGCGGAGAAGCCCTCGTTTCGCAGTGCGTTCAAGAAGCGCCGTTGCGTCGTCCCGGCCAGCGGATTTCTGGAATGGAAGAGCGCGCCCACGGGCAAGCTGCCCCAGTACATCTTCCGCGCGGACGGCGAGCTGATGCTGTTCGCGGGGTTGTGGGAGAGCTGGCTCGGACCGGACGAGGTGCGACTCGATAGCTTCACCGTGCTCACGTGTGCGCCGAACGAGTTCATGAGCCAGGTCCACGACCGCATGCCGGTCGTGCTCGAGTCCTCGGCCGCCCTCAGATGGCTGGAGCCCGAGCGCCCGGCCGCCGAACTCCAGGGCCTGCTGGCCCCCGCGGCGGAGGGTGTCCTGGACGGTTATCAGGTCAGCAAACGGGTGAACAGCGTCAAGAATGACGACTATGGGTGCCTGGAGCCCGCCTCCACGCCAGGCCTGTTCGACTGACAGGGGCGCCCGCAGCTAGTCCCGGCCAGATCACGGTTGTTCGGATATACTTCGGTGCGCGTGACCGGCGCGATTGCCTCCCGCGCGACGCGGTGGAGTTGATCCGGGCGCCAACGGAGGCTCGGGTCTTGAAGACCAGCACCATCCCCACGCTGTCCCTGGTGTTAGCTCTGTCCCTGTCCTGTGGCGGGGGCGGTGGTGGAGGATCCGTCAGCACGCCTGCCACGATCCAGCCCGGGCGCTTCGCCTTCGTCGCGAACACTCTGGACAACACGCTGTCCTGTTATTCCGTCGTGCCCGATTCGGGCCGACTGCGTCCGAACGGCTACGTTGGAGGCCTGATCGGCCAGATCGCGCCCCAGGAAGTGGTGGTCCACCCGACGGGCATGTGGGTCTACACGCCGAACCTGGGCAACGGCGCGAACGGAGCAAACATCTCCGTCTACAGCATCGACCCGGACACAGGTCAGACCACGCCGCTCGTTCCGGCGGGCACCGGTGAGGGTCCCTTCGACATGCTCTTCGGTGCCGACGGGCGCTTTGCCTACGTGGCAGCGGCGGGATCGGACTCGATCTGGACCTACTCCGTGCACCAGCAGACCGGCCAGCTCAGTCTGACCGACACCCCCGTCAGCGACGGAGTCGAGCCCACATCGATCAGCCTCGGTCCGGACGGGGCGCGCATGTTCGTGACCTATCGGGGGGGCGGCGGTGTCGTGACCTACGATGTCGATCCTGCAAACGGGCGTCTCACTCGAAGCGTTGCGCCGTTCGAGTACGGGATTGGCATGCCGGAGTTCGCCGCTGCGGGCGCGTCGGGTGAGTACCTGTACGCCTGCTACAACGATCCCGACGGCCTGGTTCAGCTGCTCATCGATCCGGACACGGGTGCGCTGACAGAAATCGCAAGCAGCCCACTGGTAAGCCCCTGCTCGGGTCTGGCCATCCACCCCGGCGGTGGATGGATCCTGATCGCGCGGGCGAGTGGTTCGCTGCGGGTCTTCGGGATCGATGCCGAGAGCGGAGAGCTCTCCCCCGTGGACGGCGATGTCGCGACCGGCGTGGATCCCGTCGACATCGCATTCGATGTGACTGCCCGCTTCGTGTACGTGACCAACGAGGGTTCGAACGACGTCTCGCTCTATGACCTCGACCTCTCGACCGGCGAGCTGGTGCCCACCGGAAGCGTGCGTGCACGCAGTCAGCCGGGAGCCCTGGCGATGACCTCGAGCGCAACGACTGCGCGCTCCTTCGAGCCGCGCTTCCTCTACGTTGCGAGCGAAGATTCCGGCACGATCAACGGCTATCGCGTAGGGGGCACAGGCACCCTGGGTGAGCTTTCCGGCGGCGGCGTGCTGGCGGGTCAGTCACCGCACAGCCTGGCGGTCGATCCCTTTGGTCGCTTCCTTTACACGGTCGACATCGGCGCCCACAGCATCTCGGCCTTCGTCATCGATCCGGGATCGGGTCGCCTGACTGCAGCCGGACTACCCATGCCGCTTGGCGGGCAGCCGCGCTCGGTCACCGTCGGACCGTCCGGACGCTTCGCTTTCGTGGCCAATGCGGTCGGGCGACTCGAGGCCTTCGGAATCGATGCCCAGACCGGCGAGCTGGATTATCGCGGGTCGGCGCCTACGGAGGGATTGGGCTCCGAGGCGGTCGCGGTCGATCCCACAGGACAATTCGCCTACGTCTCGAACCATGAATCCAACACGGTGACCGCGCTGCGCTTCGACCAGGGCTTCCTGACCGGCGGCGAGCTACGCATCATGAGTACGGTGACGACCTACGTCGCAGGTGATGCCAGCGCAATCCGCTTCGCGCCCGATGGGCAGCGCGCCTACGTGACCCTACCGGGATTCGCGGACCAGGTGCTGCCGTTGCACATCGACCCGTTCGACGGGAGCCTGAGCATCGGAATCTCGGGTCCAGAGGACGGCGACGACCCCCGTTCCGTCGACATCCATCCCGATGGTGGCTACGCCTATGCAGCCGTCAACGGTGGAGTCGGCGCGGTGCGTGCCTTTCGCGTCGAGCAGGGTACAGGTGCTCTGCGTAACCCCGTGACCTACGTCATCGGGATGAACCCGATCGACCTGCGTGTCGATCCCGGCGGCGACTTTTTGTACGTGGTCAACGAGCAGGGCCACGACATCTCCTTCCTGAAGATCGACCGCATCAGCGGTGCGCTTGAGCTGCGCGCGGCCTACCCGACCGACACGCGGCCCGTATCGATCGGGATCACTGGCGTGCTGCGCTGACGCCGGATCCCTCCTGCCTCCAGTAGAGAGCCCCATGACGTATCGGATTCTTGTTTTCCTGGCCCTGGTGCTTCCCTGTGACGCCGGCGTCGTGACCGTGCTCGCCGACCGCGATCAGACCCTGCACGAGTCCGCATCGGGTTGTTGCAGCAACGGCGCAGGGGCCTACTTCTTCGCTGGCGATCGCAGCGGAGGCGAGATCAACCGCGGGCTGCTCCATTTCGATGTGGCCGGTGCGGTTCCCGCGGGCGCGACCATCCTCGCCGTGCGCCTCGACCTGAATCTGAGCCGTTCCCGTGCCGATACCGAGGCCATGACGCTCCATCGCGTCCAGCAGGACTGGGGCGAGGGATCCTCGGCTACGGGTGCGCCCGGCACAGGTGCGGCCATCGGTGCGGGTGCGCCCGCGGTGACCGCCGACGCGACCTGGCTGCACACCTTCGCTCCCGGCTCCTCCTGGACCCACCCGGGCGGCGACTACGACGCCGTGCCGAGCGCCACCTCACTCATGGGCGGCGCGGCCGGCGTCGGCCCGCAGTCCTTCAGCTCGGCGACGATGACGGCCGACGCCCAGGCCTGGCTCGAGGACGGCGCCGCCAATTTTGGCTGGCTCCTGCGTGCCGAGGACGAGGCTGGAAGCCGCTCCGCTCGCCGCTTCGACACCCGTGAATCAGGTGACCCGGCGATCACGCCCCGCATCGAGATCGTCTTCAGTGAGTCTCTCGGCAGCAACTACTGCGTCGCTGCCGCAAACTCCGTCGGTGCCGGCGCCCTGATTTCCGCCACCGGCTGCCTGATCGCTTCCCAGCAGGCCTTCAGCCTGCAGGCCAGCGAACTCCCGGCGCGCGCACCGGGCCTCTTCTTCTTCAGCCCGACCCAGGTCCAGACCCCGATGGGCGACGGCTTCCTGTGCGTCGGAGGCAACAGCGTGGGCATCTACCCGCCCGCCTTCGCCGACAACGCGGGCGTCGTGCAGCGCGAGCTCAACTTCGCCACCCCGGCCGCCAGCACGGTCATCAGTGCTGCCGACCTGAACTTCCAGTTCTGGTACCGTGACCGCGCCGCAGCCGGCGCCGGCCACAATTTGAGCAACGGGCTCAACGTGATCTTCCAGTGATCGCGCGGACGCTCAGGGGTGCTGCGACACGAAGGATCCCACCCAACGTCCGCCGATCGTGATGTTCAGAGTTTCAGAGTCCTTCCGTTTCCGTGGGTGGCCCGTGCTCGCCCTCGGCCTGTGCCTGGTCGGCTGCGGTGCTGGAGAAGAAGCGGCATCGGTTCGTCGGGCTGCGGGAGCCTTCGAGATGCCGCTCTGGCCGGAGGGGCCGCCGACGGGCAATGGTCTCGTCGGAGCCGAAGTGCTCGGGCCGTGCATCAGCAACATTTCGACGGCGACGCTGACGGTCTACCTGCCCGACGCCGAGCTCGCGACGGGCGCGGCGCTCGTGGTCTTGCCGGGGGGAGGCTACGGATTCCTCTGTGTGGAGCAGGAGGGCTGGGACGTCAGTGTAGGGCTGGTCGAGCGAGGTATCGCGGCGATCGTTCTGAAGTACCGCTTGCCCAACGGGAACTGGCGCGTGCCCGCTGACGACGCGCGCCGGGCGCTACGGACGGTGCGGCACAGGGCTGCGGAGTGGGGCATCGATCCGGGGCGGGTCGGGATCTGGGGCTTCTCGGCTGGAGGGCATCTGGCGGGTACGCTGGCGAGCGACTTCGACGGAGGGGATCCGGGGGCGCTGGATGCGGTCGAGCGGGAGAGTTGCCGGCCCGATCTTGCGGCGCTGTTCTATCCTGTCGTGACCATGGAGGAGGGCGTGACCCATGCGCTCTCGCGCCAGCGTTTGCTGGGGCAGCGACCGGCGGCCGAGCTGGTGGAGCGCTACAGCATCGAGAGGCGTGTGACCGCGGCGTTCCCGCCGACGTTCCTGATGCATTGCGAGGACGACCCGCTGGTGCCTATCGAGAACAGCGTGCGCCTGCACGATCAGCTGCTGGAGCACGGAGTATCGGTGGAGTGGCTCACCTTCGAGCGCGGCGGACATGGCACCGAGGTGCTGCAGCGCAACCCTTCATGGCTGGGCGCGTTCGACGCCTGGCTGACGGCCCAGGGCTGGCAGTGACGGGAGGCGACGCGCCGCGCTGTGGCGCAGGGCGCCCAGTCCGGCGGCGCGTATTTCCCGTCGATATGGCATCATCCTGCGCGACCGCGTCGCCGCAACCATGACCGAGTACTCCATCTGCACCACGATTCCCGACAGCGCGATCGAAGTGGCGGCGACGAACCTGCGCGGTGTTCTGGACCAGGCCATCGAGTACAGGTCGGAGCAGGCCGCGCTCGTGGTATGGGACGGGGGCTGCGACCTCGCCATGGCGCTCACCGAGGGCTACCGGCGTTGCCTGCCTGAAGCGACCTTCCTCGATTTCGAGCGCATCGCTCCCGCGGCCATCATGGCAGCCTTCGATCTGCTCCTGCCGGGCGACCTGGTGGTGCTGGTCCAGTCGACCAATTTCAGGCTCGACGCGTTCCGGATCCGCATCGAGCTGTTCAAGCGTTCACTGAAGGTGATCGAGCACCCGCACCTGGAGCGTATGCGGGCCGGCGAGTGCGAGGTCTATATCGAATCACTGGCCTACGACCCGGGCTACTTTCGCGGTGTGGGGCGCGCCCTGAAGACCAGGATCGACCGCGCGCAGGAGTGTGTGGTCGATAGCGGTGGCGAGCGCCTGATCTACCCAGCAGCCCTCGAGCCGGCCAAGGTCAACATCGGGGACTACACGGGCATGAAGAACACCGGTGGGCAGTATCCCATCGGGGAGGTATTCACGGAGTCGAAGGACCTGGAGGCGGTGAATGGGCGCGTGCGCATCGCGTTCTTCGGGGATACCAAGTTCAGGGTCAACAAGCCCCCGGTACCCATCACCTTGACCGTCGAGCGTGGGCGGGTCGCGGGCGTGACCGCTTCTACTCCCGACTTCGAGCGGGTGCTCGAGAACATCCGTGCCGACGAGGGCGAGGTCTGGGTGCGTGAGCTGGGCTTCGGCTTGAACCGCGCCTTCTCCCACGAACGGACCGTCAGCGACATCGGCACGTTCGAACGCATGTGCGGCGTTCACCTGTCGCTAGGCGCCAAGCACCTCAGCTACAAGAAGCCCAACATTCGCAAGAAGGGCGCCAGGCACCACGTGGATGTCTTCGTCGTCACGGAATCGGTCTGGCTGGATGACGAACGGATCTACCGCGCTGGCGAAGGCTGGATCTGCGAATAGCAGGCCGTCGATAGGGCAAGCCGCGCCTCGGGGCTGCGGCGATCGCCGCTCCAGTTCAGAACTTGACGTTCAGGTCGAAGCGGATACGCCAGGGGGACGTGGGGTCTCCGGGATTGCTCTCCAGCGGGTCCGAGACCAGGCCCCAGAGAACGAGACCGACGCCATCGCTCAGCTGGTAGTTGACGCCCAGCAGGTGGCTCTGGTGGTTCGTGGCGAGCAGGAAGTCGTCCTGGGCAAAGGCCGAGAAGACCGAGTCCTGCTCGATTCGCTGGTACTGGTAATAAAGCAGCCAGTCGCCCGGGACAGCATGGCTGCCATAGGATACACCAGCGGCAAAGCCGTCGCCGCGTTCGTCAGCGCGCGCGTTGTGCAGGAATTCGGTCGAGAGGATGAGTGGACTCGACAGGCCCTCAAAGGTGAAGCCCGCGTTGAGGTCGAGGATGCCGTAGTCGGACACGAAACGGTCCGGGCTCCCATCCATGTCGTCGTCGACCGTCGCGTTGCCGCGGTTCTCATCGAGCAGCTCCGTGGATCCGCCCGGCTCGACGCTCGTGTAACCGTAGTAGGCCAAGGCAAAGCGCGAGCGCCAGTCGCTGCTGAGCCTTGCGCTGGACGTCACCTCGGCGGCGATAAGGGCCGCGTCGTTCGCCGCACGCTGTTCCTGCAATGCATACACACCGAGCGTCGCGTCGACCGAGTCGACCAGGGTCAGGTCCTTGAAGCTCTTGCGCGCGAGCACGCCTTCGGGCTGTACGTCCGCGTCCCAGAGCAGTTCCCCGTACACCTCATTGCGGTAGAAGGGATGGCTGAACTTCCCGCCCCGGACTTCGCTGTCGGTCCAGGTCTCCGGGCGGTAGGTCAGGTAGGCGCGGTCGAGACTGAGCCCGAAGCCTTCGAAGCCATCTCCGAGGGTGACGTGCGTCGAGTTCGGATCGGTCGGGTCACCCGTGACCATGCGTGCTCCGACCTCCGTGCGCTGGTCGATCCGGTAGTTGGCACCGAGGCGCAAGCGCATGACCTGGCGGTGCCGGTCGGGGTTGCTTCCCAGGTCGAAGCTGGACTCTTGGCGCAGGCGCAGATCCCCGTAGAGGCGGAGATCTTCGAGCACGTGGGGCCAGGTGGCGGAGTCCGTGCTGCTGGATCCGGTAGCTTGCCACGCGGCCGGAGCGGGCGCTGCCGCACATGGCAGGGCCAGCAGGCAGGCACTGGCCCACACGGAGAGTGCTGCGATCTTGCCCGTCATCTCGCCTGCTGCAGAAGCGCAACGACGTCCAGCTCGGTGCGCCTTCCGTCTTCGATCGTGACGAAGAACTCGGGCCCGTCACCATCGCGCGTCTTGGTGCGGATGAGGTAGGTCCCGGGCGGAACGTCGACGCGCATCGGGCGTTCGTCATTTTCGCCGCGTCGGTTCGGGACGCGCCGCACCAGCTGTCCGCTCTGGGTCAGGATCTCGTAGGGCAGGTGCGGGTAGTAGTAAATGCCGCCGTCGTAGATGGCCTCGGTCTCGGTGAAGACCAGCAGTGTGCCGTGCTCTCGCTCGCCGGGCGTGCTGCGGACGGCGCCGACGACTCTGCGCCCGACGAACCGCTGCATCACGACGTTCTGGCCGGCCACGGTCTGTGTCCACTGGACGAATGCCTCGACGACCGGATTGCCGTGTCTCCAGAGCAGGTAAAGTGGCCGGGAGATCGGGTAGTCGAGGCTGCTGACCGAGGGCGATTCACCGGCGATCCTGATCGCCCGCGCTCCAATCTCCGGGTCGAGCAACGACATGCTGAGGTGGCCGATCCCGCCGGGGCTCGAGCTGACAGCGGCGGCCATGGCCCCGTCAGGTCTGATCTGGTGACAGCCGGAATAGGTGGCCGATCCGAGAACCAGCGAGCGGAACACCTCGCGCGTCGCGGATTCGGGCGCCACGATGTACGGCATGACGGCCAGATCGGGACCGCCGACCTCGCTCCACGACTGGATCTCGCCGCTGAAAATTCCTCGCAGCTGCTCCATGGAGAGTTCGGTGACGGGGTTCTGCGCCGATACGAGGACGGCTATCGCATCCCGGCCGATGAGCGTGGCGACCACATCCTGTTCCAGTGTGGCCTGCGCCGGCATGCGCGCGAGGCCGGCCAGGTCCGCTTTGCCCGCGAGGATCGCGAGTTCTCCGCCGTGGCTCTCGGGTGCGGTGTCGATCAGAAAATCGATCGCGCCGTACGCGCCTTCCGCATCATGCAGGAAGCCAGCCACGGTCGACGACCCGATGTACTCGACCGTGCCGGACGGTCGTTCCGGTGTCTGTACGCAGGCCAGGAGAGGCTGGAGCGCGAGTAGCCCGAGCGCCATGGGGAACCTTGAGTGGAGCATCATCGTTAGAGCTTGAGGCTAGGGGCTCGATTTGAGGCGATCAAGTGCGTCCGGCCCCGGGTTGCGGACCTGTTCGGATAGGGGGCCGGAATACTGCGTAGGACGGTGAAGGCGGGGCGGGCGGATCCGGCTGTCGCCGACGGACTCACTTCCCCGTGAGCAGCAACACCGCACGCAGGGTCAAGCGGCCGCCGAGTTCCAGGGCGAAGGACTCGATCGTGAACCTGCCGCCGCAGAAGGGGCAGGTCATGGGCTCGTCGACCGGCGCGCGTGCCGAACGGGGTGATGCGACGGCTACGGCCAGCAGGCAGGTGGTGGCGAGCGCGGCAAGGGTGTGCGGTAGGCGGGTCATGGGGCGGGTACCTCGGTAATCGATGATAACCAGAGGCGTCGGAGACGGCAATGGGAGCGCCTGAAACGGGTCGAGAGGCGCTTTGTCAGCCGAACTCGTATTGATTCGCCTTCTGCTTGAAACCGCCGTGGGGGACATGAGATCCTCACCTGGCCATGCTGATCGAACTGGCTATCAAGGACCTGGTCCTCATCGAACGCGCTGTGCTCGAATTCGGGCCCGGCCTGAATGTGATCACGGGCGAGACCGGCGCCGGCAAGAGCCTGCTGCTGGATGCCCTGGAGCTGCTGCTCGGGCGCCGCGCGAAGGGCAATCGGGCGCACGCGAGCCTGGTGCGCAAGGGCGCGGACAGAGCGAGTGTCGAGGGCCGCTTCATGCTCCCTGCCGGCGGCTACAGCGATCTGGTGCGCGGCTGGTTGAGCGAGAACCTCTCCGATTGCCTGGACGATTCCTGCGAGGACCCCGGAGCGGAGATGGAGCTGATCCTGGCGCGCACCATCGGATCCGATGGTCGTTCCCGTGCGCATGTGAACCACCGTCCGGTGACCCAGCGTGCCATACGTGAGCTCTCGGCCCTGATGGTCGAGGTCCACGGTCAGCATGATCATCAGCGCCTCTTCGAGACCTCCGAGCAGCTGCGCTTGATCGATACCTTCGGCGGGCTCGATGGTGTTCTGGAAGGTTATCGCGAACATCGCCTGCGCTGGTTGAGCCTGGTCGAGCAGGTCGACGAGTACGAGACCGGTGAGGCGGAGCGCTTGCAGCGTCTCGACTACCTCCGCTTTCAGGCGGGGGAGTTCGCGGACGTCGAGCCGTCGCTCGAGGATCACGAAACCCTGCTCGAGGAGCGCGCCACCCTGCGCCACGGGGGCGAGCTGCGCGAACAGCTGGGTGGGCTCGCCAGTCGCCTTTCGGGTTCCGATGGATCCTCCGGCGCGGCACTCGATATCGTGCGCGAGGCAGAGGGTGTGGTCGGCCGATGGGCCGAGCGCCTCGAGGATCTCAAGGGGCCCGCGGCGGCCTTGTCCCAGGCGAGTGCCTACCTCGAGGAGGCCTCGGTATCCGTCGAGCGTTTCCTCTCGGGCATCGATCAGGATCCGGATCGCCTGGATCAGGTCGAGGATCGGCTCGACGTGCTCGAACGGCTGCAGCGCAAGCACCGTACCGACATGGCCGGGCTCGTGGCGCGCCGTGCGCAGGTGACCGAGGAGCTGGAGGCACTCGAGCGGGCGACCGACGATCGCGCTGGCCTGGTGGCCAAGCTGGCGCTCGCCCGCGAAGCTCTCGAGGAGTCGGGCAGGCGGCTTGGCAAGGCGCGCCGAGCCCTGACGAAGCGCCTCGAACGCGCGGTAAAGGAGGGACTCGGGCACCTCGGACTCGAGCAGGCTCGCTTCTCCATCGAATACGTGGCGTCGCATCTCGGTGATGCTGCCGACGAGGTCACGGACACACGCCGTGTCGATCGCCGACATTTTGCGCCGCACGGGCTCGAGCGTGTCGAGTTCTTGCTCGCGGCCAATCCCGGGGAGGACCCGCAGCCGCTACGGGCAGTGGCTTCTGGCGGTGAAGCGGCGCGCATCATGCTGGCCCTGCGCGGAGCCCTCGCGGTCAAGCGCTCGACGCCCACGCTGATCTTCGATGAGGTCGATGCCGGTGTCGGAGGCCGACTGGGGCCGCGCGTTGGCGCGCACCTGCGAGATCTTGGTGAACACCACCAGGTCCTGTGTGTGACGCACCTGGCTCCGATTGCCGCCGTAGCCAGGCGACACATCCGGGTCCGCAAGACGGTCAGCGACGGTCGCACGCGCACCGTGATCACGCCCCTGAAGGGTGCCGCGCGTGTGGGCGAGATCGCCGACATGATCGCCGGCGGTGGCAAGACCGCGACGGCGCGCGCGGAAGCCGAGCGCCTCCTCAAGAACGCCTGACGGCGGGTCCGGGTTACGGGAAATACGGGGGCTGTACAAGTTACGGCGCGTTGTGCTGCCCGGACTCCGTATTCCTCATTCGGCCGGGACCGTGTTCCAGATGCGCTCGATGTCGTCCATCCGGAGGGTTACTACAGCCCAGATTCCGAGCGGCACGAGGAAGAACAGGCTGGCCTCGCGCTCGACGCTGGTGAGGCGCTGGAAAAGTTCGTGCGACGCCGGGGTCGAGAGGATCGAAGGCAGGTCTGCGTTGATACGCGGCCTGGCCTGGAGCATCTGGATGATCGAGAGGGCCAGGCGCGCGCCGACGAAGACCTGGGTCAAGAGCGCCGTCAGCAAGGCCGCGCGCAACCGTCGGCGCCAGACGATCGGAGTTGCCAGTGCCAGCGCGATGCCGCAGACCGTCGGTAGATAACCACGGTTTCTGCTGCTGAATGGGAAGCGCGTCGCGTGGCGTCCATCGGGTCTAACAATGATGGCCGAGTCCATGCTGTGCCCCGCTTTCCTGGTCTTGATGCGTACCTCGAAGTTCGAGCCGACGCCCTGAACCGCGGCGTTGGCCGTGCCACGCAGCGCGCGGCCATACGCGTTGCCGAGCCCGGATAGCGGGGAGAGCAGGATCCAGGCGAACAGGCCTGTCAGCGCGGCGAAGCGCACGACCAGCCAGGCTCTTCTCATCGAGCGGCGCCGGGCTTGGGTAGCAACCAGGTCACCCACGCCATCCAGCAGAGCATTGCGAGACAGATGAGTGCCATGGGCCAGGTGAAGTGGTGCGCCTGCTGGAAGTGGTCGGGCAGGTAGACACCGATCAGGTAGAGCGACGAGATGCGCACGAGGTTGGCAACCAGGATGACGCTCGTTCCCAGCAGGAGGCCCTGGAGCTTGGAGCGTATCGGGCCCGGGAATGCCAGTACAGCGGCCGCGAGGATCGACGCGGGCGCGAGCCCGTCGCAGCCGCGGCGTACCTCGATGGCGAGCTCCGTGGACAGCAAGGTCGATCCGTCGACATTCACGTCATGGCCGATCGCCTGCAGCAGCATCGAGCTCACCCGTGCGCTCAGGTGCAGGTACCCCTGGAAGAGGTCACTAGGGGAGATCACGTACAGGATCAGGAGCTGGAACAGGCCCACCAGCACGAGGAAGCCGACGATGAAGCGCAGGATCGGGCTGCGGCGCGCGGGCGCGGTTCCTTCCTCGGGTCCTTGATCGTGGGTTGATTGCTGCATGACGCGTCGGATTCCGTCCTTGGGCGGCTCGGTGATGCCGGGGCGGCGAACTCGCCTTAAATGGAGACCTCCCCGGTCCGCGAATTTAGCTCACGGTACGGGGAGGGCAAGAGTCAGGCAGCCACGGTTAGTACATCTGGGTGGTTCTCTCCTAGAAGTCAGGGCTGCCAGAAGGTGATAGTGGCACGGAATCATCGATCGTGCAATGGAGAGTCGCCAGGGAGGCTCCAGGGGGGGGGCGGCACCAGGAGGGCCTGGAGGCCGCCTGGGCGGCCGGTCAAACGCCGAAACTACGGGCCCGATAATGGGCCAGTTCCGCGATCGATTCACGAATGTCGTCCATGGCCCGGTGGGCACCCTTCTTGACCGGGGCGGCGGAGTGCACGGCCGGTTGCCAGTGCCGGATCAGCTCCTTCACGGAGGATACGTCGACGATCCTGTAGTGCAGGTGTCCGTCGATCCGGGGCCAGTAGCGCGCGACGAAACGGCGATCCTGCCAGATGGAATTGCCCGCCAGCGGAGCCGTGTTCGGATCGGTGTGCTCGGCGAGGAATGCGAGGATCTGCTCCTGGGCGTCGCTCTCGCTGATCGTCGACCGGCGTACCTGCTCGGTGAGCCCGGAGGCCCCGTGGTGCTCGGTGTTCCACTCGTCCATCCCCGCGAGCAACTCATCGCTCTGGTGCACTACGAGTTCGGGCCCGGTCGCGACATCGGCCAGGTCCCAGTCTGTCAGGAGGACCGCTGCCTCGATGATTCGCTCGCGCTCCGGATTCAGACCGGTCATCTCCAGGTCCATCCATACGATCAGATCGGGTCTTGCCATTGGGGTGTGAGCGGAGTGTCAGCAGGCGTGCGGTTCAGGGGGCGCAGAGGCGCGCGTCGAGGCTCGCGCGCGAGGGGATCCTAACGTCTCAGGTCCGGATCGACAGTGTCGCCGGCCGAGCCCCTCGGCCGGCACCGATGGGCACTGGCAGGGGAGGCCCGCAGGTGGTCCACTGGAGGGAGCGCAACGCCCTGCCAGACCCACGCCCCTCGATCGGCCCTTCATGTTCCAGAGTTCGACCTCGCAGTTTCTTCGCCCGGCCAGCGTGCTCGCTCTGGCCGTCATGCTCGCGACCCCGCCCGCAGCCGGGGCGCCGGTCCAGGGACACGGGGGCGAGCGACGCATCCTCTTCGTGCGCGGCGGGGCTGGTTCCGGGGGCTTTCTCGAGGGCGGCGCGGACGAGCAACTTTGCGACATCGATGATTTCAGCGTCGCGCCGGGGAATCACGGCTACGGCGAGCTGGCCGAGATCCTGCGCGCCGACGGCTTTGTCGTCGAGCAGGTCATCGAGCAGGACTCCCCGGAAGGCCCCGTACACCTGGCGGGGCTCGACCTGGCCCAGGTGTCCGTGCTGGTGCTGGGGTCCAACAACGCGACCTACAGCTCGTCCGACATGGCCCGACTGGCCCGCTTTGTGTGGGCCGGCGGTGGAGTCCTCATCGCCTCCGACGCCAACTGGGGCAGCGGTTGGGGCGACGCGCCGAGTTCGGATCAGACCTTCCTGAACTCCTTCGACATGGTCGTGAATCAGGATCGTGGAACCTACGTCCTGCGCCGTTCCTCGGGCGACTTCGTGATCGGGGGGGTCGACCGGGGCAACCACCCGATCCTGCGCGGGGTCGACGGCATGCTGGGAACGGCCGACGACGTCAACGTGATCGACGGAGAGGGCGTCTCACCCTTCACCGTCACGGACCTGCTGCCTGGCGTCGAGCCGACGGTGCTGGTGTGTGCCAAGGGCACCATCCGGGTGAACGACAATCCGGCAGGTGGGTCCACGCGCAATGCGACGGTCGATGACGGCGCCCTCGTGGTGGCCGGTTTCGGCGCGGGGCGCGTGGCCGGGCACTTCGATCGGAACACGTTCTTCAACCTCAACGGTGCCGGCACGTCGTTGCACCGTTTCGACAACGCCCGTTACGCGCGCAGCCTGTTCAAGTGGCTGGCGGGTCCGCCCGTGGGGAACTTCGGTCAGGGCAAGTTGAGCTCGAGTGGGCAGCGGCCATTGCTCGGAGCTCGCGGGGCTCCGAGCCCATCGGCCACGCACTTCGAGATCGTCGTCCAGCAGGCTGTTCCGAACAAACCGGGACTCTTCATCCACGGCTCGGGTTACGCCGACCGCCCCTTCCAGGGCGGATCGCTCTTCGTCTCGCACCTGAGGCGATTGCCGTTGCTGCACGTGGACCCGGACGGCAAGGCCGTCCAGCCCTTCGGCGTCAGCGCGGCCATGGTGGGCACGCAGCGCTACTTCCAGTTCTGGTATCGCGACCTCAACGACCCGGCCGGCTTTGGCTCGGGACTCTCCAACGCCCTGCGCGTAGCGTTCGTCCCCTGATCAGGACCGGTCGCGCGCGCTACCGGCCTACTCGCCCGCGCCGTCTGCGCGGCCGTACAGCACCCCGTGCAGCCTTGGATTGCGCTCACGCAGCTCGACCTCGGGTCGCGCAAGCTTGTGGATGCTCTGCGGGTAGACGACCTCGGTGTGGACCTCATGCACGAAGTAATGGGGCTTCGCGATGATGCGTGGCACGGTCCAGGTCGAGGTGTCGGTCGGGTTGTAGTAGATCGAGGCGACGCGCACATGATCCAGGGTCAGGTTCCGGCGCAGCGCGTCCTTCAGTTGCAGTAACACATCGTTGACGACCTGTCCGCTTCGGAAAGTGGTGTCGATGATCAGGATCTTGTGGCTGCGCTGGATGCGCTCGACCAGGTACTGGATGCCGATGATGTCCGTGCGGTAGCTGCTGCGTGTCTGGGCCGTGTTCAGACTGATGTGATCCGGCGGATGGATGTCCGGGTCCTTCTTCTGGTGGTACCGGTAGAGCTCATGCACGGGCAGGCCCGCATGGATGCCGCCGGGCCAGAGCGCCACGAGGAAGTCCGGCTGGAACGACCGGTCGGCGACGATGCTGGACCCGAGCCGGATCGCATCCAGGAGTAGGTCGTGCGCGGACGGGGTCAGGGGACCCTTGCTCCCATCGATCTCTGGCGGCACTGGCGCGGGCCCGTGCAACAGGCTCCAGATGGCCGCGTCCTTCTGCCTGATGCGTTCGTCCTCGGGGTCATCCGCCCGCACGAGATCGCAGAGCTCGTGCGGATAATCGATCCACACGTCGCCCGTCAGATCGTGGAGTGTGATCAGGGGCAGGTCGTCCGTCTCCACCCGTTCGGGTTTGCGATGAACGGTTGCTATGCGGATGTCCCGAGGCGCGTTGGCGCGCGCGCGTTCTCGAAGCGTCTCCACGACGCGCCGGATAGTGTTCCCGGATTCGAAGACGTCGTCGACAATGAGTAGCCCATCCTCCGGGCAGACCACGTCGATCACGTGATCAAGGCCCTTGACCACCACCTCTCCACGCTGGTTCACGCCGGTGTAGGACTCCGTCGCGATGGTGGTGTGATTCAGGAAGACACCGCGCGAGCGGAAGTAGGCGTCCACGCCGAGCCCGACGGGCGCGCCACCGCGCCAGATGGAGATCACGTGCTTGGGGCGGAACCCGGTTTCGTAGACCTTGCGTCCGAGCGCGAAGGTGTCGACCAGGAAGTCGTCCGGGCGGATGTGCTGGAATCGGGTGCTCAAGGCGTCGTGCCGACAGCGGCTCTCGTCGGGGAGTCTGCTCCATCCGGCCGGCTTCCTCGACGGCTTTCTGTGGATCCATGGGTCGAGCCCGAGCAGACTGAGCCCATGGATGAGCAGCTGGCAATAAAGGAATTTCTGGCGGGACGGGTGTTTGCCGTGGTCGGCGCGTCGCGCGATCGTTCCAAGTACGGGAACAAGGTGCTGCGCTGTTACCTGCAGAACGACCGGGTCGCCTGGCCGGTGCACCCGCGCGAGGCAGAGATCGAGGGGATCGAGTGCAGCCCGGACCTGGCTTCATTGCCCGAGTCCGTCTCCGGTATCTCCGTCATCACGCCGCCGTCCGTGACCGAGGACGTCGTCGAGCAGGCTGCGCGGGCCGGCATCGGGCGCATCTGGATGCAGCCCGGCGCGGAGAGCCCGGCCGCTGTCGAGCGCGCCCGCGAACTCGGGTTACACGTGATCCACGGTGGGGCCTGCCTACTGGTGGCCCTGGGGTTTCGAGAATAACGGGCGGGGACAAGATCATGGACTTCAAGGGCAAGAAGGCGCTGGTCACCGGCGCATCCGAGGGCATCGGACGAGCCATCGCGGCAGCATTCATCGCGCGCGGGGCCGAAGTTGCGATCACGGGGCGGCGAGCTGCGCAGCTCGAGAAGACGGGCGCCGAACTGGGCGCCTGGGCCTTGCCCGGCGATGTCTCCGTGGAGGCTGATGTGGTGGCGACCATGGATGCCTTCGTGGAGCGTCACGGGCGCATCGACGTGCTCGTCAACAATGCGGGTTTCGGCTACTCGTCGCCGCTCGTTGAGCTGGACAGGCAGCGCTTCGACGCGGTCTTCGCCACTAACGTCACCGGGGCCATGTTGATGGGGCGCGAAGCGGCCAAGCACTTCATCCGCCAGGGCGACGGGCATCTGGTCAACATCTCATCGACGTCGGGCCTCAAGGGTGGACGCAATGCCAGCGCCTACTCGGCCTCGAAGTTCGCCCTGCGCGGCATGACCGAATGCTGGCGCGCCGAACTCAGGCCGCACAACGTGCGCGTCATCCTGGTGAATCCGAGCGAAGTCCTGACGAACTTCTCGAAGCACGCGGGCCATGAGCAGAAGCACTCCGATCGCAAGCTGCGACCGGAGGAGATAGCCGACGCGCTGGTGGGAGTCATGGAGATGGACGATCGAGGGTTCGTCCCGGAACTCTCGGTGTTTGCGACGAATCCTTTCTGAGCCACTGCGCGGTGCCGGCTACTCCACCTCCAGCGGCCCGCCGTGGATGTCGAGCAGGCACGCTGGCCCGAGTCCGAGCTTCTCAACCTCCGCCAGTTGCGTGGCCGCGTCGCCCACCACCAGGTAGATCATGCTGGCCTCGTCCATGTGCTTTCCGATCTGTCCATGGAAGTCCGCCAGTTCCATGTTCAGCAGCTCTGACTGCTCCTGCTCGAGATAGTCGGGCTCGAGGCCATACTTGCTCATCTGACGCAGGATGCCCATCTTGGCGCCGGCCGACTCGAATGCGCGCGTGTTGCCCTTGACGCGCTGGTTCTTGGTCACGGCCATCTCATCGGCGCCGAAGGTGGCGCCGTAATTGCGGATCAGATCCCGCATGAGTTGCAATGAGGGCAGCGTGACATTGCTGCGCACGCTGCTGTATGCGGTAAACGGAGCGACCTCCAGGGTCTGGCCCACAAAGGAGTACGCGCCGTAGGTCCAGCCCTTGTCGATCCGCATCTGCTGGAAGAGCCGACCGCTGGATCCGCCACCGAGTGTCTGATTGGCGCAGATCAGCTGGTTGAACGACGGGTCATCACGCGAGAGGGCCAGGCGTCCGATGCGCAGGACGGACTGCTTGGAACCGGGCACGTCGATGAAGTAGAGACGCGTGTCCGCGGTCTCGTCGGTCAGGGCGTACGCTGGCAGGTCGACGGAGTCGCCTTGCCAGCGCTCGGCCAGGCCCGACAGGGCTGTGAGTACCGAGTCCTTGTCGACCGCGCCGACCACGTGCACGGTCGCCATGGACGGGCTCAGGTTGGTGGCGTAGTAGGCCTTCAGATCATCGAGTGAGATCCGCTCGGCGCTGGCCAGGGTGCCGGCGACGGGTGTTGCGAGGATGTGCTTCTTGCCATACAGCAGGCGCTGGTAGACAGCCGCCGAAATCGCTGTGGGACTCGCCTCGCGCCCCCGCAGGCGGGTCTCCAGTTCGCGCTTGAGACGTTCGTACTCCTGCACGTCCCAGCGCGGCTCGAGCAGGATCTCCTCGACCAGGTCCGTGGTCGCGTCGAAGTTGCGTGCGAGCGTGTTCACCGAGATGCGCATCTCCTCCGCTCCGGCGGTGATGGAGATGTCGGCCCCCAGCAGGTCGATCGCCTCTTCCAGCTCGATCGGCGTACGTGCCCGGGTGCCCTGCAGCATCAGGCTCGAGAGCAAGCTCGCGGTTCCGGCCCGCTCGAGACCATCGAGCCAATGCCCGCCCTTGAAGGTCAGGTCGTAGGTTACCAAGGGGACCTCCTCCTGCTCGATGCCATGGACCTGGACACCGTTTGCCAGTTCGCCGTGCCAGACCTTCGGCATCGACAGCAGCGGCTGCGCGCCCAGGGGCGGTTCGCTGCGGTCGTATCGCGAGGGCGTGCGTTCGTAGACGGCTTCGGTGCCCTGGGACACCTCCTCGGAGGCCACGTCGGTCTGGATGACCTCCTCGCGAACATCCGCTCTCTCTGCACCTTCCACGGCCAGATGCGCCTGGCCCTTCGGGACGAAGCTCGTCATGACAAAGGGCTGTCCGTGGATGTAGCGCTGGAAGACGCGCTCCACGTCGTTCGCGGTGACTTCCTGGGTGCGGCGCGCGATCTGGGTGATGTAGCCCGGGTCGCCGGCGTAGACGTTGTTGTTCGCCAGCTGGAACGCCTTGTTCAGGACGGTGGAGACGTCGTCGTACAGGCCGCGTTCCTGCTGGGCCTTCACCCGCTCCAGATCTTCGGGCGCACAGCCGTTGCGCGCGAACTCTTCCAGGGCCTCATCGATGGCAGTCTTGACCTCGGTCAAGCTACTGCCAGCGTTGGCGCGCACGCGGATGATGAACTGTCCGGTCAGCTCCGATGACGACTGGGTTGCGCTGACACCCGGCGCCAGTTGATGCTGCTCCACCACGACGTTGTAGAGCGCGGCGCGCTTGCTACCGGCCAGGATCGTTCCCAGGATCGACAGGGCGTAGGAGTCCGCGTGGAACTGCTCCACCGTGGGGAAGACCATGCGCAGCTCGGGCAGCTTCGCAAAGTTGTCCTCGTGGAACAGGGATCGGGATCCGGAGAGCTGGACATGGCGCGCTTCGAGCGCTTCCACCGGCGGGCCTGGATCGATCTCCCCGAACCAGCGTTCGACGAGCTCCTTGGTGCGTTGCACGTCGATGTCTCCGGCGATTACCAGTGTGGCGTTGCCCGCACCGTAGTAGCGGACGTAGAACTCCTTGACGTCCTCGAGTGTGGCTGACTGCAGGTCCGCAAGCGAGCCGATCACCGTCCAGCTGTAGGGGTGGTCACTCGGGTAGAGTGCGTGCCGGATGACCTCGTCCGTGTGTCCGTAGGGCGCATTGTCCGTGCGCTGGCGCTTCTCGTTCTTGACGACCTGCTTCTCGCGGTTCAGGGCGGCATCGGTGACCGTGTTGATCATGAATCCCAGTCGGTCAGAATCGATCCAGAGGATCTTCTCGAAGGCGTCGGTCGGTACGACCTCGTAGTAGACCGTTCCGTCGGTCCAGGTGCCGCCGTTGCGCGAGCCGCCGAGCTCAGGGATGTACTTGCGGTTGGCGCCGACCGGGACGTTCTCCGAGTCGTTGAACGACATGTGCTCGAAGAAGTGCGCGAATCCCGTGCGACCCGGTTTCTCGCGGTTCGAGCCCACGTGGACCAGGGTCGCGACCGCGACGATCGGATCCGAGTGGTCCTCGTGCAGGATGACCTCGAGCCCGTTGTCGAGGACGTACTTCTCGAAGTCTATGGCGAAGCCCGCATCGGACTGCGCGTCAGGCTTTGTGTCGGACAAGCTGCTGCAAGAGGCGAGGCCGGCGGCGGCGAGGAACAGGGGCAGGAGTGCGCTGGAGGATGCGTGCATGGCTTCGACTTGAGGGTGGGCGGGGCCCACTGAAGCTACACGACCTGCCCATCCGGGCGCCGTATCGAGTTTGTTTTAGCCTGACGCGCAGTCGCTCAGGCGGCCTCACGGTTCCAGGATGCTTCCCACTTCGAGAGCGCCTTTGCGCGCTTCTTGCAGTAGGCGGCGATCGTTCGCTCGTGCTTGGCGAAGCCGTCCGCAGCGGTCATGTCAAATTCGACGCCCAGCAGGTCGAGCGCACCGGCCCGGCAGTTACGCCGTACGATCGCTGTGCCCTGCAGGTTGCGGCGCGAGCGCGGGAGCTTGAACGCGATATGGACCGAGGTGTCGCGCTCGAGGCCACTGACCTCGGTGTGCCGAACGGCCATGCACATGCCCGTGGGGCTCATGTCGTGAAGCGTGGCCGAGATGGGGTGCTCATCGAGGGTGAGCGTCACGGGGGTCGGTCGGTCGAGTTCCGGAGCGACGCGCGGGTCGGTCCGTCGGTTGAAATGCTCGCCGAGAATGTTGTCCCACTGCCCGTAGAGATTCCCGAGGTTGATGAACTCCACGCCCCAGACGCTCGTCCCGCCCAGGTCCACGTGGTGGCGAGCCATGGCCGGTGTGCGCACCGCCCAGCGGTCTGCTTCGTTGGTCACGACCACCTCGATGGCCTCGTCCTCGTGCAGCTCGAACGCCGAAGGGGTCTCGAAGCCTGCCCCGCGCGCGGTCAGGTCGATCAGGGTCGTCTCGAACTGCGATCCGTCACCGCGCAGGATCAACATCCGCAGCGGATGGTCGCTGGTCAGGGTCTGGCGGTACTCGGCTCGCAGGTCCTGCGGGCTGACGGGGAGTTTCTTGCGGCGATCGAAGATCAAGGGGCGGCTCCTGGGTCGTGCGTCGGTGTGCCGGGTGGAGGACCAGGCCCGTAGCACGGGCTCCGTGGACGGTCGCTCATGGTCTACTTCGCCATGGGGAGCTTCGAGACCGAAGCCTTCCGTTACCTTTTCGATGACGCTTGAGGATGCTTCATGCGGGGTTTACCGGCGATTCTCTCAAGTGCGCTGCAGGTAGGGCCGAGAGACCGTTCAGTGCATGCCCGCCGTGCTCTCGTGCCGGGCCATCAGGCTTTCCGTCTGTCCCTGTAGGGTGGAGTCGATCGTGAAACACGAAGTCAACGGGCCCCCGGCCTCCAAGCCCGGCGACGCTCGGGGATTCCCGGTCTGGAAACGCACGCTGCTGGTCCTCGCGGCTGCGTCGGTCAGCCTCGGATTCGCCCTGCGCCATTACGAGTCCAGCGGGGCTCCGGTCGAGTCCAGCGGCGCATCGGGCGTGGAGTCGGCGAGCATCGCGGACTCCAGCCGGCCCGCTTCGGACGTGACGCCCGCGCCCATGCTCCTGTCCGTGACGGAGCTGTCAGCTAGCGGGGTCGAAGGTTCACAGGTCGCACCCGAGCTGATGGGTTTCTCAGGGACAAGCTCCTTCGGTCCAACGCCGGCGCGTGGTGATTCAACTGTCGCGGAACCTCGATCGTCTCCCGCGCCGGTCGCCGGTACTGTCGCAGTCGCGGCGCCGTCGTCAGAGCCTTCGGAACCGTCACCGACGCCCTGGTCGCCACTCTTCCTGAAGGGTGGACTGAGCATCTTCGTTGGCCTCTGCGTCGGTCACGCCATACGCGCTTTCCTGAAGCTGAGCATGATCGGCCTGGGCGTGGTGTTCCTGGGCATGCTCGGGCTGCAGTACTCCGGACTGCTCGATATCGACTGGCAGGCGGCCGAAGGTGTCTACGACCATCTTGCCAGCCGGGTCGCCGGAGAGATCGAAAACGTGCGCGCGTTCATCGCCGGGAGCCTGCCCTCCGCGGGCCTCGGAACCGTCGGATTGATCGCTGGCTTCAAGCGCAGTCGCTAGGAGTTTGGGTCACGGGTCGCCAGAACGAGACTCATCGAGGGGGCGAGGCTAGATTTCGGTGGGCGTGGTGGGCGCAGCCCTGATTCTCATGCGATTCCACGACTTACCGGCCAGTGTTCGGAAGGTCTGGAGGTTCAGACTCCTGCTACGGGCCGCTAGTTCCAGCCAACCAACCTGTTCATCCTTCGTAGGTTCGTGCACAGGCAGATCAGCTCGAATTCGGCCCTCGCCAGCTTGATGCTGCGCATCGAAAAGCCGCGAAACCCGAGCACATGTTTGATCCACGCGAAGGCTGGCTCCACCACGTGCTTGCGTGCCTTGTATCGCTTCCGGCCTCGCTTGGTGTTCAGCTTCCTCTGCATTCGCTTGGCCTTCAGCCCAGTCACCTTCTCCGCCCTATCAAGTGTGGGGATCAACTCTCCGACATCGGCTGCGCTCTTTGTCACGCCCGTGGCGACGATGATCTGTCGCTTGGCATCCACTCCGATTTGCGCGTTGTAGCTCTGCTCAAATCCTCCGGAAGACGTCTTCATGATCCGGCTCTGAGGGTCGGTGAAGTTGTACTGAGACTTGTCCTCTAGCGTGCCATTGGGCCTGTTCAGCTTCTTCGTGCGTCCTTCCCCGCACATCTTGGCAGCGTCCTTCTCGGCCTGTTGCTCCTTGAGGGCCTTGATTGCCGCACGGATCTTGGCTCGGCGCGATTCTGGAGCTCTTCCGGTAGCTCGTCTCCACGAAAGTCCGGGCCGAATTCCTCGTCCTCAGCCAGGTCGATTCCGTCGGCAAAATCGATGATCTTGCCGATCTCCTTCTTCAGGCGCTTGTCTTCCGACTTCATCCGCCCATAGCTCATCGGCCTGTGCTTGCTCGCGTTCGCCTTCAAGCGCGAGCCATCTATCGCGAGCGTGCCATCTCGACAAGGCCGGCCTCTTGTGCCACGTTCACGATCTGCCGAAAGACATCGGCGAAATGCACAGCGTTGTCCCGACGGAAGCGCGCGATCGTGCGGTGCCCGGGTCGATTGCCTACAGCCAGGAACCTCAACGCCACCAGGTCGTCGATGCCCGCCGCAATCTTGCGCGAGGAGAACGTCCCAACGCTGTAGCTGTAGATCAGGACCTTGAGCAGCATTCGAGGCTCGTACGCGAGGTTTCCACGGTCGCTGCTCCGCTTGCGATACTTGGCGTAGAACGGCCCCAGATCCAGCTCGTCGACAGTCTCCGAGATGAAGAAGGCCAAGTGGCCCTCGGGCATCCATTCGCGGGGCGAAGGCGGGAAGAGGTGGCTCTGATCCGGCTCGTAGCGGTGGGAACTCTGGCCCATGGACCCGTCGTATTTAACTCAGGCCTCCGTATCCAGGCCTTGGCGACCCGTGACGCAAACTCCTAGCCCGGGTTATTCATGAGCCGCGAGGCGACGAAGCCGGCCGTTCGTGGGGTTTCGTCCGCGAGGTCATGAATAATCCGGGCTAGTGCCCTGAGATATCTGAGCGGCGTTCGGGTTGCCGCGCGCAACGATGTACGACAGCTCGGCCGGACTCAGGTGACTGCAGACCGCGACCCAGCGCTTGAGCAGGGCTCCGAGGGCCTTCGCTTGCACGGTGCGCTCGACTCCGTCGTCCATTCCCGCTTCCATGCAGCGGTCCCGCTCCTCGGGTGTGCCGTCGGGTAGCAACCCGATGATGGGCAGGCAGGAGCGCAGGTCCGCGCGGTTGCGAACGCTGGCGGCGATGTCATAGGCACTGGGGCCGGAGAGCTCGCGATCGATCAGTAGTGCGTGGAATGGCTCCGCCTCGATCGCTGCGAGAGCCTCCTGGCCTGTCGAGACGACCTGCAGCCCGTACCCCAGGCAGCGCAGGATGTGGGCCGTGTGGTGTTGACCCGTGCCTTCCGCCTGCGCCAGCAGGATCGACGTCGGGCAGTCCGGCACCCAATCCTTGACGACCGCTTCCTGAGTGACCGCCGGACGCGGGAGCGCTGCGAGGGGCTCGTCGTGCGCGGCTTCACCGTCCGGGATGACGCTATCCAGGACTCGCAGGAGGTCGGCCTCGCGGACCGGCTTGTGCAGGAGGCCCGCGAGCAGGGGGATGTCGAACGGGGGCACGTTCGGTTGCTCCTCGCCGCCCGACATCAATACCAGGGGCAGGTCCATGAACTCCACGCTGCTCTTGATCCACTGCGCAAGCGCCAGGCCATCCTGGCCCGGCATGCGCAGGTCGATCAGTGCGGCGTCGAAGAGTTGCTCATTGCGCGCCGATTCGGCGAGCATCTCGATCGCCGCCTGGGCACTCGTTGCGAAGAACGGAATGGCGCGGCAAGCGGTGATCTGAGTGGCCAGCATGCGCAGCGACGCGCTGCTGTCGTCGACGACCAGGATGCGTCGCCGATCGAGCGGTCGGGCCGCGCTCGGTGCCGGTCGCGTGGCCTCCGCTGCAAGCCTCGCGAACGTGGCCGTGAACCCCAGGATGGTTCCCTCGGTCGGGTTGCAGCGGAAGCAGATCTCCGTGCTCATCGCGCGCGCCAGGTGGCCGCAGACCGTGAGCCGCAGGTCGTCGATGGGCCGGTTCATGGGCGTCGCCGGTGCCACCAGGGCTCCAGCGCAGACGGCAAACGGGTCCAGTGCGCAGCGTAGCGCGCCTTCGTCGAGGTGGCCGACGGGACCCCATACCTCGAAGGTCAGCGCACACGCGGCTTCCGACGCCTGGACGGGACTGACCCGCAGCACGACTTCACCTTGGTTCGAGAGGCAGACCATGGTGTCAAGCAATGTGCTGAGCAGCTGGTTCAGATGGGTCGGGTCCACGGCCAACCAGCGCGGCACCTCGGGGTGGATCTCCAGGGTGAGCTCGACGCCTCTCTGGTCGGCGATGCGAGCGGCCCTGTTCGCGATCTCCTCGAGCGCCTCGTAGATCTCGCACTCGCGCGGCGTCAGCACGAACTGGCCGGCTTCCATGCGCCCGAGCTGTTCGGTCTGGGCGAGAATGTGTAACGCGGCGCCTGCCGATCCGTGTGCGCTCTGGGTCAGTTGTCCCTGCTCCGGCGTAGTGATGCGCTGCAGCAGTTGCCCGGTCGCCTGATGCGCGCCGTCCAGTTGCGCCCGGAGCTGACCGCTCAGGTCTGCCATGAACCGGCTGCGTGCTCCCGTGGATACCAGCGCGTTCTGCTCCTGCAGCAGCAGCCGCTCGTCCCGTTCACGGATTTGCTGCTCGAGCGCTGTTCGTTGCGCATGGAGCACGCTGTCGCCGTACTGGACGGTATCGACTGCGACGCGCAGTACGCGCTCGGTGTCCGAGAGTTCGTCGAAGCGCGGGCCAGGCGCGGGCGGGCTGCTGCGGGCCCATCGTGCGCGCACGCGCGCGGCGATCGCGAAGACCGGGCGCAGCAGCGCGCTGTCCAGGGGGTGTTCTCTTTCCAGCGGCGCCGGGGTGCCGTCTCGGAAGGCGGCGAGCATGGCTCCGATCGACGAGAGCGGGCAGAGGACGGTCTGCTGCAGGCCGATCCACAGGGCAGCGAGCAGGACCAGTGCGAGCAACAGGTGCGCCCTCGTGAGCGCGCGCCCGCCATCTCCGGCGCCAGCCAGTGCGACGTCGAGGGGCTGATCGATCTGAAGCGACACTCCGCATGCCGCGCTCCAGGCTATCGCGGACAGGGCCTCGTCCGTCGAGTCGGGCGACGCCGGGTTCAGCGCCAGCAGGCCCGAGTCGGTGTGCAGGCTCAGTCGTACGTTGTCGACCGCGTGCTCTGCAAGTTCGACGGCCGGGCGTGCCAGTTGTTGCAGGTCCACGACCAGGGACGCGATCAGCGCGCCGTCGCGTTCCTGCTGACCCGTTCGCTTGCGCGCGATGCGCACCGTGCCCTCCGGATTCCAGGTTGGCACGTCGACTCCGCGCTGCGCTGCGTTGAACCAGGGCTGCGCGCCCACGTCGAGCCGGCTCAGTGGTTCACCGCTGCCGGGTACCGAGAGCAGCAGCTTGCCCCCTGCGCCGTGGAGCTCGATCGCAAGCACTCCATGTCCATCCGCGAGCAGACGCTTGCATGAGCGCTCGATGCTTCCCGATGCGAGGTTTGCGGCCTGGAGATTTTCCGCGCTCCAGTGCTTCAGCAGCTCGTCCGTGGCTTCCTGCGCCAGAAGCGTCTGCAGCATCGTGTCGAAGTGCTGCACGCGCTGGGCGAGCAATTCGCCGGTCGCATACAGCGTGCGGTCGAGGCGTGCCTGGGCGTGTTCGAGGACGGTTGCGCGCTGGGCGTGGCGCTGCAGTCCGAGGAAGGTGACGAGCAGTACGGCGACTGGCAGTAGCACGTTGCGCAGCAGGCGCGCGGTGACACCCTGGCTCCAGGTCACAGCTTCGACCTGTTCAGCCTCGTGCTCGGGCGCGGGGGGCGGCCCAGGCAGCATTGAGTTGGGCATCTGTGGGAATTCTGTCGGGTGGTTCGGCGGCGGCTCAGGCGGGGAGTCATCGGTATCTCCATGTCGACCATCCCCATTCGGAGGCTTGAGTGGGACGCCACGGGAGGGGCGTGTCTCACCCTCGGGCGCAGCTTCCTGGCCATCGTTTACACGCCCATCGCGAGCTCCACATCCGATCACGGGAAGGCTTGCGCCTGGATCGGCAGGCAAAAATAGGCGTCCGATCGGGCCCGGAGATGCCTGGCGGGGGCTGTGCACGGGTCGAATGGCCAACCGTCCAGACGCGTGCTAAGTTTGAAGAACGATGCGTCGTTTCTTCAGCTTCCTGTCCGCATGCCTCCTCTGTAGCGCCAGCGCGTACGGGTCGGGGACACCGAACTATCTGATCATGCTCGCCGATGACATCGGCGTGGACATGGTGGGGGCCTATGGTGAGCACCCGGACCCGGCGCGCACCCCGAATATCGATCGCATGGCCCAGCAAGGGATCCTGTTCCGGAACGCCTACTCGGAGCCGATTTGTTCGGCCTCGCGCGCGGCGCTTCTTACGGGCCGGTTTGGTGTCAGGACGGGCCTGGGATCGAACCCCAAGAAGCTCAACGCGGACAACGTGGGTCTCACGCTCGACGAGATCCTGCTCCCGGAGCTCTTGCAGCCCTTTGGCTACGGAAGCGCGGTCTGCGGCAAGTGGCACCTGGCCGACTTCAGCCAGGGGCCGATGCACCCGATCGAATCGGGCTTCGATTTCGCGATCGGTTCACTCGGGAACCTGAGTGGGATGGAGACCTACAAGCGCTGGAAGCGTTCGGTCAACGGCACGACGAGACCCAGTTACGCCTACGCAACGACGGATGCCGTCGACAACGCCATCCGGGCCATTCGTCATTTTGAGGGCCGCGACAAGCCTTGGGTCGTACTGGTCGCATTCAATGCACCTCATCACCCTCTCCACGCTCCTCCGGGATACCTGCACTCCTATCCGCTGACGGGGGATCCGCAGGCGACACCCGAGCTGCATACGAAGGCCATGGTCGAGGCGATGGATACGGAGATCGGGCGCTTGCTCGCCGGCCTGGGCGACGCGGGCGACAACACGCTGGTGATCTTCGCGGGGGACAACGGTTCAACGGAGGAGGCGATCACAGCTCCCTTCGACCCGGAACACGGCAAGGGCACCGTATACGAGGGCGGCATCAACGTCCCGTTCATCGTTTCCGGCCAAGCCGTCGTGAATCCCGGACGTCAGGTCGAGGGCCTGATCCACCTGCGAGATATCTACCCGACCTTGGCGGAGATGTCGGGCGTTCCAATCCAGCACCCCGTCGACGGCCTCTCGCTGCTGCCCTATCTATCGGCGAGCACTCCCGACTCGATCGCCGGATCGTTGCGCGACTGGGCCTACTCCGAGTCCTTCAAGCCGAACATTGGCTCGCCCGGCGGAGGGCACTCGTTCCGCCGCAGGGCGGTTCGCAACACCGACGGATTCAAGCTGGTCGTCAACTGGAGTGGCATGTCCGAGTCGTTCATGTTCGATCTGAACACCGACCCGTTCGAGACCACGAATCTCCTGCACGGTCAGATGACGGCCCAGGAACAGGCCGCATTCGACGAGTTGACCAGCATCATGGAGCGCATCAAGGCGCTGCGCTGAATCGGCTTCCTTCTGCGGTTGCCTGACTCGTCGATAGGAAAAGGCCCTGGGGCCCGAGCTCAACCGATCGTGTCTTCCTCGCGCGCACGATCGAACTGATCCATCTCGTCGTAAGCCTGCTGGCCCAGGTCGGGACCCCCGGGCGGCTCACCAGGCAGAACCCCACCGTTCTCCTTACGTACTTTCTTCTCGTCAGCGCGGACCATGCGCCGCTCAAATTTGTCGTCGCGCTTCTGCTGCTTGCGACGTTCGCGCTGTCGTTTTTCGAAGGATTGGGGCGTGCGTGCCAAGCTTGGCTTCCTTGTTCAGTCGTCTACCGATGCCGGACAGCATCGGCTGACCGTCTACAGCGCGGATCATGTCCAGCGCTGCTTGAATTACACCATAATGCTAGCATGGGGCGTCGAGAGAGGTACTTCGCGCGTGGACCCGTGCGTGTAAGTCCTGTTCGGGTAGTTGGTTATGTGATGGTTCGCGGGCCGGCGTAGAGCCCGTGGCGGCGGTTGCTTCGGGCGTCGAGCGCGCCCGGCGAGAGCGGCCACGCTCGGGCTTTCGGTGCGCGTGGCCAGGTTTTTTGATACGCCCGGCCGGGCTCGTGCGGTACTCATGGTCCGTATGGACATGCTCTCACTTCTAATCGCAAGCGCCTTGCTGGCCGTGCCCGATGGGGACGCGATCGTGCCCCAGGACGAAGGGGCCGATGCGGAGGTCGACTGGCAGATGCCAGCCTCCTCTGTCCCGAGTTGACCGTTGTGACCCGGTGAGGGGCAGCCGGTCCGTGGGGCCGGCAAGACAGATACACGCTGGACCCTCAGTGCTCGCTGGGTGCCGGATATTCCGGTGGATCGCGCGCGCCAGCGCTACACGGGGATGTACGCCATCGGCGAGAGTCTGTCCATCGGAGTCGAGGTCAATCCCCTGGCGGATGATGTGGGGGCGCTGGTCAACTGGCGTGCCGTGGACGAGACCCGGCGGCGCCCGGCGCTCATCCTTGGCACCAGTTCGGATCGCATCGGCACGACCTCGGGGCGCGCCTACTACGCGACGGCCTCGAAGGACATCGAGAGTTGGACGGGGGTCCCGGTCGCTCCCTATGTGGGCACCGCCTACGGCGAGTTCGATGATGAGTGGGTGGCGATCGGCGGGCTGCGCATCCGATGGACGCCGAAGGTCAGCACAACCCATCTCTGGGATGGCCACAACCTCCATCACATCATCAATCGCCCCTTCGGTGATCGGTTGCGCATGGGTGGCGTGCTCGTCGAGCAGCAGGGCAAGCACTACTTCGGGCTTACCGTCGGCACGTCATTCTGACGGTCGCGCTCTCGAGCCGGCTGGAGCGAGCCGTGACGTGAAGCATTCCAGCGCGTCGAGGTGATGGGTGGCGCCGCCCTGCGGATTGCTCACGCGCAGCTCGGTCGCGCGGCCCGAATCGTCGGTCCAGCTGACGATCCCGGTCGGATCCACCATGGTGGCGAAGCCGCCGACACCCAGGGGCTGCACGGCGTCCGTGCCGAGTCCGCGCGTCGCGGTCTCGACCGCGCGCGCATGTCGCGTTGCCCAGCTCAGGTAGGTCTCGTGCTCGCTCTGGACCGTTGCGACGGAGATCGTGACCAGCGCCGCACTCGACTCGCGCAGATATCCGGCGGTCGTCCGGGCCTGATTCAGGACGCCGTCGTGGAACAAGGCCCTATCGATCGGGGCCCTGAAGGCCGCTCCGGAGCCCGTGCGCTGGGGTGGTCCCAGGGACGGTATCCCGACGAAGGCCAGGCTCGCCAGACCGCAGGCGAGCAGGACCGCGTGGGTCGAGGGGCTCGAGATGGGATTCGTCATGATCCAACGGATGCCATCGAGCGCGCGCGCATCGCATCTGAAGCCTAATGGCGGCTGACGGAGATTTTTCAGGGCCACCCTTCACGGCCCACCCTTCAATGGCGCCATAAACGCCGCAATCGCCGGATGGTGCGCTGAGCGTCCGGCCTACAATCCGGTCGCCGCTGCACCAGGCTCACGCCCACACGCGGGACCCATGGAGAACCTGCAAATACGCCGCTTGAACAGCCTGCGAGCGATCGCAGCCCTGATCGTCGCGGTTTCCCATTACAGCAACATGTCCGGGATCTGGGGCGCGCTGCTGGGCAAGGGCGCCGGGCAGTTCGGCGTCATGCTGTTCTTCATCCTGAGCGGCTTTCTGATGTCCCACCTCTACCTGGGACGTGACTTCCGCTGGCGCGCGGTGCGCGGCTATGCCGTCGCACGGCTGGCGCGGGTCTGGCCGCTGTTCGCGGTCGTGTTGATCACGTCCTACGTGGCCCAGCGCGTCGGGAGCAATGAGGTTGCCTACGGCATCCTCGGTTGGCGTGGCCTGACGTCCCACCTCTTGCTGTTGAAGGGCACGTCGATCCTGTGGACCATCCCGGTCGAGGTGCAGTTCTACCTGGCCTTTATCCTGCTCTGGCTGCTGGCCGCGAAGCTTGGCCGCGCCTGGATCGCAGTCTGCGCCGCGTGCATCGTCGCGCCCGGGCTGATGCACTACCCGGAGCTGGACGGGCGCCTCTGGGGCGGAGTCGAGTACGAGTTCTACCTCGCCACCTCGCTCCCGTATTTCGCCGTGGGGGTGCTGTTCGGGCAACTTTACGGGTCGCGCTGGTGCGCGCGGCTGCCGCGCAGCCCCTGGTTCGCGCTGGCCATGCTGGGCATCCCCTTGATGTACCCGCCGATCTACATGGGCGTATTTGGCCTGGAGCACGCCATGTGGGAGGACCCGCTCGTGTTGGCGGTCCTGGCGAGCGTGCTCTTCGTCTACATCTTCATGGTCCCCGACTGCCCCGTGGTCGCGAATCGGGTGGGGGACTTCCTCGGCAAGATATCCTACTCGATCTACCTGCTCCACCTTCCGCTGGTGATCTTCATGCAGCCGATGGTCCAGAGTGGCGAAAACAGCATCCTCCTCCTGATGGGTGTCTTCCTTCTGGCGACCGTCGGAATATCGGCGCTGTCCTACCACCTGATCGAGGCCCCGAGTCGGCGATTGATCCGAACCCGACTGTGGGCCCACGAGTAGGCTGACCCTCCCGCACCCATTCGCGAGCCGTTACAATCGCCCCATGAGGATCCGACGTCAGCTGCAAGATCTATGCCTTGGCCTGCTCGTGACGCTGGTCCTGTTCGGTCTGATCGAGGGCGCACTGTGGGCGCTGGGCCTCGGTGACCCCTCCCTCAGCACCGATCTGTCCCGTGGTTTCGATTCGGGTGCCTCCTATCTGGTGCCCGACACCGAACATCCCGGTGGCTGGCAGACGCGCTACTACAGCGGCGAGAACAACAAGGAGCACAGTATCCCGCCCAAGAGCGATGCACAGCGTGTCGTTCTGTTCGGAGGGTCGAATACGCGCGGCTTCCAACGTGGCCGCTTGCCGCAGGCCCTCGACGCGCTGGCTGACGGCGAGTACGAGGTCATCAACCTGGGGCGTTCCGGCTACGGCAGTGCGCGCGTGGCGATCGCCTTCGAGCAGGCGCTGCAGCGTATCGAGCCCGACATCGTCGTGATCTACATGGGCCACAACGAGTTCGTCGAGGCTGGCTTCCAGATGGATCTGGACAGCGAATGGTCCTCGGACAGCATGCGCAAGCTGGGCGAAGTTATGCGCTCGACGCGTACGGTCAACCTGTTGAGCGGTGCGCTGGCCGAACAGAAGGTCGCGGTCCAGACCGAGCCCGAGCTCTGGAAGTGGGAGTACAGCAAGTTCGCGGAGATCACCTACGACGGGACGCTCGAGCACTTCGAGGCCTACGAGGCGCGTCTGAGGGCCATGTGCTCCGCGGCCCACGCGCGCGGTGTGGAGGTCGTCCTGTGCACCGTGGTCTACAATCGTTTCTCGGCTCCCCACGTTTCGAATTTTCCACCGGCGACGACGCCGGAGGATCAGGCCCGTTTCAACGAGCTGCATGACGGCACCGTCGCGCTCCTCGCCGATAGTATTCGGGGCCTCTTGCCCCGTGCCGAGAGTGCACGCGTCCACATCAAGGACTGGATTCACGAGGGCGCCAAGACGGGGCCGGACGTCTGGGATCGCGAACTGCCCGGGCGGCGCGCTTGCAGCGGACCGTTCGCATCACAGGATCCGATGCTGGGCGACGGCGAACTCTACGCGCGCAAGGTCTGGACCCTGTACGACAATTTGCAGGCGCTGCTCGATCGCAGCCTGAGCTCCGAAGGCCGAACCGCACTTGAGCAGGCCGAGCAGAACTTGCTGGCGGCTCTCGATCTCGTGCCCGACCACTCGCGTGCGCTGTTCACGTTGGGCCTGGTCGAGTACCTGCTCGATCGTCCGGAGGCCTCGATCCGGGAGCGCATCGAAGCGTCCCATCGCTACGACAGAGCGCCGCGCAAGGCCAACCAGGTGGTCAACGGGATCATCCGCAGAGTGGCCGAGGATCAGGCCTGGGTGTCGCTGCTGGATGTCGACGAACTGTTTGCCGATTACATGCCCATGCGCATGACGGGCTGGGAGTGGATGATGGACCACTGCCACCTGAACGTCGGTGCACGCATCATCGCCATGGAGATGCTCGCGCAGCGCATCGTCGAGACTTTCGGTCCAGAGGACTGATCCGCGCGGGTAGACGGGATCCAGGGGGGGATTCCGCGGGCTCGTCCGTATAAGCGCTGTGCGCCGAAAGGTCCGAGGGTCTGGATGTCGATCCAGGTTCCATGAGCCGACAGCTCCTGCGTTTCGCGGCGGCCCCGGTTTGGAGCCTTGGGCAGCTGTGTTCCCTGGCTCTGCTGGGCTGGGCCATGACGCTTTCACTGGGCACCGTCGCTGCGGTGTTCGCCTGCGTCGGTGTTGCTGCACTACGCGGATGCGGTCCGTGGGAAGGCGGTGCTCTCAGGCAGGTGTTGCTGCCCGTGGTCGCGCTGCTGGCCTGCGTCGTGGCGCGCCATCCGTCGCTCGGTCGCCGTATCGAGCACGGCCCGTTCGGTCCCGGGCGGTCGCCGTGAAGTCGTCCTGCCACTTTCGATCAGGGGGCGAACGTCACGCTCAGTCCGTTGGTCAGGTTCGATCCGGTTCCACAGGGACCCGAGTTATCGCGGAACCAGCCCTGGAACTTCCAGGTCGTTCCGGGGGTGATGTGCGTGGCCTGGACCGGGTTGAGGGCGAAGCGCGCGACCATTCCTGGTCCCTCCAGGAGCGTGCCGGATGCATCCGCCTGTCTGACGGGGAAGCGGCCGGCGACCTGACCGACGCAGCGGATGCCGTCCTTGAAGAAGGGCACGATCTCGGTGCGGCCCTTGAAGATGAGTCCCGATGCGCCGGGAGGCATGTTGCTGATCGCCAGGACGAGGTCGTCTGCGAGGACATCGTTGCTTCCGGTGATCACGTCGAGCTTCGCGCCGGAGCCGGTCGAGTTTGCGCAGCCCGCGCCGGAGTCCGCGTTGCCGCACGGTCCGGAATCGCAGAAGCAGTAGGTCTCGAAAGCCGGATCGTCCGCGCCGTCCACGTAGACGCGTAGCTCGCCGACACTCACGTACCCGATCGAGCCGGCCAGGTCGCCCTGCAGGCGAATGCTGCGCGCGATGACCGGATCGAAGTCCATGGTGAAGGTCTCGTAGGAAACGGCCAGGGATGGATTGCCCGGGTAGGGGGGCGAGACCGACAGGTTCGTTACCGGCAGCCAGGGGCCGCCATCCGCGACCTGGATCTCGACGTTCAGGGTGTTAAAGCGACCGCCCTGGGGCGCGTGTCGACCCTCCTGGAACAGCAGGCGCGTGAAAGCCTGAGGCGCGTCGAAGCGGTAGCCGATCCAGTCGTCGCTGCCCTGCTCTCCGAAGTGGAAGGTGTCGAACTGGCCAAAATCGCTGAGCGAGGACTGGGGTGGGGTGGTGCCGTTACGGATCGTCTCCCGGTCCATGTTGCCGCGGCCCTCCGGGGTCGGCGGGTCGAGCTCGAAGAGGCGCGCGATGATCTCTGCGGCTGCGGTCACGTCGGTGAACGGCTCCGCAGGCGGGACGATCGATACCAGCTTGGGGCGCAGCTCGCCCACGCTGATGAACTCCTGGTTTCCGCCTGGTGTGCCGCGCAACCGGATGGCATCCCCGTAGATCGGATCGAAGCGCAGCTCGTAGGTGTCGAAGTGGACCCCGTCGAAGAGGCTCTGCTGCGCCAGCTCGAACGGATAGGGCGGGATCGACTCGAGGTTGGAGACCACTTCCCACACCCCCCCGTCGCGGATCTCGACCGTGAAGGCCTCGAACCAGCCGCCGGCGGCCTGGTGCATGCCCTCCTGGAAGGTCAGGGAGATGAAGCGTGTCTCGTCGCTCGGCGCCTGTTCGAACTCAAAACCGACCCAGTGGTCCCCGGGAGGGTCGCTCGAATGGCGCGTGTCGTACTGGGTCAGCAGGTCCGCGGAGCCCACGGGCGGGAAGACGTTGTCTCGCAGTACCTCGATGTCGTGATTGCCGGTAGCCGTCGGGCCAGGAGGATTCGCGCCATCCAGATGGCTGATGGGAAGCAGCGCCCCGCTCAGGTCGCGAACTCGGTCCTGTGGCAGCAGGAACACCGTCTTGGTGTCCTCGATCAGGTCCTCGTCGCGCACGGTTAAGTGCACCTCGTAATAGTACGAGTCGCCGAGCGGACTGTGGTCTTCGGTCACGAGCACGTCCTGTGCCAGCGGAGACGTGAAGCTGGCCGGGTGCACGTGCGAGTTGTGATGCAGGTCGACGGACCACTCGTACTCGGCGATCGGCCCCTGTGGGTCCATGCCGGTACCGTTCAAGGTCACGATGTCTCCCGGCACGAACAGCAGCCCGTTGCTCGGTTCGACGAGCGTGGCGGTCGGAGGCGTGTTTCCGACCAGGATGGTCACGTCGTCCATGGTGGCGGCGCCCTCCGAATCCGTCACGGTCAGTTCGGCCAGGTAGACGCCGTTGGCTGAATAGGTGTGCTGCGTGCTGACCGAGTTCGACGTCGGTGATCCATCGCCAAAATCCCAGAGGAAGTCGATCGGGCCGCCGTCGCCGTCCATCGAACCGCTGCCATCGAACTGCACCTGCAGGGGCGCATCGCCGCTGGTAGGCGTGGCGTTGAGATCGACGATCGGCGCCAGGTTGTCGTCGTAGTAGAGACGGTGCACATGCCCGTCGAAGTCCTCCTCCATCAAGAGGAAGTACACGTCGCCATTCAGGGGGTGGATCTGCATGTCGACCAGTCGCACGACGTCCTCCCCGAACTCACGCACGGCGACCAGGTTGTCCTGCGCGTCCGTCTCCAGGGTCTTGACCCAGCGGTAGGAGTAGTCGCTGAAGAAGAACCTGCCGTCGTACTCAGGCGGGTACGTGCCATTGCCTTCGTAGTGCACCCCGCCCAGGGCGCAGCTCCCCGTGAACCCACTAAGTGGCGTGTCATCGTGGTCGAAGTGGAAGCCGGACGGAGTCAGCAGCGCGGGGTCGTCGCGCGCGTAGGCCAGCAGCGGCAGGGTCAGGATCCCAGGATTCGAACTGTTGCAATCCGGGTAGTCAAAGGGAGGCCCGGAGGAGCTGTAGGCCTGGTAGATGGCGTTTGGATTGGGGCCCTCCAGGCACGGCCAGCCGAAGTTCTCGCCGCCGTGGCAGACGTTCAGTTCCTCCCAGCTCGCCCAGCCGACGTCGCCGATGTAGATCGTCCCCGGTTGCCCAAGAGCGGGGTCCAGCGCGCCTGTACCGGGCTTGATGTTGACCCGGAATGGGTTGCGCAGGCCCAGCGCCCAGACCTTGGAGGCATTGCTGGCGGGATTCCCGTCGAAGAACGGGTTGGATGGATATCCGAGGCCCGTCTGCGGGTCGATGCGCAGGACCTTGCCGGACAGGGCGCGCGGATCTTGCGCTCGGAAGGCTCCGGAGTCCTGGTCGAGGGGCATCGGTCCGCGCAGACCCGTCGTGGGGTGGGTGAAGTTCCCGAACGCGGCCGGGTCGAGTCCGCCCGGGTCATTGTGGTGCGCGCCGTCGCCGGCGCTCAGCATCAGGGAACCGTCGGATCCGAAACGCAGGGAGCCGTTCGCGTGCACGCTGTACACGCTGGCAATCCCGTCGGGCACGGTGCCGTCGACGAGCTGGTTGCCGAGCAGGATGTGACGGGATGCGGGATCGGCGACCACGTCCAGCCCCGATGCTCCACCGGGCATGTGGGCCCTGTAACGAGTGAGGCGCGAGAACGAGTACATGTCGTTTTCGTTGTACTCCGTGTTCTCCCCGAACACGGGCGCCACGGTGTACAGGAAATAGACCCATGAGGTGGGGCCGCCATCGGGTACGAAACCCGGGTGGGCCGCGATGCCGAGCAGGCCTCTGTCTCCGCTGGAATTGGTCTCGTCGTCCAGGTTCAGAAAGAGCCGCGTCTGGGGGTCGACACCGTCGTAGTAGTAGACACGACCCTTCTTGCCGATGACGAAGTAGCTACCGTCGTCGGCGAAGCACATGCCGGTCGGGACCGGGTACGTGCCCTGATCTTCCACAACGGAGAAGAACGGCGGCAGGCTGGCCGGTTCGTCGTGCGGTAGGGCCGCGCTGGCCAGGGAGCTGGCGAGAAGGCAAGTGCCGATGGTGGAGACGAATTGGGTGCGGAACATGGTGTTTGCGGTCCGGTTATCGCGCTGGCTGTGGCGGTCGACGGACGTGATCGGGATCCATGGGGCTATGAGGCTCCCAGGAGGCCAGATGCCGGCCATTCTTGAATTGTATCAGGTCGACGCGGGCCGGGGGCTAATGGCCCACTCCCGGATCCGGCGCGCACTGTCGGGAGTCCCGGGCGGGCGGATGCATGCAAGCTGAGCGCGCGGCTTGGCTCGCGCTATCGGCGCCGGCGTTTGCTAGCGTGCGCTCTTTGCACGGCCCCGCGCGGGGGCGGGAACCGACGAGACCCGCCCAGGTGGGATATGCCGGATCACGAACACGAGTTCAACACGAGCTACTGGCGGGTGACGGCGAGCACCGGCGACCGCATCCAGTTCCTCGACCGCTTCTATGATCTTCTCATGGCCCGGTCCGAGGAGGTCGCGCGCTTCTTCATGGGCACGGACTTCAAGAGGCAGAATCGCATGCTCGTGCTGTCCCTCACTCACTTGGCTGCGTTCGACCCGCACCAGGGCCCCGACCAGATCCTCACTGACCTCGCGACGGCGCACAGGGAGCTGAAGATACCCGGTCGCCTCTTTACCCTTTGGCTGGATAACCTGCTGGAGACCGTTCGAGCGTTTGACCCGCAGCCAGCGAGGTCGTACACGAGGCCTGGCGTCGCAATCTGACGCCCGGCGTCGAGTACCGGGTCTCGGAATCACGTACCTGATTGGCATTGGCTGACGTGAGTCTCGATGTCGGTCACATCGTGGCGCGTGCAGATGCGAGCCTGGGCGACGTTGCGGCCGACCCGCGTCGGGATGGCGCCGCGAGCGGCAGGCTCAGCTTGAAGCATGCGCCCTGACCTGAACCCGCGCTGTGCACGTCGAGGGATCCGCCCATCTCCATGACCGCCGTTGCTGCCAGGTGCAATCCAAGCCCCCGGCCGTCAGGCCGTGTGCTGTAGTGCGCGGCAAACACCCGTTGCAGGTTCTCCTGATCGATGCCGGCGCCGTTGTCGTCCACTTCGATGCAGAGGTGCGAAGCCTCGTTCCTGTCAATCCGTAGCGTCAGGCGTCTTGTCGTACGGTCGCCATCGCTCAGCGCTTGAAGCGCGTTGCGCACCAGGTTCATCAGCACCTCCAGCAGTCGATGGCGGTCGACGGGCAGGCTCGGGACGTCTGAGTAGTCCCGTACGATCTCGATGTCGGTGATGTTGAGTGCGCGTGAGCAGAGCTCGACTACCGAATTGAGCTGTGCGCCGACGTCCACGTTCTCGATCACACCCATGCACCCTGCGGTATCCTCGAACGAGCGCAGCAGGATAGAGATGTGCTCGATGCCGCCGCTCAGCTCGAACAACTCTTCGGTCGTCGCCTGCACGCGCGCGTCCAGTTGCTCGATCAGAGCCGAGAAGAAGACCATCAGGTGCTGCCCGCGCGCGTCCTTGTCCAGGTAGGCGTCCAGGTCTCCGGCGTGCGCCTGGAGTTCCTCCAGAATGGCTCGCAGGTCCTGCAGGGAGGTCATCTTCTCCAGGTGGCGAAACGAGAGGTGGGCTGATGTCGCGACGTTGTTGACCACGTTGCCCACATTGTGGAGCACGCCCGTGGAGATCTCGGACATTCCCGCGAGGCGCGCGGTACGCACGACCTCCGCTCGCGATGCACCGAGCTGTTCCAGCATTCTGTCGAACTCCCGCGCCAGATCTCCGATCTCGTCGCGGCGTTCGAGGCCCAGGCGCGCGTCGGTCTCGTCAGATTCTCCGATCGCGAGAACGTGGTTGGTCAGTTTTGTGAGCGGGCCCGTGACGATTCGCTGCAGCAGGAACAGCACCACGAGGGGGAAAAGCAGGACCATCGCCACGGCCGTCAGGATGTCGTACCGCACGAACTCGGAGCGCAGGGCGTCGTGGTCGCGGGGAGCGCTGACGCGTAACAGCAAGGCGGGCGCCCCGGAGAGGCCGTTCATCACCGCCCACGCTCGGTGGAACGGGGCATGGTCGCCAGCATCGGTGTAGAAGCCGTCGTGGCTCTCGACGCCCATCACGATGCCGTTCTGTTCCTCGGTGGCTGTACGATTCGTCAGCCATTCGATCTGCGCGTCCACTCCGCCGCGCTGGGCGAGGCGCGTGAGGCGCTCCGGGTCGAGCAGAGTCCCGACCGCAATGCGCAACGAGAATGGAGGGCCAACTTCCCGGCTCGCCAGGAGCAGCGGGCCGCGACTGGTATTGAAGATTCCGCAGAGGGGGCTGCCGTCCGCTCCACTCCTCAGCAGCACGCTGTCAGGGGATAGACGTTCATTGGGCATCTCTCGCAGTGCGAGGTTGGCTCCGGTCAACGGCTTGGCTGTCTTGTGGAACAGCACCTGTCCCTGGCTGTCGTAGGCGAGGATGACGTCGAAAGGTAAGCCGCGGAGAATCGATGCCTCGCGGTCCGCGATTTTCTTTGCACCTGACGGAAGGCCAGCGCTGATCGCCGCCGCACTGAACGCGGCGGCGCGGTCGATGTCATCGATCTGTGCCGCGACGGCCTGCTCGATCGATTGCAGCTGTTCGCGCGCACGCTCGACCTCAAGTGTGCGGAAGCGGTGGGCGAAGTGCAGGAAGTTCAGAGCCTGGTCGCCGCCGGCTACCGCGGAGACGGTCACGAGGAGGACCAGGGCGATCTTGCTGCGCAGGGACATGTCGGGACTGGAGTGTCAGGCCGCCTCGTCAGCCGCTGTGTCCTTGCGATCTGGATCCGCGGCACCCTGTGCGCGCGCGCTCTCGAGCGCAGCGTTGACGATGCCACAGAACTCCTGTAGCTCGTCCTTCTCGCGAACGCGGCATTCGCCGGGCCACTCGCCGCCGGCCACTGCACGCAGATGACGTTCGATCCCGCGCAGGGGGCCGACGATCCGGAACGTGGTGTGCACGCCGATCACGAAGAGCGCCGGGAGGACGACCACAAGCGACAAGAGGAGTGCCTGGCCGAGAGCCTCAGGTAGAGCTTCGACCACGTACTCGCCGCCCGAGGGCATGCTGCTGGCGGTGCGCATCATGAGCAGGCCCAGGACCAGCGTTTGGGTTGCGAGTGCAAGCACGCACAGGCCGGCGAAGACACCGATCAGGCGTAGCTGCAGGCGGCGGTTGGCGAGCTTGATGCGCCGACGATAGGGGGGCTTTTGCGGAGGAGCCATGATGAGACAATCAGAGGGGGGGGTTACCAGCCGGCGTCATGCCAGGCGTGCGGGTCTTCGCCGTGGTCTTCGCCGGTGATTCGCCGTAGGGCCAAGAATGCAGCGCGGCGGATGTCAACGTCGGGTCGGGAGAGGGTTTCCAGGAGAGCCGGTACTGACAGGGGTGAGCCCAGGTGTCCGATCGAGGCGATCGTCAGGACGACCAGTTCGCGCTCGGTTCGGGCGAGAGCCGGGGCCAGCTCCTCGCTCAACCGGTGCCGGAAGAGGTCACGCTTGGACAGTTCGAGTACCGCACGTGTCGCATCGGCTGGATTGCCGTTACGCACGGTGTTCAGTTCCGCGCGTGCTTCGTTTTTCCACCAGCGCATCGAGCTTGCATGCCAGTCCGACCAGCGCTTGGCGAGTGGTGGATGGTGTTGCCCGGTGAGCTCCTTCAGGGTCTCGTGGGCGCGCTCGCGCAGTACCGGATCCTCCGATTCCAGGAACTCGATAAGGGCCGGAATCGCGTCCACGTCGCCCAAGTTGCGGCAGGCCACGATGGCCTCGAGCATGCTGGTGCGGTCGTGGGGGAATGAGAGGTACGCGCGCACTCTTAGCCGCAGGCGTGATTTTACGGGCCGCCGTGCCAGGGGCGCGACCTGTGCCAGCTCTGCCAGCACCAGTGGATCGGCGGCCGGGATGCGTCCCAGCATGTCGATCATGACCTCGACGGTTGTCGCCGATGCGCTGTCGCGCAGAGCCTGGAGCAGCGGGGCCACAAGGGACAGGTTGGACTCTGCGTACAGGCCGGGCAGTGCGCGCATGGCGCGCGGGTGGTGGCTGGTGAGCAGCGCGACGTTGTCGGTCAGGGCGCTCTTGACCGCACGCGGCGCTCGTGCGTGCGGGTCGCCGGGCTGGGCCCACAGAACGAGGCTTTGGATCATCGAGGCGTCACCGAAGGCGCCGATGAGCTGCAGTGCGGCGACGCGCTCGCCTTCATCCGGATCGAGCGCCTGGCGTTCGTCGAGGAGCACCTGCAGGTCGATCCAGGGCATGCGCCCCAGGGACGTGATCAAGCCCAGGCGTTCACCTGCGGTGATCGGCCGCACGGAATGTCCCCGTTCGCCCACGCGCACCTCGAACCGTCCTCTGGCCAGGGTCGCGAACATGCGTCCAAGGGCGTCCGTTCCGAGGGCCGAAAGCCGCTCGGTAAGCTGAAATGCTCCGCCCTCCAGCGCGCGGCAATCGAGCATGACCTGGCCCACGTCTTCCACACCGCGTGCCTCATCCAGCTCGCGTGCCGACCCGTGCTCAGCCTGGGCCGGGACCTGTGCCCGGGCGCTCGATGCCACCATTGAGAGCACGAGTGCGAGCGCAGCGATGCCTGTTGAGGGATGCCATCGGTGGCCATGTCCCCAGCGCTCGTGCGCCTGGAACCCTGCGTGCTGCTGTTGGCTTCCGGAATGCATCGGGTCCAGATCAGCCTAGAGGCTCTCCACGTCGGCGACTCCGCCCGTTCCGCCGGCAAAGATGTCGTTCGTGCGCAGGTCATCAAGCTGCTTGGGCGCGGTCGTGTTCGGTATGGCCTCGATCGCCCCCCATTCCTCCTGAGAGAGCGGCAGGAATGGAGCGGGCCCCGTCAGGAGACGATCTTCGATGGCTTTTGCTATCAATCCGTCGCGGTCACTGATCGCCGACGCCACGCCTGCGCGGGCCCCGGTTGGGATCGACGAGATGCCGTCATTGTCTTGATCGACGTCTTCATTCGAATCTGAAGCACTTCCGGAGGGTTCGCTGTTGGGTGAGTCAAGTTCGCTCTCCCGCCGCGTCCTCATGGGGTCCCGCTCGACGCGAATGACTTCGGCCACCGTATCCCAATCCAGGTCGGCCTCGGATCCACTGAAGACCCGCTGGATTCCGCCGTGGTCCAGAAAGACGACACTGATGGTCACGGACGCCAGGTCGTGTGCGTCTGTCATCGCGCGCAGGTCCTGGCGGCCCAGTCCCAACATGCGCATGATGTCTCCGTGGCCCTTGATCGCAGCGGGTACCTCGAGGACCTTCCACGAGATGACGCGCGGGATAGGACTGTCCTCGAAACCGGTGTCGTCGAAGTGCAGTCGAGCTCCGGCGCCGATGGTCAGCTGGCGCGCGGCGATCGAGCCGTAGACCTCGAATGATCCACCCACGTGCACGGCGCTGTCCGGTGAGTAGATGGTGCCATGGAAGGACGCGCTGGCGTTGAGCTGCACCGGGGCCGCGATGGCGTTCGATGGGATCGCGCCCACCTGGACGGTCAGCTGGTCGGGGGCATCGGCCGGGGTGGTCACAAAGGATCCAGCCTGCAGGTCGAGGCCTCCGGTTATGTAGAGGGCCACGTCGCCGTCGCGCGTGTCCAGCTCCAGGGATGCTCCGGGTTGCAGCGTCAGGTTGCCGATAACGACTGTGGCCGGGCCGCGCAGGATGAGCTCGGCGTCTGTGGCTACCTCGAGGCTCTTGAAGCCACTGGTTCCCGGCGAGATGAGGAGTGGGAGCAGGCCGTCGTGGAGGATCGGTGGCGCCAGCCTCACGTCCGGAACCTCGACCGGGGGCAGGTCGACCGCCTCACCCCGTGAGGTCCAGTCACCGGTCACTCGCGCGGGACCACTCGTCGCGCTCGCGGGGCCCGTGCGCACGTCACCGAAGATCTCGATCACTGCGTCCGGATCCTCGAAGAGCACGTCGCCGTTGGAGCCAATCAAACCGCTATCGCCGGTTGTGGGTCCAAGTTCTGAGGTGATCACTTCCCCGGTCTCTCCCTCGACGGCCACGTAGGGCTTGGCGCTCAGCGCCGCGACGATGGCCAGGTACTCGGCCGATGCCCAAGGGTCGTAGCCGGCCTCCTCGCGGATGAAGCCGGAGAAATCGAGTTGCCCGCGCGAGGCCCTCTCGAGCGCCAGGGCCTCCTCGTAGGGGAAGTCCTCGTCCCAGGTGAAGGTGTATCCGTCCATTGCCAGGAAGCGGAAGAAGTTCCCCTCGTAGAAGAGGATGTTGTTGGTCTCGTCGATCATCAACCACGTGTACGTGGGGTCGACGATGAGTTCCTGGCCGCTGATTTGAACGGAGTAGTCGCCGATCTCCGAGTCGAACCCGTCGGCCAGCAAGACCGACTCGATGACGAGGTCCTCATCGGAGAAGAATCCCAGGGAGAGGTCTACTGGCTCGACGACGAAGGCCAGGCTCGAACGGGTGGTTCCGACGATGGCGGTGCTGTGTAACTCGACATGGCCGTCCGCCGACTCCGTTGCGTCGACCCAGACCAGGCCAGGCCCGTAGACCGCTGGCTGCTCGAGTGAACCCAGCTGCCCGGTACGGCCCATGCGCACGGCATGAAACGCCTCTGCCAGACCGGCTTCAGCCAGGTAGAACGCCTTGGTCACCTCCTGAGTGACCTTGTGCTTGCTGGCCAGCGCGCGCGAGAGCATCAGATAGCCAGCGCCGAGCGACGAGACGAAAGCCACCACCATCAGCGCCAGCACGAGCGCACTTCCACGGCGTGATGCGGCCTGCGGACCCATGTTCCGGTTGTGCTTCAGGGGACGACGCATGGGATCATCGACTCAGGTGGATGGCGTGAGGTTGCGGCACGTGACTGTGGTCTGCACGGTCTGGGTTACCACGCCGCCGCCGGGTAGCTGGCGCTCAAGGGTCAGCCGCACGGTGACGCTGTTGCGATCGATGACGAAGCTCAGGCCTCGTTCGTCGATCAGGCCGTTGCCGTTGTCGTCCATTCCATTTGGAATCTCGCCCTCGAGGTACGGAGCCACCAGGCTGGTCCAAATGACGCGGCGTTCCTCCGGCGTGCCCGGGCTCTCGCTCCAGGATATCTGTCCTTCGAGCTCTTGAAGGGCTACCTCTTCCTGATCACTCCAGACCACCTCGCCGTCGTGGATCCCGAGATTCACCTGGTAGAGCAGGTCATCCGAAGAGAGTGGCGCGTTCGACACCGGAATGAGCGAATCGCGGTTGGAGCCCATGATCTCATAGCCGATGCGCCGCAGGACGCGTCGCGCATGGTCCTCGAGAACGATCTCGCGCGTCTGCTGGCTCAGCGACTGATTCACGTCGCCGATCGCACCGTGCGCCTTGACGACAACGATCGCCAGCAGAGCGACGGCCATCATGATCTCGAGCAGCGTGAAGCCCGATCTGGAAGTACGTTGGGGCACGAATCGCATCAGTAGCGCATCTCGGCGAGCAGCGTTTGTAGTTCGTACTCGCGCGGTCCGTTTGCGCTGCGCCAGCGCACGCGCACAAGGATCGGCAGGATCGAAACATCGGTGCTGTGGTCCAGCGCATCGATCACGGCGTCGGCGTTCAGGTCACGCGGCAAGCCCAGCGCGGGCAGCTCCATGTCCTCGCGCAGCTCCCAGATTGGCACGACCTCGGTGCCGGTGTTGATCACCGGGAGGATCACCTCGCCGACCGGCAATCCCGAGTCCGCATCGAGGGCGGGGAGGCCGTCCACGCTGAAGGTCGATCCCGGCGCCGTGCCGGGACCCAGCGGATCATCAAAGGGATCTGCGTTATAGATCGCCACGATGGAGCGGAAGTCTTCGTTGCGCATGCGCTCGAGCAGGTCCTGTGCCGCAGCGTTGGCGCTCCAGATTTCGCGTCCGCTCGTACGGAGCCCGACGCCAGTTCGAAACATCTGGACAAACATGCCCATCGCGATGAGCACGATGGGCATCGCGATCGCGACCTCGATCAAGGTCATGCCGCGGCGACGGGCGTGGCTCCGTGGACCAAGTCTGTGGGCCGGGATTGAACGGTGGGGGTGATGGCAAACCATGGGGGCTGGGGCCATCCACATGGGCCCACGAGGAGCACATCGGCATTGGATTCCGGGCGGCTACACAGGAAACGATCGAAATGGAGCAAACGCACGTCCACACGCCAGCACCCGTTCCCAACCCCTGGAAAACCCCTCTGGGCGTGGCTTGTGGAGGGGTGCCGTAGACTTCGGCCTGGAGGTAACGATGCCGAAACCGAACATCAGGCCGCGCGAGAACGGCCCCTATCTCGTGGATGATCTGCAGGACCTGCGTGACGCCAGTGGCCCGATCGAGAGCAAGCCCATGCTCGCGCTCTGCCGTTGTGGTGTATCCGCCAGGAAACCCCTCTGTGATGGCGCGCACGGGGGCAAGGGTTTCTCGAGCGCGAGGTCAGAGGGGCGACTTCCGGACCGTCAAGACGAGTACGTCGGCGCGCAGGTCACGATCAAGGACAACCGTGCCGTGTGTGCACACGCCGGCGTGTGCACGCAGCGCTTGCCGGCGGTGTGGCGCATGGGCCAGGAGCCCTGGATCGATCCGGACGGGGCCCCGGCATCGGAGGTCAGCGAGGTGGTCCAGGCCTGCCCGTCGGGCGCACTCACGGTCTCGCCCGCATCAGCCGAGAGCCGCGGCGGGCCCGCAATCATGGTCGTCAAGAATGGACCCTACGTGGTGACCGGTGGCGTGGGACTCGCAGGGGAGGAGTTCGGCGCCGGCGCCTCAGACAAGAAGTTCACGCTGTGCCGTTGCGGGGACTCAAAGAACAAACCGTTCTGTGACGGAGCGCACTGGAATGCGGGCGACTGGGACGAGGCTGGCACCTAGCCCGCGTGGTCAGGGATGATCCGGGCTAGAGCCACGAGCGCCCATCGATCCGGCGAGCACCGGAGTACGATGGGCGCTTGCGTGAAACCGGGCTAGTTCCAGTCGACCCGGACGGCGTCTGTCAGGTTGAAGCCGTTCGGTCCGCCCGGAATATCGCGGTACCAGAACTGGAAGCGCAGGGTGGTGCCCGCGACGGCGTTGCCAGCTGCGGGAGGCTGGGTCAGGTCAAGCGCTCGCACGCCAAGGCCCGAGCCGTCCGTCATCTGAGGCGGCTGGACGCGGTGCGTCATGCCGCCCACGCAGCGGAAGCCCTCGCCGAACGGGGCCTGTATCTGGCTTGTGCCGAAGTAGAACAGTCCCGAGACAGACGCCGGGCAGGCCGTGGCCGCCAGGGTGAAGTTGTTCTCCGTCACCGCGTCGCTCCCGATTGCGACCAGCGATGCGCCGGGGCCCGCAGAGTTGGCGGCGCCGATACAGTAGCTGGCGCCCACCTGTTCGCATTCGTCGGGCAGGCCATTCGTGTTGTGGTCTGTGCTCGTCAGATTGGCGACGTCCTGGGCGTCCGGGACACCGTTGCAATTGCAATCGTCGAACAGCTGGTTGTTCATGCTGCCACGCCCCAGTGTCGACAGCTGCCAGTCGGCCTGGTGTTGCTCGAGGATTGCCACGGACTTGCCGAGGTCTGCGGAACTGGGCGCGTCTCCCGGCTGATGTAGCATGATCCAGCCCGTGCGGAAGTTCTTCTGGGCGGATGCCGACGTCGGCATCCGGGGGCCGGCAGACGCGATGATGTCGGCCGAGCTAAACGTCGAGATGATGCCGTTGTAGTCCCCAGCGCAGCCCGAGCCATCCATGTATCGGAGTTCGCTGTTTCCAGCGTCCATCTCCATCGGCGACACGTAGCCCATGAGGTACAGGTCCGAGTAGCTGAAGACACCGCCTGTGATGTCCGTGTTGAACGTGACGAAGCTTCCGGCAAGCTGCGCCGGGGTCGATCCGACCCACTCGGAGATCTCCATTCCCGAGCCCTGTCCGTCCACACGCCAGTTCCAGTGGGCGCCGCGGCCGCAGCTACCGTTGTTGCCCTGTAGCTGGCGTCCGTCGAGCAGGTTGGGCAGGAACATCGCGAATCGGTGCTCGAATTCCTGCGCCAGTGCAAGGCGCGTGAAGTCCGCGTTGGCTCCCGTGCCTGGCTGCCAGTAGGAGTTGTTCACGTTCCACATCATGATGAAGCCCTCGAGGTTGTCTCCCGCGAGTCCGAGGTCGGCACGTGAGTTGTAGAGTGAAGAGCCGACGCCCTGGACGTCGTTCTCGATGCCGGCATAGAAGGCGGCGCCGATCTTGTGATTCGGGACGAAGTTGGTCCAGAACCCGACAAAGTCGTACAGGTCTCCGTGCTGGGCCAGCATGGCGTTGGAGGCCTCGATCATCAGATCAAAGAGCTGACCGTTGCTGAAGTTTGTCAGCAGCACCTGGCTCGAGTCTTCGTACGCGAAAATCTGGTCGTTTGTCAGGCAGGCAACGCCCAATCCGAGCTGTGCTGTCCCGCGCGGAACAACCTGCGGTACCGAGCGCATCGACGGAGCGGCGACCTCTCCGCGGACCGCTGCGGCGTGCAGGTCGGCCACCCATTGTTCCGCCGACTGGAAGGCGCAGTCGAGTGGCTGCGACGTGGACCTCGAGGCGCGCGTCATGTTAGTGGGGGTGGACTGCACGGCGGCCTGGGCGAATCCGCCTGCCAGTGAAGCGGCCAGGAAGGCAAACTGATAAATACGCATGGGGTCGGTTCCTTCGATGTGAGAGTGGCGGGGTGCTCAGATAGTACCGGACAACTGGCGAGGCCTGGGGAAATGCCAGCGCCGGGCGGCCAGCGGGCGCAAGGGTGCGCTGTGAGGCGGTCCTCGAACCCGCTTTTTGCACCTGGTCCTACCACTGGGTGCGCTTCAGGACTTGCGGTGTGCAGCCAGAATGCAGATTCCGGGGGGGGGCATCCCGACTGATCTCCCGGTGGCCCAGGGGCGCTATGTGAAGAATTCGGCCTCCCCAGGTAAGAGATTGTGCCACCACGGTTACCCACGGCCTGGTTGCTATAAGATCGTGCTAGAGATCGGCCCCCTTACCATTATTAATAATATGCGCAGCACGCTCCTTTCTGCCCTGCTCGTCGGGTTCACGGCATCCGTCGTGTCCAGCTCCGTGGCCATGGCTTTCCACGAAGACGACCCGAAGATGCTCGATCGAGTTCCCGCGTACGCGGGCAAGGGCTGGCGCCCCGGCGCGCCTGCGGGCGGTAGCTCGTCATTTATCTCAGGCACAGACTCGGTGCCTCCGGTGGACTTCCAATCCGAAGGCGTACAGCTGCTGTCATGGGTGACGCTGGGCGAGTTCGGGGCAGCGAGCGGCAATGATTGCTGGGGGTACACCTCACCGTCTGGGCGCGAGTATGCGTTGCTGGGCATGTCGACCGGGACGGGCGTCGTCGAGATCTCCGATCCGACGTTCCCGCAGATCCTCACGACGATCGACGGCCCCACCAGTCTGTGGCGTGACATCAAGACCTACGACCACTACGCATACGCGGTGAGCGAAGGCGGCTCCGGGATCCAGGTCATCGATCTCGACCAGGTCGATCAAGGTGTCGTCAGCCTCGTGCGTGAGGTCACGAACGGCGGTACGAGCGCGACGCACAACGTCGCCATCGACGAGGTCAGCGGCTACCTCTACCGTTGCGGTGGCGGTTCCTACGGATTGCGCATCTACACGCTCGCCGATCCCTCGAACCCCGTCTTCGTGCGCAGCTGGTCCGACATCTACGTGCACGACGTTCAGGTCGTGACCTACACGTCCGGGCCCTACGCCGGCCGCCAGGTGGCCTTCGCCTGTGGCGGATTCGGTAACGGTGGGTCGGCCACGCGCCTCGAGATTCTCGATGTCACCGACAAGAATAACATCTTCATGCTGAGTCGCGTGATCTGGCCGGACCGCGCCTACTCGCACCAGGTGTGGTTGTCGCCCGATCGGCAGTACGCTTACATCAACGACGAGCTCGATGAGGGGCCGGCGAGGACCACCACCTACGTGGCCGATATCAGCGACATTGACTCGGCCTTCCTGGCGACTTCGTTCACGAACGGAAAGCGCGCCATCGGCCACAACCTGTACACAAAGGGCGACCTCATCTACGAGGCCAACTACCGCAGCGGCTTGCGCGTCTTCGATGCGAGCGACCCCCTCAATGCGGTAGAGGTGCGCCACTTCGATACCTGGCCTGGTTACGACGCGGTCGGCTTCAATGGGTTGTGGAGCGTCTATCCCTTTTTCCCGAGCGGCGTGGTCATCGGGAGTGATCTGGAGAAGGGGCTCTTCGTCCTTTGGGCCGACGATCCGATCGTGGCCATCGCCTACCCGGCCGGGGTCCCCCTGACCCTGGACCCCACGGGCGACAGTGTCACCGTACAGTTGACCGAGCGCTCGGCCGGTGAAATGGAAATGGGCAGCGCTGAGCTGCACGTGGACGCGGGCGCTGGTTTTGTCACCAGTTCACTTGTCGATCTGGGCGGCGGGCTCTTCCGGGCGGACTTCCCGGCCATGGATTGCGCACAGGAGGTGCACTGGTACGTGTCCGCTCGTTCGACCGACGGCATCACCTGGAACAGTCCGGATGGCGCGCCCCGGTACTCGAACCTCTCCTTCACGGGGACGGCAGCCGTGACCCTGATGGATGACGATGCCGAGACCGACAACGGCTGGATGCTGGGTGCGCCGGGCGACACCGCGACCAACGGCGTGTGGGAACGCGGGGTTCCTCCGGGCAGGCACGGTGCTCCGAGCGAGGATCATTCCGAGGCCGGAGATCAATGCTGGCACACCGCCACGGATGGGGACGTTGACTTTGGATACACGAGTCTGGTCTCGCCATTGCTGGACCTGTCGGGCACGCACAATCCGCGCATCGATTACTGGCGCTGGTACTCCTCCAGCCTGGGGAGCATTACGAACCATGAGCGCATGCGCATCGGCATCACGAACGATGACGGCGCGACATGGGTCAATCTCGAGACGCTGGGACTGGTCAACGACCTGGAGAACCTGATCGGCTGGTTCCATCACGGGGTGTTCGTGCGGGACTACGTCGAGCCGACCTCGCAGGTGCGCGTGCGTTTCCGGGCGAGGGATTTGAATCAGGAGAACCAGATCGAGGCCGCGGTCGACGACTTCCGCGTGCTCGACGTGGTCTGCGACTGCGCGGCGCCGTCGAATGTGTGTAGCTTTGCTGCCAACTCGGCCGGTCCAGGAGCCATCATGGGCAGCAGCGGGTCGACCAGCGTGACCACCGCGGATCTCGCGCTGACCGTGACCGGGGCGATCCCGAACGGATCTGGCCTGTTCTACTACGGTCCCAACACGATCCAGACGGCCTTCGGAGATGGCTTCCGGTGCGTGGGTGGAAACACCAAGCGCCTGTTTCCTTCGGTGTCTCTCGATGGCGCCGGGGCGGCCACCTACAACCTCGACTTCGTGAGTCCGCCCGTCGGGGCGGGGCCGAACATGGTCACCAGCGGTTCGAGCTGGACCTTCCAGTTCTGGTATCGCGATGTGGCTGCAGGTGCGTCGGGCTTCAACCTGTCCGATGGCCTGCGAGTGTCCTTCTGCCCGTGATCACCGGGCCGAGCCACGGACGAACGTCAATACGGTCGTCCGTGGCTCGACTTTCCGCTGGCGATGGCTCCGACGGCCAATGCTGGCCGGGTCCGGCGCCTGCAGGGGAGTAGGACGTCCGTGACGTTGGTTGAGGTCTGTGTCGATACCCTGGTCGGCGCTATCGATGCATGCTCGCTCGGCGCAGCGCGACTTGAGTTCTGCGCGCAGCTGGAGCTCGACGGGCTCACGCCCACGGAGGCAGACCTGCGCGCGGTGGTCGCGTCCGTCCATGTTCCAGTCTTCGCGATGATCCGTCCGCGGGCGGGCAGTTTCGTGATGAGCCAGGCGGAGGTGCGGGTCATGGCAGGCGAGATTGCCATGGCGCGGAATGCCGGTGCGGCGGGCGTTGTGCTGGGGGTACTGTCCAGCAGCGGTGAAATCGACCAGCCCAGTCTGGCGGCGTTGGTGGCCGCAGCGGACGAGTTACCGGTGACGTACCACCGTGCCTTTGACGGCATCGCTGCTCCATTTCAGGCGCTCGACGTGCTCGTTCGGCACGGCGTGACACGCCTCTTGACCGCAGGCGATGGCCCGCGTGCATGGGAGGGTCGCGAGCTGTTGCGTGGGTTGATCGAGCGCGCGGGCGAGTCTCTGGTGGTCATGCCCGGAGGCGGCGTGCGCATGGATCACGCTCGCGCTCTGGTCGAGATGACAGGTGCGCGTGAGGTGCACAGCTCGCGCTTCCTCGATCTGTAGACGGCAGCGCGAGTAACGGTCTAGCCCGATCTATTAATGACCAAGCGGACGAAATACCACGAACGGCCGGCTTCGCCGTCCTTTCGGGCTTTGGCGGCACTTTGCGAACATTGGCGTCCTCGGCGACCAAAAAAGGTCGCCTGCGGGGCCAATGCCCGCAAAGCACCACCAAAGCCCGAATCGAGGCGTTTCGCCACGGGCTGCTAGCGTCGACTACGCACTGCTGTGCAGGCCGTCGTTGTCAGAGCGAGATGCGTTGACGCGCAAGTGGGTGCCGCAAGCGATTCGCATCTGCCCGAGAGCCTGAGCTGCCACCGAGGGCGTTCGGGAGGGGGCCCCGATCCGGTGTCGAGGCCCCCTTGTGGCATGCGCTCAGAAGTTCAGGTTGATGAAGTGGTCGCTCTTCTTCCAGGGGACGTTCATCACGGTGCCTGACGGCCTGAGGGCGTTGCACTGGTCGACGAAGTTGCGCGGCAGCGGAACGCCCGGTACCCCGCTCGACGGGATGCTGGTCGCGAAGTCTCCACCGAGTGTCGTCACGCCGAAGAAGACCTCATGCCGCACGATCCCCACACAGGGGTCGAAATATTCGTAGCCGCCCGAGGACCAGCGCAGGGCCTCGACGCCGGGGTAGGTGGTCGGGTCGGTCCAGCTACCGATTCCCATGGAGATGTACCCGGGCAGGAACGGTCCGCCGGGCGTGAAGATCGAGGTTCCGCAGGAGCTGCCGAGACCGAGGTCGGAGATCGCATACTGGGCGAGACCCGCCGTCGGGCCACAGATGCAGAGCTGTTGAAGGACATTGAGACCCGCATCGATCTGTTCCTCGAACTGGCACACCGGCGCACCTGCGCTCAGGTCGACCCGGCGCACGCGGTTCTGAGGGGTGCTACCCATCGCGACGGGCTGGAACGGACTGACGGCGAAGCCCGCCGCCGGCCCGACGAAGGTGTAGGCGCGGTCCGGGTGGAAGACTCCTGCGCGCGGGAATCCGGGGGCGTGGTCAATGACGTCGCAGGCGTGGGTGAGCATCCACGCGAAGCTGTCGGTACCGACCGTGCCGGCTGCGGTCGAGCACGACCTGGCCATGTCGACGTATCCTGTGAAACGGATGCGTCCGCCAAACGCGGTTACGCAGGGCGGTACGGGGCAGGGGCTCGAGCCAGCAGCCGACGTCGGTCGGAGGTCTCCATTTGCCAGGTAGCGCCAGACTTGCCTCTGGACACCGGTGGCGTCGGACTCCTCCCAGGTGCGAGAGTACTGGACACTCATCCGGCCTTTCCACTTGACCGTGCCTGCGGCGTCGATCATGCGGACATCCATTCTGCGGATGGCGCAGGGAGAAAAGCTCGTCGTGCCAAGGGTCCACTGGACGAAGCAGTTCGAAATGCTCTCGACGCCGCAATCCTTCCAGCAGATCTGGAGTGAGTCCTGGCGGAATGCACGCGGGCGCGGGATATCAGGCTGAGCTGCTGTACAGCAGGGACCGCCATCGAGTCGGTCGGGGCGGCACTGGGCACCGGCGGTGGACTGCAGGGCGACGAGACCCAGCATCATTGCGAGGATGGTCTTTAGCGTTCCGTACTTCATGGCAGGGCGCACTCTCTCTTTGGGGTGGTGTTCTTCTTGGCGGCGGAATCCCCCAGAATCGATCAGATGCATCGCGCGCGGGGGTGGCGCAGTAAACGATCTTGCCGTTCCCAATCGAATGCGGGGCAAGCTTCGCCGGTTTCATGGGCGCGGCCGCGCGGCGCGACGCGAGTGCCGCGGCGCAACCTGTTGCCAAGGAATGGTTTATGGAGCCGCTGCCCCTCGCACATCACGTGGCGCTCTGAGCCGGCGGATCCGACGCGACGTCCAGCGCGGGGAGAGGCTTGTTTCGAAGTGCCTGCTCCAGCACTTCACGCAGCTCCTTGGATCCGAATGGCTTGGATATTCCTGCGCAGAAGCCGAACTCGTTCGCGCGCGCCATGATCGGGTCGTTCGAGTATCCACTCGCCACGATGGCACACACGTCGGGATCGATCCGCCTGAGGTGCAGGACCGCTTGCTTGCCACCCATGGCGCCGGGAATGGTCAGGTCCATGATGACCGCGTCGAACGGGGTGGCGTCCGCGATAGCCTGCTCGTACATGGCGATGGCCTCTTCGCCTGTTCTCGAGCAGGAAGTGCGGTAGCCGGACGCCGTGAGGATGCTCGATACGACCCGCAGAATGGCGTCCTCGTCATCCATGATCAGAATCCGTGCGCCCGATCCATGACGTGGAATGGTCTCGGGCGCCGAGTGGTCGGGAAGCTGCTCTACGGAGGCCTCGAGGTAAATCCGGAACGTCGTCCCCTTGCCGATAGTGGAGTTCACGGTCACATGCCCTCCGTGCCGCTGCACCACCGAGTAAGCGATCGCAAGGCCCAGCCCGGACCCGCGCGACTTCGTGGAGAAGTAAGGATCGAAGATGTGCGCCAGGTCATTCTCGGAGACGCCAACGCCTTCGTCCTCGAACTCGATCAGGATGTACTTTCCTTCGGTCAGGAATGGCGGCGCCTCGCTGAGGTTGGTCGCGCGGATCTTGACGGTACCGCCCTCTGGCATGGCCTCGCGCGCGTTGAGCATCAGGTTGTGAAATACCTGGCCCATTTGTCCCTCGTCCACGTCCACGAGTCGCAGGTCGTTAGCCACGTCAATCTCGCAGGCGACATTGGCGCCGCTGAACATGAAGCTCGAGCCGTCGTCGAGGATGTCGGCAACCGATACGGCTTGCCGCACGGGTTCTCCGCCCTTCGAGAACGTCAGGAGCTGCAGGGTGAGCAGGCGTGCCCTGTTGGCCGCAGACCGCGCGTCCTGCATGCTCTCGGCGAACAGGCCGGAGGCCAGGGTGGGCGGAAGGGGCAGCGATAGGTTGCCGATGATGACGGTCAGCAGGTTGTTGAAGTCATGTGCGATGCCTCCAGCGAGCAGCCCGAGTGCGGCCAGCTTCTCCTCGCGCACGAGCTTTCGGTCGAGGGTGAGACGGTCGGTCACGTCCCGGAATACGACAACGCGACCCGCCGGCATGTCGCCCACGGCAGCGGTCTCGACGCTGGCGATGTCGAAATGGCGTGACGCACCTGTGCGCAGTGTCACCTCGGTTGCGGGGCGCCCGGCGCGATCAGGGGCGAGGGCTTGCGCGCCAAGGAGGTCGGTCAACGAGCGACCGATCGCCTCCTCCGGGCTCCACCCGGTCACCCGGTGAGCTGCACGGTTCCAGACGAGGATCTCCCCGTTGTGACTGATCGCGGCGACGCCATCCGCGATATTGGCCAGGGTCAATTCCAGTCGAACGCGTTGTCGCTCGGTCGCAGCTTGGGACTCGGAGAGTTCCCGTGTGCGTGCCAGCACTTCACGTTCCAGGCGGCCCGAGTTGCGACGGTGGATCACCATGGAGCTCGTCGTGTACACGGTCCCGATAGTCAGGAGCGCTGCGAGCGCCCTGAACCATGTCTCGTTCCAGAATGGTTCGCGGATCCGGATGGTCTCCCATACATCCGGCTCGCTTACCTGTCCCTCGACGTCGACTACACGGATCTTGAAGGTGTAGTTGCCGGGCGGGAGGTGAGCGTAGGTGGTCTGACGTAACGGACTGAGCGCCAGCTCACTCCAGTCGCTGTCGAACCCTTCGAGGAAGGACTGAAAGCGCACGCGTGATTCATCGGTGAACGCGATCGCTCGGTAGGCGAAGGTGAGCTGGTTCTGCGAGAACGGGACGGTCTGGCTCGCCGCGGAGCCGGAGGATTCAGGCCTGGGGATGTTGCAGCCCAGTATCTCGACCGTCGGTGGGTGACGCCGCGGAAGGTCGCGCGTGGAGTCATACACCGATAGGCCGCGATTGGTGCCGATCCAGAAGCGTCCGTGGGAGTCAAGGTATCCTGCCGCTCGGTTTGTCTCTGCGCCGGCCAGACCCTCGGGGACTGCAAAATGATTGAGATGCTCGCCATCCCATTGATAGACACCATTGTTGGTGCCAACCCAGGTCATGCCGTTCTCTCCCCGCTCGATGAAATAGACCTCCCAGGCGATCCGTGGATGGACACTGGGGCTCAGGTGCCCATCGTTCCAGACCATCAAGCCAGCCGCCGTCGCCACCCAGATCTGGCCGTTCACATCCGGATTCACGGTGAAGGTCGAAATGCCGCGTGAGTGCGGCTCTGGCATTGCGAGCCTGGGAACCAGGTCATCCCCCCAGGATAGGGCGCCGTACTCTCCCGTCCCTGCGTAGCAGCGCCCATCCGCACCCCGAGTGATGTTTCTGATGGGGAGTTGAACCTCGGCGCCGTGGTCCAGAGCCGCGACCCTCTCGAAGCCCACCTCTGTCCGTCGGTAGATTCCCGCTGATGTCCCGATCCACTCCGGCCCGTCGTCGCCCATGAGGGTGGAAGTCACCTGGAGCGCGAGGCCCTCCTCGGGTCCATGAACCAGCACCTCGCCATCAGCGCGGATCTCCACCAGACCGTGCCAGGATGCGGCGACCCAGATCGTTCCGTCGCTGTCCTGGTCGAGGTCCAGCACGCGGCCCGCAGAGGTTCCCTGACTGAAGACCAGGTGCCGCGGTGGATCCTCGAGGAACGTCAACCCATCTGGGTGGCCCAGGACCATTGTCCCATCGAGGGTCTCGAGCACGGCGGTCACCTCGGACTGGAAGAGCCCGTGCTCGCGGTCAAACGTATCGAACCTGCGGCTCACGATCTTCGAGAGGCCGCGCTCGGATCCAACCCAGACGTTGTCCTCGCGATCCTGGAAGAGCGCGCTCATTCCGGGTGCGACCAGACCGCTAGACGTGTCGAGACGTCGCGGACTCTGTCCTGCAGAAACGTAGAACGCGCCGACTTCATTCCCGAAGTAGAGGCCGCCATCCGGCGTGGGTACTGCCCTGAAGCGCCCGCTGTGTCCGGGCTGGAGATCCAGGTCGTACTGCCCCCAGGGACGCGCGGCATCACCATCCTCCTGGATGTAGACCTCGCGCACACCGAGGAAGAACAGGGCTCGGTCATCATTATCCCAGGCCAGACCGCGGAGCATCTCGACGTGCACCTGGATCTCGACCAGCACGTCGATGGGATCGCGTTGCAGTTCGAATCCACGCCCGCCAGAGACGACGAGAGTACGGCCTTCAATGATGTGGATCGCGTCGATCTTGGTGCCCGGAACGGGGGCTTCGATCGTGGTCCATTCGCGGGCGCCACAGCTCCACACGAGAATGTGCCCCCCCGTTGTGCCGATCAGTGCGCGCGCGTGTTCGCCAGCCCCCCTGACCGCCATGCAGGTCGAGAGGATTCGTCGGCTCGTGCCTCCGCCATCGGGGAATGCGTGCCAGCTTTCTTCTGAAAGTGTCGCGAGCCGCGCGGGCATTGTGTTGCTCACGGTCCAGGGAACGCCCTCGTCATCCACCGCTATCTGGGCCAGTCCCGTGCTCCTCAGGCCATCCTCGAGCGTGTAGGTGCGCCAGGCGGAGCCGTCGTAGGACGCAGGCCCCGCTAGCGTTGCGACCCAGATCTGGCCGTGCCGATCCTGGGTGATGCCTCGTATCGCGGGCGCGGGCAGCCCATCTCCGACGCCATATGTCCGTACGTGGTAACGCTGTGCTGACGCCGGTGTCGAGCACAGGACGAGGGCTGCCACAAGCGTGCCGAGGCTCAAGATGGACCTGCAGATTGGAGAATTGATGAAGGCCATTGGGTAGAGCAGCCGCGACGGATGTGTACCCGCCCATGGTACCCGACTGGACGCGATGTAACCCGGGATCCATGCCTGCCGGGTCGCCGCAGGTGTCAGGCCTCGTTTGACAAGCTGACCGCTCGGCACAAGATCAGCTGTTGGGTGCGAATGTCAGGTTGCCTTCGCGCAGCATGAGCCGCCCCTTGGGGTGTGGGCGCAGCGCATTGACCCACTCCAGAATGGAGTCGTAGACCCCGAGCTCGAAGGAGTAGTGCGAGGCTCTCCGGCGCCGCGTGCGCGCACCGTCGTCGCCACGCGCCGGCCCCTGCCCTATGAAGTGGGAGGTGGTGGCGAACATGCTCCCGTCGGTTCTCATCGTCGCCGTGATTCCGTACAGCGCGCCTACGATCTCCATCCCGGCCCTGTTCGTCGATGGGTACATCTTCACTTCGACCATCCAAGCGCTGGGCTTGACCGCGATCGTGCGCGCGATTGCGAACAGATCCGAGTCACCATCCACGGTGTCAGGCGTGAGGTATACGGTCCAGTCTTCGGTCGTGAGGAAGTCGATGATAGGAGCGTCGAAGAGCCGGGGCTCGCGCTTCTCCAGTCGGTGCGGATGTTTGCTGAGATGCGCGCGAAGCTCTCCGTTGATCAGCTTGACGAGCACCACGAGTTGGGCCGGGGGCTGAACGTCCGCGTACAGCGGGCAGATGGCGTGAATGCGAGCGATGGCATCGCCCTCGGCCGAGGCTTCGACGCCCGCACTGCGCCCGCACTGCGCTGGCGCTCAAGCGCAAACGGCAAGGCGCGACTCAGGTACTCGGTCAGGTAGAGGGCGTTTCCGAAGTTCGCCTGGTCGAGACTGGCGACCATCGCGAGCTCGAGAAACGCTCCACTGGAGCCACCTTCCTGTTCGGTCGTGATACGTACATCGTGCAGCCTGGCCTCGCGCAGGTCCGGACCATCCGCCCCGAGCGCATCCACGAAATTCACGCGAGACAGATCGGCCTCTGTCAGGTCGGCGCCGCTCAGGTCCGCACCCTTCAGGTTTGCCCGGTCCAGGCTCGCACGGCCAAGGGAGCGTTTCCCCGCCAGTGCTCGCTTCCGGTGGTTGCTATTCATGGCTGCTCGTGCATGGACCCTACGCTCGCACTTCGCTTCAGTCGATTCCCAGGTCCGCTCTCTGAATCCCAGATAGGTATTCCCAGGTAATGCCTCGGGAGCGTATGCGCGTGCCTAGATCCAGAACGCTCGAGAGTCGCTCTGATCGCCTCGATTCGACGAAAACAGGGCCAGATGGTAGCCTCTACGTGCGCTCGAATTGCGGACTCCAGAGCATGGCCATAATCCCACGGCCGCTGGGTGTCGCGATGGGGCCGCGCGTATGGCCAACCCAGAACCGAGATCCTCTCACGAGTCCTTCCGCCAGTTCTTGAACCGGCTGAACGAGTCAGCGGAATTCGAGCTAGAGGATGTCTGCCGCAAGAACCCGCAGTGGGGGCCGCAGCTCAAGGCCCTCTATCGAGCGGTGTCGGCGACCGAGCGCGAGGCGCAGGCCAAGACCATGGCCGTGGGAGTTCCGGAATCGGACTTCACGCATGAGTTCGTCGAGCGCCTGCGAGACCACCAGCCTGACCGCGACCGGTATCAGCGCGAGGACGAGCTGGCGCACGGTGCGCAGGGCACGGTCTACCGGGTATTTGACAAGGACTTCCGGCGTTACCTGGCCATGAAGGTTGGCAGCAAGGATGCCGCGGACCCCGATAGCTCGGGAGCTGATGAGTCAAAGGGCGAGTCTCGCAGCCTGGCGCGCTTGATCGAGGAAGCACAGGTCACGGGACAGCTCGACCACCCCGGCATCGTGCCGATCCATGACCTCGGTCTCGATGCGGATGGCCACTTCTTCTTCACCATGCACCTGGTGCGCGGCGAGACACTTGGAGAGGTCTTTGCAAGGGTCGCGGCGGAAGAGGATGGCTGGACCCTGACGCGCGTACTCGGTTCGATCCTGAAGGTTTGTGAGACCATGGCCTTTGCCCACTCGCGCAGAGTCGTTCACAGGGACCTCAAGCCGGCCAATATCATGGTCGGTCGATTCGGCGAGCTCTACGTGATGGACTGGGGCCTGGCGCGCGTGCTGCAGCCCGAGGGCGAGCCATCGCAGAAAGCTCCGGATCAGGGCCACAGTGTCGTCTCGCGCGTCTGGACCGACCGCAAGGAAGCTGCGCTCGAGAGCCCCGAGTCGCCGGTCGCATCGATGGATGGCGACATCGTCGGCACTCCGACCTTCATGTCGCCCGAACAGGCTGAGGGCGTGGTGGAGGGCATCGGCCCGGCCACGGACATCTACTCGCTGGGTGCCATGCTCTACCTGCTGCTCTCGGGAAAGATGCCCTATGAGGATCGCGGTAGCGCCTCGCCAGCCGTGCTCTGGCGGCGGGTCGTCAGCGGGCCGCCGGTACCGCTCGAACAGCTTGCGCCGCGCGCGCCGTCGGAACTCGTGGCGATCACGCGGCGTGCCATGGCGCGCCGGGTCGAGGACCGCTACGGGAGCATGGAGATGCTGGCGGACGACCTGCGCGCATTCCTCGAGGTGCGCGCGGTATCCGCATACCGCACCGGGCCGGTGGTCGAGTTCAACAAATGGGTCCGTCGCAACCGCGCCGTGGCTGCCGTGGCCGCAGCGTTGATCCTGCTGTCGGTGGTCGGGTCGTGGGCTTACACGTGGAACGAGGCGCGCCGGACCAGGGAGATTCGACGCTATGCCGACCGTGCACGCGCAGAGGAACTCGTCGAGGAGGTCGGTGAGCTCGGGGCCGTGCATCCGGCCAACGTGGAGCGCATGGAATCGTGGATTGCGGACGCCGGCGAGGTATTGACGGCCCTGCCCCCCTATGAGACCGAGCTGGCAGCATTGCGCGAGCGCGCACTCGAGCCGGACGAGGGGGTGCTCGAGGAGGACATCGTCAGCCATCCGCTCTTCGTCAGTTACGCCGCGCTATCGGATTTCGTCGAGGTCGCGCCGCAGACGGTCGCGCGTCTCAGGTCGTCCGGAGCTGCGGCGCCCTCCGACCTGAAGCAGGCTGAGACCATGGAGCGTTTCCTGCCGGTCCATCGTGAGCGCTACGAGAGGCTGCGCGAGCAGGTGGAGTTGCGGCGCTCCTTTCAGCTGCCCTCCGCACAACAGCAGCGGGTGCATGACCAGCTCGCCGGAGCTACCGAAGCTCTGCAGGCCCTGCGCGACAGGGAGGTGCCCAGGGTGCAGGCTCGGCTCGATGCGTCTCGCTCGCTCGAGACGCGCTCGATCGAGTATCATGCGAAACGCTGGAGCGAGGCGCGGCGCGAGATAGCCAGGCACGAGCTCTACGGTGGCCTTGAACTGGCGCCGCAGATGGGACTCGTGCCGATCGGACCGGATCCCATGTCGGGGCTATGGGAGTTCTGGCACGTGTCTTCCGGCGACGAGCCGTCGCGCGACGGGGAGGAGCGGATTCAGGTCGAGGAGCGCATGGGGGTCGTGCTGGTCCTGCTACCGGCCATGAGCCTGTTTGTGGGCGCCCAGGCAAAGCCGGGTGCCCCGAATTATGACCCACGAGCCCTGGAGAGTGAGGCTCCAGTCGAGTTCTCGTTGGCTCCCTTTTTTCTGTCCAAGTACGAGCTGACCCAGGCCCAGTGGCTGCGCCTGACGGATGGCGTTCCGAGCCTGTTCTTTCTCGGGAGCCACTGGCGCGGCTTCGGTAGCGTGTCGGGCGTGCACCCCGTTGAGAACATCACCTGGGATGAGGCCGCGCAGGCTCTCGCTGACTGCGCTTTGCGCTTGCCGACCGAGGCCCAGTGGGAACTCGGCGCCCGTGCCTACTCGGAGACGCCCTACCATTTTGGCGAGCAGTTCAGCAGTGATCATGCGGTGAACCTGATGGATGCTTCCGGGGCACGTGTGACGAACGCGCCGGGCGCGCTGCGTCACGACGACGGTTTCCCTTTCCACTCACCCGTGCAGCTGGAGGAGGCCAATGCGTTTGGCCTGCACGGGATTCACGGCAATGTGCGCGAGTACTGCCTGGATCGCTGGGCCGACCGGATGGACAGGTATCCGACCGATCCCGCGACCGGCGAAGTGCTCTCCACGGCTTTCACTCGACACGCCCTGCGCGGCGGCAGCTACCGCCAGCCGCCCGAGTTCGCGCGCCTGGCATACCGGATGTTTGCCCGAACTGATCTGCGCGCCGAGGATATCGGCGTGCGGCCTGCCCGATTACTGGACGACCCCGACTGAGCGAATGGAGCCTGATCATGAAACTTGAAATGACGATCGCCTTTCTCCTCTTCTCGACCCTCGGCGCCTGCTGCCTGCCCCCGAAGGCGGAGGCAACCTCGGCCGAGGGCGCACTTGGGACAGCGCCGGGTGGTGATTGCGTGATCACCATCAATCCCAGCCAGGGCGGCTTCGGGGCGTCCTTTGGAATGGGCTACCAGTTCAACGGATCCGAGGGGTCGATCGGATCGGACACCAGCTACATCATTCAGATCACCTCATCGCAGGACATCATCGATATCGGTGCACGGGGAGGTACGCGCGTGACGCTCACGAAGGGGGAGACGTACGATATTGTGATCAAGAACCTCGAGGGCCCCAAGGTGGAGGTCTTCAATCAGAACAATCCGGGTGAGAACTACAAGATCTCGGTCGACGACCACGGATCCGACTACAAGGCGAGCGGCTTCGCGGTCATCACGCGCGATCTGAAAGCTGACGGCATCGAGTACGTGAGCGTGATCATTACCAAGGACGGCAAGGGCGTCCGCTTTGAGGTCAACGAGTAAGTTGAACCTCATGCGAGAGCCGACGCGTTCGCTCGTCCGTGCATGCGCTCTGGGCCTGACGCTTTGCGCGGGTGCTTGTCGGAGCCCCCAGGCACACATGGGCAGCCCGAACTTCGTACCCGGAGAACTCCTGATTCGTTTCAACGAGGGAACCGGCGAGCAGCGCAGGCAGGCCATCCTTGCGCAGGTTGATGGCAGCGTGATATCCACGCTGGACCTGGTGCCCGGGCTGGTCCATGCGCGCGTCGGTGTAGGCCTTGAGCAGGCGACTCGCTTGCTTGCTTCCAGGTGTGAGGTGCTGTCCGCGGAACGCAACTATCGGCTCTACGCGGCAAGTGCCGACACCCCGACCGATACGGACTTCTGGGTTCAGTGGGGTCTGCACATCGGTAGTCATTTCATCATTCCCGCAATCTCGACCGACGATGGCGTCCTTCCGTCGCTGATTTTTGCGGATATCGACGCATTGCCTGCGTGGGACACACACACGGGCGATGGGGAGTTCGTCGTTGCCGTGCTCGACACGGGCTTGATCTCATTTGCGGAGCCTGCTGACGACCACGAATTCGAGGGAAATCTCTGGAAGGAGGATGGTGCAGTGGGCCGGGATTTCGTCGTTGGAGATGCGGGTGTCGTACTGGACACGACGGGCCACGGTACCGCGATAGCGGCCATCATCGGTGCGCGTGCGGGCACGGACGAAGAGGACGATGTCGTCGGTGTGAACTGGCACTGCAAGCTGATGCCACTGCGCTTCATCGGGACGTCTGTGGCGGCGAGCGATTCATTGAGCGTCAGTGGAAATGTCGCGCTCGCCATCACAGCTCTGAATTTTGCGGTATCCCGCGACGTGACCCTCTCGAACAATAGCTACGGTGCGTTTGGGCTGGAGGAGAGCGATCTGACGTCGTACAAGGCGGCCATCCAGGCCGCTGGCGAGGCGGGGCATCTGTTCGTCGCCGCCGCCGGCAACGGTAGTGAGTCGCTCGATGAGACCCCGTACTACCCCGCCAGCTTCAATCTGCCGAACATGATTGTCGTGGGCTCGTCAAACGAACGCGCCGAGAAGGCCATCCACAGCAACTACTCGCCGACCATCGTCGACATCGCTGCTCCAGGCGTGGCGATCTACTCGCGCCACAAGTACGGCTATGGCCGGGACGATGGCACGTCCTATGCAACAGCCTTCGTGACAGGTGCCGCCGCCCTCTTCTGGAGCCTGCACCCCAAGTGGGGCCAGGCCGACGTCAGGGAGGCGATACTCTGCTCGGCACTACGCCACGGGGAGCTCGAGCCCTATTTCGCGAAGGGGCGACTGCTCAATCTGAACAATCTGATCGCCGGGGAGTTCGGCGCCAAGAATCCGGACCCGCACCCGCTTCCGGGTAGTCATCATTACGGGCGGTCGCCCGAAGACTGGTAGGGAGCTGTCCCATGATCCGACTTCAGATTCCGTCGCGTTCCGGCGGCGCTTTTCTGGCGGCCTGTGCGCTCGCGTCGTTCGGATGCCGTGCCGAACGTCACGCCACGCTTGGCCCGATCGATCAGTCCGCAGCCTCCGTTCCCGGCAGCCTGATCGTCAAGTTCCGTCCCGGCGTGCGCGTGATGGCAGATACCTTTGGCATCGGAATCGATGCCACGCCGATTGCCCCAGACCTGGTGCCGAACCTGTACCTGGTCGAGGCCGGGCCGCTGGCTGGAGATCCTGAGCGCTGGCTGGGAGAGATCGGCCTGTCGGACGACATCGAGTACAGCCACCCGGACTACTACGTCTACAGCGCCTCGCAACAGCCGACCGACGCTGACTTCCCCAAGCAATGGGGCCTCGAGGCCAAAAAACAAGTGCTGGAGGACGGCGTGCAGGGGGACTTCCTCACGACTCCGATCGCGGATATCGACGCCATGCGCGGCTGGGATGTCTACCGCGGAGAGGGCAAGCTCACCGTGGCCGTCGTCGACACCGGGCTGATGATCGGGGCCATCGATGTGCAGGCTCGCCTGTGGAAGGATGCCACCGGCAAGGTTGGCGTCGACTACATCAACGGCGGTGGCGTGACAAATGATGGGTCCTATACCGGCCACGGTACACGCGTCGCCATGATCATTGGTGCTCAGCCCAACGACGCCGGAGCGGATAGCGTCGTGGGCGTGACCCACAACTGCAAGTTGATGCCTCTGCGCGTATTCAACGTCATTTCCATCAGCGGTACTTCGATTCAGAGCGCGCCCGTGTCGCTGGTCATTGCGGCCCTTGGGTATGCCGCTGATCACGGGGCACAGGTGATCAACAACAGCTACGGAGCACACCAGATCTCGGACGCGGCTGGGCTGCACGATGCTATCGATGGCCTGCGCCTGGGGGGGAATGACTGTCTGTTCGTGTGTGCGGCGGGGAACACGGGCGCCGACCTGGCGATCAATCCCTTTTACCCGGCATCCTTCGACCTGCCGCACATGATCACCGTGACGTCGACGGACAGCAACGACCAGATCCCTCCCACGGGCCGCAATCATGGCGTCGGTGTCGACCTGGCCGCGCCCGGTGAGAACATCTATGCGGGCGCCAAGTACAACTACGGCTATGCGAGCGGCACCTCCTTCTCGACAGCCTTCGTGTCGGGCGCGGCTGCCCTGGTCTGGGAGTATCGTCCCAAGTGGACTGCTGCGGAGGTCAAGCAGTGCATACTGGACTCCGTCAGGAGCGCACCTCAGTTCACGGGCCTGGTCGAATCCGGCGGCGTTCTGAACCTCGGAAACCTGATGGAACTGGCCCAGAAGTATCCGTTCGGGGCACCCTGAGCGATTTGCCGCCCGCGCGATTCAGCTTGCGCGGGAGCGGCCATCGAACACCTCTGCACTTATCTGTCTGACATGCGAGAACTGGAAATAGTCAACGACGGCGTCGTCGAGCCGGACGAGGTTGTTGAGCTCTACACGGCCCACGAATGGTCCTCCGCCAGCAAGCCTGTAGAGCTCGTGGCAGCGCTGCGGAACTCTCACAGCCTGGTTACCGCCCGCCTGCAGGGCAAGCTGGTCGGGCTCGCCAATGCGATTTCCGACGGGCACCTGGTCGTCTATTATCCACACCTGCTCGTCCACCCTGAGCATCAGGGCCAGGGCATCGGTAGACGAATCATGGCCGTGATGCAGGAGCGCTACAGCGAGTTTCATCAGCAGATTCTGATCGCGGATGCCGACGCGGTGAAGTTCTACGACCGGGTTGGGTTTGAACGCGCCGGGAGGACCCTCCCGATGTGGATCTACGACGGATCCGATCACTGAGCGATGCTCAAGCGCGGGCGGGGCGAGCTCGTACCACCGCAAGCGCCACTCCCCCGAGGATCAGCGCGCTCGCGATGACCAGTCGCGAGGAAAGAGCCTCGCCCAGGATCGCGACGCCTGCGAACGCTGCGATCACGGGAACCAGCAGCTGCAGCACCGATGCCTGGGTCGTGCTGAGCTTGGGCAGCACCCTGTACCACAGTGCGTACCCGAGGCCCGAGGTGATGACGCCGGATGTCACGGCGAGCGCCACGCCTTCGCTCTGAAGGTGTCGCGACGACCACCCGACCGCCGTCGCTCCGATCGCAAACGGGACGGAGCGCGCGAAGTTGCCGGCCGTGAGCGCGATGGGGGCCTGCGCGCCCTTGCCGCGCAGCGTGTAGGTGGCCCAGGCGGTGCCTGCGACGGCCATCATCGCTGCGCCGACAGGGTCGGGCGCGGAGAGGCCGGGCAGGACCAGGTAGGTCAGCCCGCCCACGCCCGCGAGCACGCCGATCCACTGGCGCGCGCTGGGCCGCTCGCCCGTCCGCAGCGCGGTGGTGATCATGGTGAGCTGTACCATCCCGAACAGGATCAATGCCCCCGTGCCCGTGTCGAGGGAGACGTACGCGAGGGAGAACGCGAGTGCGTATGCGAAGAGCACGAGCCCCGAGAGCCAGGAGCCGGACTGCGCGCGACGCCGATCACCACCATTGAGCCGGCAGATGACTGCCAGGGCGAGGGCGCCGCTACCCAGGCGAAGACTCGTGAACGAGACCGGATCGATGGTGCCCGGGCCCAAGGCCATGCGGCACAGCAGTGAGTTCGCCGCGAACGCTACCAGGGTGAACGCGGTCAGGTAGGTGTGGATGCGAGCCATGGGCTTCGTCTGCGTCCGGAGCGAGTCACGCGCCCAGGATGGCGGCGCTCAGCAGGAAAACGAGCAGGCCCACGGGGTAGACGATACCGACGTTGGCCATGTTGGAGCCGGTCAGGTTGTCGAGCGCCTCCTGTGTGTCCTCCAGCCCGTGCAGCTTGTCTTCCCGCGCCGCGGTCGAGTAGACCGCGAAGAAGCTGACCATCTCCGGGATGCTCGTGACGAGGCCAAGGATCCAGCCGGCGATGGCCGGGTGCACGCCGAGCTGCTGCACGACCTCCGCGGTAGCGCTGCCGAGGAACATCCCGGACACGCCGATGGCGACCAGCGCTGTGAGCGCCAGGATCAGGCCAACGGGCAGGCTTCCCACGGCCTCCTCGGCGCTCGTCGGGTCCGCGCCGGACGGATTCACGCGCTTGTCGACGACCCTGTAGACGAAGAAGAAGCCCAGCAGGATCGGAACCAGGTACCACTGGGTGGCCATGCCCAGGCTCATGAGCACGATAGGTACGGCAATCGCGAGGGCCGCGAAGAGCACCTCGTCCAGGAAGCGTCTGTTGAAGAGCTCTCCGACCTGCTTGAAGTAGAGCACCGCGATGAGCATCAACACGGCGTTGATGATGTTCGAGCTGGCGATGTTCCAGAGGCCCGCCTCCCAGACTCCCGCGAGGCCCGCCGCGACCAGGCACACGAGTTCCGGAACCGAGGTGGCGTAACCGGTCGCCTGGCCCCGAGCTTTCGGGCTCCAATGCATGGCCGCCGCGATGTGATCGATGCCTCGCAGCAGGCCGAATTTTGCGAACAGGATGATGGCCCCGGCAGAGGCGATCATGATCAAGGCTGCCATCTACAAGATCTCCGCCATGCGACTGCTGTGTACGCCCGCGTGTCCGACCGGCCGGACCGATGCCCCTATCGGTGCACCTTAGCGCGACGCGGCGTGCGCGTCGAGTTGCTGGAGATGGATCGCTCGACCGTGCGGAGCTGTTGCACGCCCTGTGCCCGGGCCTGCCGTCGCAGGGGGCAGGCAACCATCGACACGTGCTATACAAGGCACGGCGAATCCTGGCCAGCGCGCACACGCGTCAGATTCACGGAGCCAACCATGAAGATCGACGAACCGAGACCGGAACGCAAGCGCCGCTGGACGGGCCCCTTCTTCATCGCCTTCGTCGTGTTCGCGCTGATCATGGCGACGACGTCGGTGTCCTTGCTCAGTAGCTGGAGCGAGGTAAACGACGCTAGCGCGACCGAGGCAGAGGCGGCCTTCGAGGCGGTCCGCGCTCGCTTCGGGGACGCACAACCCTACATCGCGGTCGAGGAGGGGGGCGGCATGCGTACGACGCGGGAGATCGACAGCTCGCGGTCGTTCGAGCTCAAGGGTCTGCACATGCTGTCCTTCGAGCCCGTCCTCGGGAAGCTGGCGGATGTTGCCTTTCCCTACTGGTTCGTGCGTCTGAAGCTGTCCGACGCCATGAACCTGGGCACCATCGTCAGCCTCATGGCGCGCGACTGGAAGCACCTGGACCTGCGCGTGACCGAGGATGACCTCGAGGCGCTGGGCCCGGCGCTGCTGCTCGACCACACCCGTGAAAGTGGCGCTCGGCTCATGCTCTGGAGCGAGTAACTGCGATCATTTCGGTCGCAGCAGGCGCCTCAGGGCGCCTGGGTGGCGGGTGCGAGCGGGTCTTCGGGCCCCAGATCGGGCTAGCAGGCCGTTGAAAAAGTCCCGTAGCGAGACGAAGCCGTCTTCGTCGCAGCAAGGAGTGCGAAGTCGAGACGGCGGAGGCGGCCCTGTAGGGCCGCTGAGCACGGCTCGACGAGCACGACGCAGCGGCGGCGGAGAGGGCGAAGTCGAGTAGGGAGTTTTTAGGGCGGGCTGCTAGGACGGGGTCGACTAAAGGGGATCAAGCCAGCGGCCGATAGAGACCCGGATAACCCTGGGGAACCACCGACCGTGAAAATCCACGTACATTCCGCACGAAGAGTCTGCAACGGCTTCACCCTCGTCGAGCTGCTCGTCGTCATGACCATCATGACGATCGCGCTGGGCGAAGTGACCCGTTCGATGCTGACCATCTCGAGGCTCGAGCCCATCAGCCGCGAGTCCGACCTGGCGCTTCAGGCCGCGGCGACGCAGCTCGATACGATGCGCGCCCAGTCCTTCGAGGAGCTCTACTCCCTCTATAATGACGATGCGGCCGACGACCCCGACGGGCCCGATACGGCGCCCGGCAGATCCTTCGCCGTTACGGGGCTTGGGGTACGTCTGGATGACATCGATGGGATGACGGGCCGCATCGAGCTGCCGCTGGTGGGCACCGAACTGCGCGAGGATTTCGACGACGTCGAGCTCGGCATGCCCCGCGACCTGAACATGGACGGGGCCACGGATGCCCTCGACCACTCCGGCGACTACGCGGTCCTCCCTGTACGCGTGCTGGTCGAGTGGAGTTCTGATGGACGTGACCGTCAAGTGCAGTTGATGACCACCATGACGACTGGAGACTGACCGTGCGTGACCCTTCCAAGCCTCGCGCATCGCGCAGCGGTATGACCCTGGTCGAGATCATGATCTCCGTGACGATTCTCTCCCTGGTGGGGATGTCGCTGCAGACGATCGTCAACGTGCTGGGCAATTCGTACACGTCCGGTATCAGGAGAATCGCCCTCGATACGAGCGGCGCGCGAACCATGCTCGAGCTGATCGGGGCACTCCGGATGTCGGAGCGCTCATCGCTCTCAGCCTTACCGGCGGCGCCCTTCTCGGCGACCTCCGTGACTTTTCGCCGCACGGACAGGGTCGTGGACGGCCTGACCGAGTGGATCGACCCGGAGCGCATCGTCTACGATCCGGCGATCGGCGAGGTGCACTGGATCGAATACCCCGGGCTGCCCGAGGAGCTGGTCACCCATCGCTGCCGTGGCATTGCCCCGATGCTGGAAGGCGAGATCGCGAACGGTGTGGATGACAATGGAAACGGCCTGATCGACGAGCCCGGCTTCTGTCTCGACCTGGAAGACGACGTTCTGACCGCGCGTTTCACATTGCAGGGCACCGATGCCCAGGGTCGCTTGACCCAGCGAACCTGGACCAGGAGCATCGAATGTCGCAACTAGTTACACGCATCAGCCGTGAGTCGCGCTCGGCCGATTCCCGACACGGCTCCGCGCTCGTTGGGGCGTTGATCATCGTGTTTGTCCTGGGCGGCCTGGTGATGGGCTTGCTCCGGATGGGGACGGCATTCAATCGCGAGCAGAAGAGCCAGGAGCGGATGGAAACGGCAACCCAGATCTGCGAGGCCGGGCTGACCGAGGCCCTGGTGGCTTTCAGGCTGGGCGGAACCGGCAATGTGGGAAGTCAGGCTGACCCGGCTCGATTTGGCAACGGGCTGCTCTGGACCGAGGTCGAGGATGTGGCCAATGACCTCGTCATGGTGAAGGCCGCGTCCATGATAGGTGAAGCGCGCGGCTGCCTGGTGCAGCTGGTCTTCCATTACAACGACTCCCTGTTCGATACGACGATCTTCAGCAACCGGGCGATCGACTTCCCGGCCAACGTGGTCGTCGATAGCTTCCATTCAGACGATGGCACCTATGACGACCAGCTCGCCCTGCTGGGGGGTGGTTACGTCTCGGATGGCGCGACGATTCAGTCCAACAGCGATCTTGAGGTCGGGGCTACCTCGGAGATCTATGGCGATGCACACCCGGGCGAGGAGAGCGAGATCGATGTTGCCGGGAACTCCGACGTGAGCGGCTCGACCGAGCCCATGGCGGAGACGCGTGTCCTGCCGCCGATCGATGTTCCGCTGATCGGCGTCGGCGGACCTTTGAACGTGGCTGCTCCGAATCGGGTTCTGGCATCCGGTGACCATGGTTTCACTGACATCACGACCCTCTCAGGGACCGCTCTGACGATCACCGGGCCCGCTCGGATCCTGGTCACCAACATCGATATCGCGTCGAACTCGTCACTGATCTTCGACACGGCTCTGGGCGACGTCGAGCTCTATGTGCTCGGTGATCTGGACTTCGATAGCAACGCGTCCGTGATCACGACCGGCTTCGCAGCGACCGGGTTGACGATCTACCTCGCCGGCCCCCCCGGCCAGACTGCCACATTCCACTCGAACGGCGACTTTTACGGTGCCATCTACGGCCCGGATGCCACGGTCGATATTAACTCCAACTTCGAGCTGCACGGCGCCGTCGCGGCCGAGGAGGTCGTGCTCGCTTCGAACACGCAGATCCACTACGACGAAGCGCTGCGGGACGACGGGCTGATCGATCGATTCATCGCCGGCCACATGGTCCGAGGTACCTTTCCAGATCCCGCATTGCTCGTGAACCGTACGGACCCGTTCAAGTTGCTCGGAGTGCAGCGCGGCGCATTGCGCGCTCCTGCGGATGCCCACGAAGCCACCCCTTGATTCATCTGACCGTGTTTAACTCGCATCGATCAATGGTAGGTAGCGCCCGTCGCCGCCTCTCCATCGGGCTGCTTGCCGGGGCCCTGCTCACGCCGATAGCCGCAGCCGGTGACGTGGCGGACGTGTTGCGTGGCGTCGATACGGAAGCCGCAGCCGTGGCGGCTCAAGCGACGCTCGCCCAGGCCGACCTGGCCGAGGTGTTCCAGGTACTGGCCGATGGCACGCTCCCGTTGCCAGGCATCGATCCTGATGAAGTTGCCTTCGGTACGATGGTGGCGACCGCGCTGACGGACCTGCAGCGACAGTGTGCGCGCGATGCGGTCTCGGCGATGCCCGCCACGACGTTCAGGCAGTTCCTGATCCGAGAGGTCACACCCGAGACGTCGCGTGGCATGCGCAAGACGGCTCTGCAGCTGCTCACGCCCATGTCGGAGCGTGGCGACCTGGCCTACGGTCTGGCGCTCGCCGAGGACGATCTACCGCGCCTTGCGCGCGACTTCGAAGCGTTCGTCGCCAGCCTTCTGGTCCATGACGCGCAGGCCTATTCCCTGGTGCAGGCACAGCTGGCCACGAAGAATGCCGATCTACGCGCCGCGTTGATCCGAGGTATCGGTGCCGCGGGGGATGAGCGCGGACTGCGGCTACTGAATCGTTTCCTGTTCGGGGACGACGATCACATCGAGCTCCTGCTGGAGCAGGTGGCCCGCCTGGCACGCTCTAACCCACAGTCTGACGTCGACACCGTGGCCACGTCTGTGCGACATTTCCTCACCAGCGATGAGCCCAACGTCGTCGCCGCTGCGGCGCTCGCCCTGGGCGCCTTCAGCGATTCGGCGGCGATCCCGGAGCTGATCGAGCTGGCCGACCACGATTCCGGATCGGTGCGCGCCGGCGTCAAGAGTAGCCTGCGCGAGCTGACCGGAATGCGATTCCCGACCTCTCGGCGCTGGTTCCTCTGGTACGAGGCTGAGCGTGAGTGGTGGGACACCCGTTGGCCGAGCCTGGCATCCGGGCTGCGAAGCGCCGACCGCGAAACGATCACTTCCCTGCTGGCCGAGACGATCGGCAAGCGCCTCGAGCGCGACTGGCTCGCGACCGAAGTCTCGGGGCTCCTGGCCCACGATGATGAGCTCGTCCGGCGCCTGGCCTGCCAGAACCTGGGCCAGCTTGGAACCGATTCCGTCATACCCGACTTGCTCGGGGCTATGACCGACTTCGATGAAGCCGTCGCCAAGACCGCCTGGCAATCCCTACGCGAAGTCACCCAGATGGACCTCCCTTTTGATTCCGCCGCCTGTTCCCAGATTCTCGAAGAGGCTCGAGACCAATGACCAACCCCGCCACCTCAACGACCCGGCCCAATCGACTGCGGACCAAGAAGCTCATCAACTGGCGGCTGCAGATGCGGCTGACTGGCTGGTTTGTCGCCGCGGGCGGCCTGGCCCTCGGCCTGCAGTACATCCTGACCGTCAACCGCTTGACGGACATCGCCATGGAGCATGCCATCGATCCCGGCGTGGCGTTCGAGAGCGCGCGCAGCATGACCCAGCAGGTGTTGTTGCTCTCGATGGCCGTCACCTTGCCGGTGACGACGCTCGTGGGCATCCTGGCCACGTCACGCATCGCTGGACCCCTGCATCGCCTCACGGGCTTCCTGCAGGCCACCAACCGCGGTGAGGGTCCCCCGGATTGCACGCTGCGGGAAGGCGATCAACTGATTCCCTTCACCGAGCTGCTCAACGACGCGACCCGGTTGACCCGCGAAGGCAGTCGTAGCGACGAGACCGAGCAGCAGGCAGCCTGACCCGTACCCCGGCTCACGAAGTGCCCGGTCCAGACCGGGTACGCTCAGTCGCCCAGGCGGACGCGGCGCACGAGCATGGGCGCCAACGTCGTGTGCGGTTCCGTCGTCGAGGCGTTCTCGTTGACGTACAGGAACTTCTCATCGGGGCTGAAGGCCAGGTCATTCGGGAAAGAGAATGTCGCTTCGAGCGCCGGCCCGTCATCGTGTCCGCGCGCTCCCGACCCGGCGAACAGCTCGAGCTTGCCATCGAGCGACACCTTGTAGATCTGGTGCGCGCCGCGCGCGACCACGTACAGGTGTCCGGCGCGATACGCGAGGTGCCCGTTGTTCTTGCCCGGCAGGGTGGTGAGCTTGCTGACCTCGCCGTCCCAGGAGACCCTGATCACGTCGCCGTTGTTGAAGTTGGCCACATACAGGTTCTGTTCGTCGTCGAATGCGATGCCGTTGGGGCAGGACAGAAGCGGATCGGATGCGAGGACCTTCGGCTCACCGTCCGGGTCGATGGCGATGCCGACCGGGTTGCGCAGGTTCTTGTTCAGGAACACGCTCGACGTTCCGTCCGGATGAATGCGCCGGATCGAGCTGTTCCTGATGTTCGACTGAATGAAATTGCCACCCGGTCCGATCGCGTTACCTGACGCGCCGCCGAGATCCTCGATGAAGACGCTGGCCTCGCCGCTGCTCGGGTCCAGCTTGTAGATTCGATTCCCTCCGGCGCTGCCGGGCCCAAGCTTGGAGCCGAAGTCGGCGCAGTACACGAAGCCCTGCGCGTCGAACTCCATGCCGCCGGACCCGCCCTCGAGTACCTCCGAGAATGTCTCGACGCGCACCGCCAAAGTCTTGCTTTCCGGTGCCAGGGATTCCTGGAGGGCGCCCAGCGCAGGCGGAGTCAGGATCGATCCGAGGACAGCGATCTGGAAATGGAGTTTCATGGAGCAAGGGTATGGCGGGGCGGTCCGCTGACGCAACCCGACCTTACCGCGTCTACAGACACCCAACGGGCGCCTTACCCGTCGCGTACGGCCGTTCCAATAATATAGGTCACCTGCGCGGGAACACCTGCCCGACGCGGTCCTCCTAACAGGGATAGGATTCCTTCGAGTCCATGCAGTCCAGGTGCCCGGATCGCCGTTCCCAGGGTGCAGGCACCCTGCGGCGCAGCCCGCGCTGATTCAGATGCCCCGATGGGGCAAAGAGTTCCTGTCCGACCGCCACGCAACAGCCCGAACCAGGACCTCGATGAGGGTCGCAGGCAAGCACGGGAAAGCCGTCCGTTTCAAGCTGGATGGAGAGGTCATCGAGGCCTACGAGGGCGAGTCGATCGCGGCTGCCTTGCTTGCATCCGGGCGTCGGTCCCTGCGTAGGACCGAGCGCTACGGTGGTGCGCGCGGCCTCTTCTGTGGCATCGGCGTTTGTCACGACTGCCGCGTGCAGGTCGATTCGCGCGCCAACGTGCGCGCCTGTGTGACGCCGGTCAGCGAGGGCATGCAGATCGAAACGCAGCACGGCACCGGTACGTGGGGCCTCACCTCTTGAGTAGTTATCCGCTGGTCGTTATTGGCGGCGGACCCTGCGGCATGTCTGCGGCGATCGCAGCCGCGGAATCGGGCCTGTCGGTGCTGCTTATCGACGAGAACCCGAGTACCGGTGGGCAGATCTACCGAAAGACCTGGGCCGAGGCCACGGGCGGCGATGAAGCGAGCCCCGATGAAGCGCTCCACGGCGGCGGACGGCTGCGAGCACGTCTGCGAGAACTCGCGGATCGCATCGAGGTGCTCACGGACACCCGTGTCTGGGGCATATTCGATGGCACGCGCGTCGCGATCTCCGGGCCCGCCGGGTGGGAGACGATCCATGCGGAGCGCCTCGTGCTGGCGCCCGGCGCACACGAGTTCGTGCCCCCGTTTCCCGGCTGGACGCTTCCAGGAGTTCAGACCCCAGGAGCGGCTCAGACGATGGTCAAGTCCATGGGCGTGCTTCCAGGCAAGCGAGCCCTGGTGGCGGGCACCGGACCCTTCCTGCTGGTCGTGGCGAATGCCTTGCACGAGGCGGGGGTCGAGGTCGTGGCCGTCGTGGACTCAGTGCGACGCGGCGAGGTGTTGCGTGCCCTGCCAGCGATGATGGGCCAACCGGGGCTGTTGCTCGACGGTTGGCGCTACCTGCGCCAGTTGAAGCGCGCGCGCATCCCCGTGATTACCGGGCACGTGGTCACGGAAGCCAGGGGCGCTGACGAGATAGAACATGCCACGATCGCGGCCTGCGACCGTTCGTGGCGACCGGATCTCGAACGGCAGCGCGACTTCGAGGTCGACACGCTCTGCGTCAGTTATGGCTTCGTGCCGAGGATGCAGCTCGCGAGTCTCGCCGGCTGCAAGTTGCACCACGTGGATGAGCTGGGCGGATGGTTGCCCGAGACCGCGGAGTATGGGCGCACCACCGTTCCGGGCGTGTGGTGTGCGGGCGACGGCGCCGGCGTCGCTGGCGTGATCGTGGCCGAGGCGGAGGGGCAGCTGGCCGGGCTCGATGCGGCCCGCGATGCGGGTGTGTTGAGCGATGCCGAATTTCAGCGACGTAGCCGCGGAGCGAGGCGCAGCCTCAAGGGTATGGGGCGCTTTCGAGCAGCTCTGGATGGGCTTTCCAGAATGCGACCCGGGCTCTCGACGCTCGCGCAGCCGGATACGGTGGTGTGCCGCTGCGAGGAGCTCACCCAGTCCGAAGTCCAGACCGCAGTGGATGCCGGATGCACCCGCATGCGCGACCTGAAGGTCGCGACACGCCTCTGCATGGGACCCTGCCAGGGGCGCATGTGCTGGCCGAGCGTGTCACGTGGAATCGCAAACAGCACAGGCATACCGATAGAGGAGCTCGGACCGACGAGCGTGCGCCCGCCCCTGGGCGGCGTCACGCTCGGCGATCTCGCGCAAGAGGGCGCTCCCGTGAAGCGTCGCTTCGAAGGCTGAACACGATGGCCTCATCCCACGAGTTTGTGATCGTAGGTGGCGGAGTCTTCGGCTGTGCCGTCGCGTACGAGCTCGCGAAACGTTCGCGCGATGTTCTGTTGATCGACAAGGCCTTGCCCGGCCGCGCGACATCGGCCTCCGCCGGTGGTCTGTGGCCCATCGGCGAGGCCGTCGGACTTGGATGCGGCGTGATCTACCACGCGATGCAGGTCGAGAACGGGGAGCAGGCGAGCGATGCGGGTGGCCCCGAAGCCGTGCCGGCCGTCTTCCGAGATTTCCTCGTTGCGAGCAACCTGCGTTTTCCCGAGCTCTCCAGGGAGCTGCTCGAAATCAGTGGCGTCGACATGGAGTACGAGCCCGGGCCCGGGCTGCTCTTCGCGATGAATCACGAGAGCGAGCGCGAGTTCGTCGATCAGGTCGTCGCGGGTCTTCCCGCTGGCACCGGGGTCGAGATTCTCTCGCCCGAGGAGGTCGTGAGGCGCGAGCCCAACCTCTCGCCGACCTTTATCGGGGCGGCACTGATCCATGGGGAACATCAGGTCAATCCGATGCTCCTGGCCGAGGCCTACAAGCGCGCCGCCCTGAAGCTAGGGGCCACATTCCGGCCGGACTCCCAGGTGACCGGCTTTCGTCGCCGCGGCGATCAGGTCGTCGGAGTCGAGCTAGGCGATGAGTTCATCTCCGCCGGGACGGTGATCAACGCCGCCGGCAGCTGGGCTGGCCGCCTCGCCGCGACGGCCGACATCACGATTCCGGTGACGCCGATCCGCGGCCAGGTCGTCTTGACCGAATCGATGCCGGAGCTGATGGACGTCTGCGTGAGCACTTCCAATTGCTACCTCGCGCAGAAGAAGCACGGAGAGGTCCTGATCGGCAGCACGACCGAACACATGGGCTTCGACGTGTCGGTCACGGACGACGCCGTCAGGCGACTGTGTCAGGGTGCGGTGCAGGCGGTTCCGATGCTGCGTGATGTTCGCATCAAGCGCATCTGGGCGGGACTGCGCCCGGGGACGCCCGATGAACTGCCGATCCTGGGCGCGATGCACGGGATCGAAGGCTACGTGAATGCCACCGGTGGGTTCCGGACGGGGATCGTCGCGTCGCCCATGGCGGGCGCCATCATTGCGCAGGCGATCTTCGGGGAAGAGCTGAGCTTCGAGCTCGCTCCCTTTCTGGCGGCCCGCTTCGGCGTCAGCGCGCTGGCGACGTAGAACCCCAGGGCTTGCTCACGAGACGATAGGGCGCCTTCGTGGGTGCGGCCGTCGTGGACGTCGCAATTGTGCCGCACACGGGCCAGCACATGCTCCCTACGCGCCGAGAAGGAGGTCCTGCTCGCGGAGAACCACATGCGCTGATAGACTGAAACTACGCGTGTCCACGCGCGTCGAAGCGACGCTCGCGTCGTTCGAGATCCGGTCCGTCCGTTTTTTTCGGGAATCAAATATCCAATGGGCATTCAGTCGACGGCATCGGTTTTTGGGGGTTTTCTTCTCGCCGCTTCGGGGGCCACTGCCCAGGAGATGGAATTTGTGGACGTGACCTGGGGGTCGGGCCTCGACGTGTCGCTCGGGATCGTCGGGCCAGGTACCGCCGTCGGTGACTACGACCGGGACGGCTGGCTTGATGTCTGCATCACCGGCATCGGTGTCGGGCGTGGACCGCGGATCTTCCGAAACCTCGGCGGGGAGCGGAACGGAAGCGGGCCCTGGTTCGAGGATGTCTCGAGCAGCGTCATGCCCGCTGACTTTGAGCCCGGGTCGGTCAGCATCTTTGGTGACCTCGACAATGACGGAGACCTCGACCTCATCACCTCGCGACGTTTCAGGACCGCTCAGCACCCGACGGGCGATGTGCATGAGATTGGGCTCATGTATTACGAGAACGTGGGGGCGCGCTACATCAGGGGCCGCTCGGACATCTCCCTCGGATGGGCTCCGAACTCGGTCCACGGTGGACTGACCCTGGGCGACGTCGATCTGGACGGGGACCTGGACATCGTCTTCGTGCACGGCGGTGGCGGCAATGGAGTCGGAGGCCCTGGGTTCTATATCCGCAATGACGGGCTTCCGGATCTCGTCGACGACACGCAGCACTTCGGCGCGAACCTGGATCAGGTCAATCGCTACTTCAGCGTGATCCTTGCGGACTTCAACGGCGATCTGCGACTCGATCTGCATGGTGCCGTGGATTTTTACCAGGACTACCACGCCAGCAACGATGGCATCGGTAACTTCACCTACACGACCCAGTCCGCGGGCACCACGAACACAGGCTCGGACATGGGGCTGGCCATCGGGGACATGGACAACGATGGGGACCTCGACCTGTACTCGACGAACATCAATCAGGGGGTGCTGTACGTCAACAATGGCGACGACACGTTCCAGGACGAGGCCTACGCGCGGGGCTGCGCCTCCTGGGATTCGGGCTTCGGAACGATCATCGGGTGGGGCACTAGCTTTGCGGACTTCGACAACGACCGCGACCTGGATCTTCTCTTCGTGGCCCGTAGCAAGCCCGGGCACCTGTTCCGCAACCTTGGTGGTGGCAACTTCGCCCGCTACACCAATGCGGGCGGGCTTCAGGATCGGCTCGGGGGCCACGGTCTGGTTGTCTTCGACTACGACCGTGACGGCGACGAGGACTTCCTGGTGATGCGCAGCGGCGTTCTTCAGCCGGGTCTGTACGAGAACACCACGGAGCGCGCCGGGCGCCACTGGCTCTCGGTCGAGCTCGAGGGAACGCGCTCCAACCGCGATGGAGTCGGGGCCCGAATCGAGCTCCACACGCCCGACGGCGAGCGTCTGACACGGGTCATCACGGCCGGCTCGTCCTTCAAGAGTGGCCCGCCGATGAACGCCCACTTCGGGCTGGGCGATGCGGTGCGAGCACGTCAGATCCGCGTCTTCTGGCCCTCGGGTGTGATCCAGACCCTGCGCGGGGTGGCCGTCGATCGAGTGCTCCGGATCGTTGAACCCTGAGAGGTCGTCGGCGGCCTCAGTCGCGTAAGCGGGCCAGTGCCCACGCAGTGAGAATGGCTCCGGGTAGCGCCACGCCCAGGGCCAGGTAGCCATCCGCGGGCCGGCCAAGGAGGAACAGGCCCGTTGCGAACAGGGTTCCGTAGGTTGCCGCGAGGCCACCGATGACGCCCGCGATCACGGCCGGCCACTCATGTCGCACGCTGACCTCGGGCGCGAGGGACCGAACCGGACCCCAGGCGCCGAGCGGGCGCACCTTGCGGTAGAAGTCGACCAGGGTCGCAGGATCTGGTCGTCGGGCGAGCAGCAGAGACAGTAGCGTGCACGCCAGCGAGAACGCCACGACGAGGCACATCCGGCCCGGCGCCGAGAGGTCACCGCCCGGGGTCAGAGCTGTCGCGGGCCAATCGATGGTCGCTGTCGTCAGGTAGATGGTCGCCACGCCGGAGCTGATCATGGCCGTGATCTCGGTCGAGGCGCGCACCCGCCACCACAGCCAGCGCAGTGCATAGATCGGGCCAACGCCGGCCATCAGTGTCAGGAAGAACTCGAACAGCTGGCTGAGCGATGTGGATTGCCACGCGACAAAGCCGCCGATCGCGAGCGCACCTGCGCTGGCCAGGCGTGCAACCCGGACGTAGTGCTTCGATTGCGCGTCGGGCCTGAGGAAGCGTCTGTAGATGTCGTTGACGAAGAACGATGACGCGAGGTTCACGTGGGTGTCGACGGTCGACATGAATGCTGCCAGGAGGGATGCCACCACCAGGCCCAGCAAGCCGACGGGCAGGTAACGCGCCATCATGGCCGGGTAGGCGCGTTCCGGATCCGTTCTTGCGAGTGCGGTGCCCTGGCTCACGTAGCTGCCGACGGTCACCACGGGGCTCGGTTGCCAGTAGGTCTCGCCGTCATCCAGGTAAGGGACGACACGTGACCCATCATCCGTCGTGAGTTCGATCACGCCGTTGCCAGCGGCGGCCACCACGCCATCGACCGGTGAGCGTACTTCCCGGTCCGGGAGCACCGCGATCGATGCGAGGGCGACCAGGATCCAGGGCCAGGGACGGAGAGCATAATGGCCGATGTTGAACCACAGCATTGCGAGCATCCCGTGGCGCTCGTCCTTGGCCGCCGAGATGCGTTGTACCGCAATGGGGCCGCCATCGACACCGTCCGTCGCCCACCAGGCGATCCCCAGGTAGACGAAGACCGCCGCCACGGCGCTGGTCCAGAAGTGGTCCGGATCGGCGGGTGGCATCAGGGCCAGCGTCTCCGGGGTCAAGGCCTCGCCTGCCATACTCTTCAGGCCATCGATGCCGTCGACCGCTCGCCACGCGACCACGCCCAGGAAGACCGCGCCGCCCACAGACATCACGAACTGCAGCATGTCCGTGACGACCACACCCCAGAGGCCGGCCATCACGGAATAGGCCAGGGCGATCGAGCACAGGATCACGATCGAGATCAGCGGATCGCCGCCAATGAGCACATCCATGATCTTCATCGCGGCGAGCAGCACCCAGCTGAGGATCAGCTCGTTCTTGATGAAGGAGTGGTAGAAGCCGAGGAAGCCGCGCAGTGCGCGCGCGTCCTTTCCGCTGTAGCGCAGCTCGGTAAGTTCGGCGGTCGTCATGACCTCGCCGCGGCGCCAGTAGCGCGCGAAGAGGAAAACGGTCATGAAGCCGCTGACCGCGTAGCACCACCAGAGCCAGTTTTTCCAGATCCCGAACTCGCGCACCCAACCCGTGACCACGAGCGGCGTGTCCGACGCGAAGCTGGTCGCGATCATCGATGTGCCTGCGATCCACCATGGCAGCTTTCGACCGGACAGGAAGAACTCGTCGACGTTCGAACCCGCGCGGCGCGAGAGCAGGACCCCTGCCGCAAGCGCCATCACGATGTACGCTCCAATGATGATCCAGTCGAGAGTCGCCAGGTGCATGACGCAGAGAATATAGGAACGCCAACCACGCCTGGCCTGGAATGTTGGGCGCCTTGACCGCCCTGGTGATCTGTCGATTGCCGGGATGCTGGGCCTTTGTTAGCTTGCGGGCATGAGAGCCTCCGTAGCACGGTCCGTCGGTATTGTCGGCACGTTCCTCTTCAGCGCCGCATTGCTGCTCGGGATCTCGTGTGTCTCAAGTGGTCGGCTCGAACCCTCGCTCAAGGGGCATGGTGTCGATGCCTGGGCGGCCTATCTGGTTGGCGACCCGGCCGAGAGCGCCTGGCGTGACATCCCATGGATTCCCAGTCTGGCCGAAGGTGTACAGGCCGCAAGGCAAGCCGATCGGCCGCTGCTGCTCTGGATGATGAACGGGCATCCGCTCGGCTGTACCTGAGGCAACGGTGTACGGGGCCGACGGTCAGTCTGGTCCGATGAAGGCGTTCGAGATCTGGTGCCCCGTTTTGTGCCTGTCGCCGATGAGGTCTGGAGGCTGCAACGAGGGCACGACGCCGAGTCGCTCTTCTTCCAGGCCTTCGCAAACTGGGGCCACTATCGTGGCGCGGGTGGATCGCGTCAGGGCATCTACGTTGTGACGCCGTCGGGCAAGCTGCTCGCGTCGGCCAACGAACTGAACGCGGATCGCCTGGTCGCCATGTTGCAGGACACCCTGGGGCAGTGGGAGGCGCTGGACCCCCAGGACAGGCGACGTGGCCTGGACCTTGGGTCGTCGAGAGGTGCGCGCTGGGAGGACTCCTGCCCCGACGATGGGCTGGTGTTGATCGAGACCTTCCGCGACGTATCCGAGGGCTTCGATCCCGACGTGACACCGATTCAGCCGTCCAACCGCGATCACGCCTGGTTCTCGGAGGATGAGGCGCGTGCGCTGGCCCACTCCGAGGAGGGCGCCGCGGAAGCCTTCCTGCGGCGATTGGCTCGCTTTCACTTCGTGGATGCGGTGCGTGGCCAGGCGTTGCCCTTCGCGAACGAGGAGCTTCAGGATCTGGAGCTGCGCATCTCGCCCGACGCGGTGGAACGCGACGGTGAACTTCGCCTTCGCATGACCGGACACAGCACGGCCATCGCGAAGGGGCCGTGGCTCATGGGTCCGAGCAGCTGGACTCCGAAGCGCGAGTATCCGCGTTCCGTCAGCGTCGAGATCGATGGAAGCGCGGTGTGGAACGAAGCGTTCGGCGAGTTCACGAACTTTGAGCTGGTTGCGATCGGAACTCGCACGGGCCACACGCAGATCAACGGCCGTGGCGCGGACGACGGTCCCGCTCCGATTGGTTTCCACTTCGCGTTGTCGAAGGCCGGGGCGCGCATCCCTCCTGCATACGTGTCCGTCTACGATGCGGACTGGATGCCCTCGCGCCTGGAGTAAGGGATCGGTTGGGCCCGCATGGGCCCGAGACGCGCTGAGAGGCTCACGTTGGGAGCTGCCTGCTCTAAGCGACGTTTGGTCCGCATGCTCGTTCCGGTCCGGGCTAGAATCCAGCACCGGACATGCTCGATTCAGATGGAAAAGGGGAAGTGACTGAGCTCCTCGTGCGCTGTCGCGAGGGCGACGGTGAGGCCTTGCCGGCCTTGCTTGCCGCTCTCTATTCCGAGCTGAAACCGATCGCGCAGCGTCAGATTCAGGCCGAGGCCCGCGGCCATACGCTGCAGCCGACCGCGCTCGTGCACGAGGCCTACCTGAAGCTGGTCGGTCAACGGCGCACCGACTGGGTTGACAGGGCGCACTTCCTGTCGACGGCGGCGACGGCCATGCGCCGCATTCTGGTCAACCACGCGCACTCGAAAGGCGCTCTCAAACGCGGTGGGGGGCAAGCGCGCATCACGCTCTTCGAAGCGGCGAGTGTGTTCGATGAGCGCGCTGACAATCTTGTAGCGCTCGACGCCGCCCTGGAAAAGCTGTCCGGAATCGACTCCGAGAAGGCTCGCATCGTCGAGCTGCGTTTCTTCGCCGGACTCGATGTACCGACCACGGCGCGCGTCGTTGGCGTGGCGCCCCGCACCGTCGAACGCGGCTGGCGTTTTGCGAAGGCCTGGTTGCACGCGGAGTTGCGAGAGCGCGCATGAGCACGCCCGACTGGGAACGGGCTCAAGAGCTGTTTCATGATACTCTCGACCGCGACGAGTCCGCGCGTGAGGCGTTCCTTCAGGATGCATGCGCCGGCGATGCGCAACTCCTCACCAGCGTGCGACGACTGGTCGACGCGGACATCGAGGTGTCGGAGCGATCGCGCTTCATTCGTCCGCTCACGCCCGAAATCATCGGTCAGGCGCTGGGAGTGGAGTCCGGTGGGTCGCTCGACGAGCTCGCTGATCGCAGTGGAGATGCGTTCTCGTCGATCGTTCTCACGCGCCTGATCGGCTCCGGTGGCATGGGCGCGGTGTACGAGGCCGTGCGCAGTATCGAGGACGTCGAACAGAGGGTGGCCGTCAAGCTGATCCGGGACGAGTTCGCATCGGAGGCCCTGCGCTCTCGGTTTCGTGAGGAGCGGCGCACACTCGCTCGCCTGAACCACCCGGGTATCGCGCGCTTCTACGATGTGGGTAGCACGCCTGACGGGAAGCCGTTTCTCGTGATGGAGCTCGTCGAAGGCGTGCCCATCACGACCTACTGCGATGAGCGCCACATGCATGTGGTCGGTCGTGTAGACCTCTTTATCCAGGTGTGCAAGGCCGTGCAGTACTCGCACACGAACCTGATCATCCATCGCGACATCAAACCCAGAAACGTACTGGTCGATGGGGACGGCACGCCCAAGCTGATCGACTTCGGTATCGCTGAAGAGTTCGATCCGGAAGGAAGTCCGTCGGGTGAGGCGGACGCTTCACCGCGGGCTCTCACGCCCGGATACGCGAGCCCCGAACAGGTTCGGGGCGGGCCGTTGACGGCCGGGAGCGATGTGTATTCCCTGGGCGTACTGCTCTACGAGCTCCTGGCCGGCAGTCGCCCGGCGACACTCACCGGGGTGCTGCCCTCGGACCTGGATGCGAGCGGTGCGCTGCACGCGCTCGCTCCGCCGAGTCACTTTGGTCAGGGCGTCGGTCCAGATCTCGACGCCATCGTCCTCAAGGCGCTGTGCCCTTCAGCGGAGCTGCGCTACGCCACGGTCGGCGAACTGGCCGATGATCTCGAGCGCATGCAGGCGGACTTTCCCGTGCGGGCCAGGCCGAACACGCGCGGCTACCTGGCGCGGAAGTTCGTCGACCGCTACCGATGGGGGGTCATCGCAACCCTCGTCGCCCTGGTCGCGTTCCTCGTCTCGATTGCCAGCGTGCTGTGGTCGCTGGTCGACCGCGAGCAGCGCACGGCCGAGATGCTGCGCCTGGCTCGCATGGCCGACCTCTCGACCCTGGATGGCTACGAGGGTGAGGCTGCTCTACTCTGGCCCGCACGGCCGGCGACGGTGCCCGCCCTCGAAGCGTGGCTCCTCAAGGCGCGCGCGTTGGCGGCCCGACAGGATCCATACCGGCAGACCTACGCTCGTTTGAGCGCGGAAGTTTACGGCGGCACGCAGGCGACCGTGGATGAACGCTGGCAGCGCGCCGCGCTGGCCGAGATGCTGGGGCGCTTCGACAGTTTCCAGGACACGACGCTGGTCGATGTGGAGCAGCGGCTTGAGCGTGCGCGCACGATCCGTGAACGCTCGATCGCTGCCCATGCCGACGAGTGGGAGCGGTCCACCGCCGCGATCGAGGCCGACCCGGCCTACGCGGGGCTTCAACTGGAGCCACAGCTCGGGCTCGTACCGATCGGTCAGGATCCGGAGTCTGGCTTCTTCGAGTTCGCCCACGTGCCGACCGGCTCCATCACAAGGCGTGCCGGGGATGGCGTGCTCGAGATGACCGAGGGCGCGGGTCTCGTGCTCGTGCTCCTGCCCGGTGGTTGTTTCACGATGGGGGCGCGGCTTCCACTTCCAACGGATGTCGCTGGATGGGACAGCACCGACCAGCAGGCGCAGCCCAATGAAGGGCCCCCGAACATCGTCGATCTCGCGCCGTTCTTTCTGTCCAAGTACGAGATGACACAGGGGCAGTGGACGCGCTTCAGTGGTGCCAATCCGAGTCGCGTGCAGCCCGGCGAGCTCCACGGTGGGGTGCTGAGCGACCTGCGACATCCGGTGGAGACCGTGAGCTGGGACGAATGTGCCGAGGTGCTGGCACGGCTGGCACTCGAGATTCCTAGCGAGGCGCAATGGGAGTATGCCGCGCGTGGCGGAACGAGCAGCGCGTGGTGGACGGGAGCGGACGAGGAATCCTTGCAGGGCGTCGCGAACCTGGCCGACGCCGCGGCCGAGCGTGCCGGGGCCGGCTGGCGGACGATCGGGGGCAACTCGATCTTCGACGACGGCCACGTGGTCCACGCTCCCGCCGGACAGTTCGTTGCAAACCCATTCGGACTGTACGACGTGATCGGAAACGTCTGGGAGTGGACCGCGGACGAGCTGGTGCCCTACACGACGCCGGCCAGCGGGCCCCGTGGGCGTCGGCCGGAATCCGGCAGCAGCCCGATCGTGGGGCGCGGGGGCTCGTTCATGGACCTGCCCGATAGCCTGCGCAGCGCCCATCGCGGTTCGTCGCCGCGGGATATCAAGGACCGCAATATCGGTCTGCGGCCCGCGCGCGCCATCGAGTAGCGATCACCAGCGAGGTCCTGCCATGCGGGGTATCCGCTGGTTTTACCAGAAAAGTCGGACTTTCGAGGCGGCGCCCGAATGCGCTTCCTGCGGTATCTATCGGCAGCCTGCCCGTTCTGGCGAGGCTCGCGTAATCGAGGATGTGATCATGAAGACCCCCAAGAAATACGTTTCCGCCGCCCTGCTCGCGCTGTGCCTGTCCTCCGGGAGCGCCATCGCTTCAGGTACGCACGTGTACGGCACCGAGATGACGTTCGCGGCCCTGGTGGCCTTTGATAACCAGCAGCTCGGGAATGGTCGCGTCGTGCTCGACATCGAGATGCGCTGGGATGGCAGCGAGGTGCGCTACAGCGGCATCTGGGGCGAGGTGCCGGGTGCCTCGGTCACGGCCGTCGTGGGCGTCCCCGCGGCCCAGTGGCAGATTTTCGTTGACGACAAGACCTTGCTCGATGGTCGCTGGCTGGACGTCGAGGTGGGCTATTTCGGCGGCCAGAAGCTGTGGTCCGGGATCTTCGTCGAGGATGGGGACGATTACGCCTTCGAGTTGCGCACCTCGTTACTCGAGACTGCGTTCGAGGAGAAGCTCACCGACAATCTATGGGCTGGACGCCAGGTGATCGACTTCGAGGCCTACACGGAGAACGGCAACATGACGTTCGCCGCGATCTGGACGGACGACCCCAACCAGCCGCGCACGTCGCTCTACTATCACCTGACCTTCGCGCAGGTCAGCGATCTGGTCAATCCCGTCTTCCCGATCGACCCCGGCTCGGGCGTTGCGCCGATACAGGGGATGGCTGGCCGGGTGATCGACTTCGAACACTACTTCAGCGTTTTCCACGGTGAGACGCGCTACGCGCTGATCATGTCGGCCCATCCCGGTGGCGGACTCTGGCTGAGCGCTGCGCCGCTGAGCGATCTGGCAGCGGACGACGCGGGATTCACCAATGGCAGCACGCGCCTGGTCGATCTCGACGTCTACGACTCGGGCGGACAGCTGGCCTACCTGGGCGTCTGGTCCAATGACGTCAAGACGCTGAATGAACTCCCCAGAGTGCCCGTCGATCCGGATCCGCAGCCCATCAGTCCGGAGCTGCAGGCACAGCTCGACTTCTTCGAGGCCGGCATCTCTGGGCTGCCGCCCGGGACCCTTGGCCTGTATGCCAGGAACGTCCGCACGAACCAGTCGATCGGCTACAACGCGAACCGTCCCTTCTACCTGGCGAGTACCTCGAAGGTGCCCATGCACGTCAGGATGTGGCAGCTGGACGAGAGCGGCGCGCTTGATCTGGCCGGTGACATGATGAGCTATTCCACCAACATGCTGGATGGCAACCCCTGGTACACGGACGACAGGGACGTCAACGGCGCGCTGGGACCCTTCGATTTTGGCCTGAGCTTCAGCCTGGCTCAGCTCGACTCTTTCATGGTCGTGCAGAGCGACAACTCCGCAACTTCCATGCTGCTCGATGTGCAGATAGGTCGCAGTGAGATGAACGAGTGGCTTTCGTCGGAGAGCGGGATCGGCGCCGGGTTCCACCCGCTGACTGCGATCACGGATCTCGATCGCATCATCATGTGGCAGGCGCAGGTCAACAGCTTCCCGACCTCCCTGTCCTACTGGTTCATTCCGTCATGGAACTGGGAACCGCTCTTCCGTACCGGCGGCGACGCGTTCGGCTGGATGCAGAACTACGTCGGTGCTGGCAACCCTCTGCCGAGCCGGAACACCACCGAGGGGCGCAGGCGCTATTTCCGCATGGGTCTCAACAGCGCCGAACCGCGTGCCTTCGGCCTGTTCCAGGAACGCCTGGCCGAAGGGGATTTCTTCAACACGGCGCAGCGTACGGTGGATTGCCTGGCCGTGATGGGCACCAGTACACCCCTCGATGATGCTGTTGACGGCACCGTCATCCTGCCCGGCTTCCCCGCGGCGCCGGTGGGTGAGCTGCCGTCGACGCGCACCAAGAATGGAGGCAAGGGCCGGTCATCCAGCGGTACCCTCGTGGTCAACGACACAGCGATCTTTCAGAAGGGGCCCGACAGTGTCGTGATGGGCGTGTTCACTCAGGAGGGTAGCGTCGTCAAGGAGATCATCCGCAGCCAGGTCATGACGCCGATTGGCTATCTGCTCTACAGTGAACTGATCTCCGATCTCACGGACGGCGGCAACCACCAGGTCTCCGACCTGTCCGTCTATCCGGGCCAGAGCTGGTCGATCCTCGCGGATGTCGACAACGTGCACGCTGGGGACGCCACGCCCTACAAGGTGCGCTTCTACGCGTCGGTCAACCAGGCCATCACCGCCGGCGACATATTGCTCGGTGAGTACCAGACGCCCGTCAACCACCCGGGCAACAGCGATGCGACCGTGGGCCTGTTCCTCAACAACTTCCCGGTTCTCCCGGTGGGCACCTATTACCTCGGCTGGATCATCGATGCCGCCGACGAGGTCGGCGAGTGGGACGACGGCGACGGTAGCAACACGGTGTTGTTCCTGGGACAGGATGGATCGCCCCAGACCTTCGACGTGTGGAAGCCGCCCGTGCGCCCGTTCGGGGGTATCGCGAAGCGGCCCTGAGTGCGCGAGCTTCAGGATGGGGCGCGCGTCACTCGCGAGTATCCGCGCCAGTCGTGAGTCTCTCCAGGCCCCGCTCGGCACGTTTCAGGAGCGCGGGCTGCTCGTTACCGATCGTGAGCCACGTGTCCCGTGCACGGACCAGGTGGTCACGGGCGGCTTCGGGGTTTCCGAGCTCGAGCAGGAGTTCGCCAGCTTCCAGTTCGAGCATCGGGTGCAGGTCGCCGGCCTGTGGCAGGACGCTGCGCGCGTTCAGTGCAGATTCCGACGCGAGTTCGGCGGCTTCTGCAATCTCACCACGGGCGCGTCGCGACCGGACTGCCGCCAGCGCGGCTCGCAGGCTCTCCCAGTGCCCGTCACCGAGCGCGTCGCGCAGGACCTCGAGCGTGACCTCGATCTGCTCGTCCGCTTCGGCCATCCGGCCCAGGGCTTTGAGGGCGCGTCCGCGGCCTGACATCCCGTAGCGGGCGTTCAGGGATGCTGGTGAATCGCGCTCCGTCTCATTCTCGATCAGGGTCTCGAAGAGCAGCAGAGCCTCTTCGGCCGCGCCGGTCCCGAGATGCAGCTCGGCCATGTTCATGTACAGGCGCGCTACTGCCGGGTGCGCCTCGCCAAGCCCCTCGATGCCGTGGGTCAAGCCTTCAAGGTAGATGTCGAGCGCCTCACCGAAGCGTCCCTGGTAATGCAGCGACAGGCCGAGATTGTTGTAGGCGCGCACCGTGCTGGGGTGAGCGTCACCCAGGCGATCCCGGAAGATCACCAGCACTTGGCGCGTGGTTGCTTCGGCCGCTCGATACTCGCCTTGCTTCTGCTGCACCACGGCCAGGTTGTTGTGGGCCTCGGCCGTCTTGAGCGCATCCGGCCCGTGCACCAGGATCCGGCCCGCGACCGTGGCGTCGGCCAGCTCGCGCGCGCGGTCCAGGTCACCCCGCTCCAGGTAGGCGCGCGAGAGCATGGTACGTGTGTCGAGCACACCGTCGTTGTCTGGCCCGGACAGCTCGATGCGCGCGGCCATGCAGGACTCCAGCTCGGCTGCCGCTTCATCTGCGCGGCCCAGCGAAAGCAACGTGACGCCGAGGCCGTGGAGTGCCGAGAGGGCTACGAACTGGCTGCCAGGCGGGGCTGCGGCGATGGCGCGTCGGTAGCCCTGCTCGGCCTCGGCCCAGCGACCGATCTCGTAGAGCAGGGTCGCGTATCCGTTCTCGGCCTCGGCGCGCTGCGCGTGCACGGCCGGCAGGCGTCGCCTTTGAACCGCGAGCTGCTCGAGCTGCAGCTCCTCGGCCTCGGCGTGATTTCCCTGCAACACCAGCACGTCCGCGCGAGCTGCGATGGCCTGCATGAGTAGTGGGTGGTCGGGTTCGAGCTGCCGGCGGGCCTGGGTCAGTGCACGTTCGCTCAGCTGATCCGCCCGGTCGAGGTTGCGGCGGTGGACGTGGAGTACCGTCAGCTCGATGCGCGTGGCCATGGTCGACTTGTGCTCCTCACCAAAGCGTTTACCGGAGCGTTCGAGTGCATCCTCGAGGAGCGTCTGGGCCTCGTCGTACTGGCGCCGGCTGAGCAGTTGGGTCGCTAGCGAGCGCTCGGCGCGCAGGACATCGGGGTGGTCCTCTGCGTGGACTCGCCGCAGGCTCTCGAGGCAGGCGCGAGCCAGCTGCTCCGCCTCCAGGACCTCGCCCCGTTCTGCGTGCACGTCCGCCAGGGTGCGGCGCGCCGACACGGTCTGCTCGTGATCCGGTCCGAAGGCAGCCTCCGAATCGCTTTCGAGGCCACGTGCGGCTTCGAGCGCGGCGTCGAGGCGGCCTTGCCCACCGAGCGCCTGGATTTCGTAGTCGCGCGCGACAAACGTCAGGTCGCCATCCGCCAGGCCGCCGACTCTCGCTTCCTTGATGATCGCACGCGCCTCCAGGGCCGCATCGTCGTAGCGCGCCAGACCGAGCAGAGCATCCGTGCGATCCAGGCGGACCTTGAGAGTGCGCTGGTTCGACCGACCCAGCTGGGAGCCCAGCAGCGTCAACGCCTCGGAGAGCACTGTCTCGGAACGGTCGTAAAGGGAGAGGCCCGAGTAGGTCCGGCCCAGAGCTGCAAGCAGCGATGCACGCAGCTCGGGCCGCTGCTGCAGATCGGCGCGAATCGAATCCAGGGTGGCGTCGAGGCGATCGAGCACGCGTACATTCGGGCCCGAGACCCATGGATCCGGGGCCGCCAGGGTGTCGAGCAGGAAAGCGTTGATGAATGCTGCGTGGTCGGCATCACGCCGCGATTCTGCGGCCGCCAGGATAGCGCGCGTACGTTCGGTGCTGGCGATGACGATGCCGGCGATGAGGGACGTGAGTACGAGCACCGCCGCGCTGACTGCCAGGCGGTGGCGACGGAGGAACTTGGCGGCCCGGTAGCGCACGGTCGGCGGCCCCGCGAGCACGGGTTCGTGTGCAAGGAAGCGGCGCACGTCGGCGGCCAGTTCGGGGACGTTCGCATAGCGCCGGGTGCGCTCCTTCTCGAGCGCGCGCAATGCGATCCAGTCCAGGTCGCCCGTACGGTCGGCTGTGCGGACGCCCGGCCGGGTGGGCGGGTCCTCGCACACCACGCGCAGGGCTGATGGGAGGGACAGGCCCTTGAGATCGTAAGGCGGCCGTCCGGCCGCGAGTTCGTAGAGCAGGACGCCCAGGGCGTAGACGTCAGTGCGCACGTCTACCTCGGTCCACTGTCCCAGTGCCTGCTCGGGGCTCATCGTGGCCAGGGTGCCGAGCACTTCGCCCTCGCGCGTCCGCAGGCTGTCCGTCTGCGAGCCCTCGACCCGTGCGATTCCGAAGTCGATCACCTTGACGCGCCCGTCCCGATCGACCAGCACGTTGGCGGACTTGAGGTCACGGTGGATGACACCGCGCTGGTGAGCGTGTTCGACGGCGTCACACAGCTCGAGGAACAGGTTCATTCGTTGTCGCAGGTCACAGCCGCTGGAGCGCACGTGGTCGAGCAGGCTGCGTGCCCCTGGCACGAACTCCATCGCGAACCATGGGCGCGGGGGCGCGTCCGCGCGCTCCGGATCGTGCCACAGACCGGACACGTAGACCTGGGCCACGCCCGGGTGGAGCAGGCGTGCGAGCACCTCGGCCTCGACCTCGAAGCGCCGCTGGGATGCGGCGGTTCCGAGCCCGGTGCGCATCATTTTTAGGGCCACGCGACGCTCCGGTGACGATGCACGCGCCTCGAAGACGCGCCCCATTCCGCCCTCGCCGATGGTGCGCAGGATCTGGTATCCCGCGATGCGCGCTCCGGATTCGGGCATGCCCGGCTCAGGCTCCATGCAACTGGCCAGGGCACGTACATCAGGCACTGGCAGGTCGCAGGCGCCGTCCTCGAGTTCGGAAAGGAGGTCCAGCGCCTCGGTGCGCGCACCCGCGTCTCGGGCAGCGTGCTCGATGTAGGCCCGGCGTTCTTCCGGAACGAGGTCCAGCGCGCCCTCGAACAGCGCACGCACCTGCGCGAAGCGTGTGGGCTCAGAGCCGGGCATCAGATCCCTCGCCGCGACCCAGCCGGCGCTTGAGCCATGTACGTGCGAAGACCCACCCGCGTTCGATACGACGGTGGGAGACTCCGAGCAACTGCGCGACCTCGCGTACCTCGAGACCCCCGAAGAAGCGCAGCTCGACCAGCTGGCCGAGCTCGGCGTCCTCGGCCGCAAGGGCAACCAGTGCTTCCTCGAGATCGATCAGGTCGATGCCTTCATGCGCGTAGAACGCGAGCGCTCGGTCGAGCGTCACCCGCTCGCCGCCTTCGTTGCGCTTGCTGGCCTGCTTGCGGCGGGCATGGTCCACGAGTACCTGGCGCATGGCGCGCGCGGCAACGCCCAGGAAGTGAGCGCGTCCTTCGAAGCCATCGCCGCCGGTCCCCACCGGGGTGGCCAGTTTTATCCAGGCCTCGTGCACGAGGGCCGTGGGCTGAAGAGTGTGGTCGGAGCGCTCGCTGCGCATCACCGCCACGGCGCGGTCGCGCAGGTCCTGGTACAGCAGCGGGAATAATTCCTCGCCGGCGGCTGCGTCGCCCGCGGCGAGCCGCGTGAGCAACGAGCTCATCAGGGTGGGGTCTGTGTCCAGGGTCAAGCTCCTCCGCCGGGCGCGGATTGACCCTTCATTGTCGACGGGTCTCGCGAACCTGACAACCCCAGGATCTGGTTGGACCGAGCTCGACGGAGGGGTCCTCGGCGGGACGGACATGGTCCTTGAGAGGGAATGGGCCTGCATCGTGGGCCTGTGCGGCAGGCGGCATCCCGAACCACCGCCAAAGGAACCTTTTTCTCGAGGACCCGATAATTCGGAATTCCTGGGTGGTTGAGGTGGCGCACCCACGCAGGGCCATCTGAACACCGAGTCGAGGGGCCGCAGCATTGCGACCCCGTGAACCCAGCAACCGCGAGCCCAGAATCCATGAAACTGTCCACCCTCAGCCTCTCCTTCTCCACCCTCCTGCTCGCCAGCACACAGGCTTCGGCCCAGAACCTGATCGCGGACAGCGGACTCGAGCTCGGCATCGTCGCCTCCTGCGGCCAAGGGCAGGTCCCGGACACCTGGTTCAACGTCACGAGCACCGCGGACACCTACAGCTTCGACTGTCCAACGCTCCCGGGGCTGAGTGTGACGAGTCAGGTCTACCCGCACTTCACTGGATTGCCCGCCGCCCAGGACGGGCTGCGCTTCATCGCAGGCTGGAGCGACGCCAACGAGACCTTCGGTACGCCTCTGACCCAGCCTCTGATCGCTGGAGCATGGTACGACGTGCGTGCGTTCTTCACGAAATCCTTCACCCTGGGGGGCGACGGCAGCTACGTGATCTGGTTGAGCATGGGGCCGAACCTGACCGGCGCTGTCGCCGTCGCCAACATCGGCACGAACGATGCCACCGGTGTCTGGAATGAAGACCTGGCCCACTTCCAGTCTCCGGGCGCCTTCACTCACATGATCCTGCAGCCGGTCGGCAGCAACTACTACACCGGCTCGGACACCTGGAGCATCGAGCAGGTTGACGGTCCCGAGCTCTTCTGCGAGGCCAGCGTGAACTCGACGGGCTTCGGGGCTCACATGGGCTTCAGTGGCAGTGTCGTGATCGCTGACAACCAGTTCGAGGTCAACGCGACGGGCCTTCCGGCGGGCGTGTGGGGACAGTTCTGCTTCGGCGTCACGCAGATGCAGATGCCCTTCGGTGACGGATTCCGCTGTGTCGGCGGTGCAAACCGCCTGCCGCCCCTTGCGCGCGCCGACCAGAGTGGCCGAGCCGTGCACCCGATCGACCTGACGCTCGGCGCCATCTCCAGCGCCGCCATCCCCGACACGGAGCTCTACTTTCAGCTCCGCTATCGGGACCGCGCTGCCGGAGGCACGGGATTCAACCTCACCGACGGCATTATCGTCTCCCTGCGGTAACGCGCGAGGCGGACTGCGACCGGGCGAGGCGAGCGCGGCCATGGGGCCGCTCGCCTCGTTGTGGTCTCGGCGAGTCTCGAACCACCCCATTAGCTGTCACGACGATCGCGCCGATGCTGGGATATGGCGCGCTTCCTGACACCGACCGCTCGCAAGCTGCACGGGGCCTTGTTGGGACTGTTGATCCTGCCGGGGGCCTTCATGCTGCGGGCGGTGCCCGTTCAGTGGGACCTGCTCGAACTAGGCGGGTTGGGTGGCCTGATCCTCGGCTTGCTGCTCGGCGTGCCGCTCCGGATCTTCGACACGCTCACGGATTCGGCCTTCGCTTCACGCGCGGAGGGCTTCCTGGTGTTCCCAAGCGTGGCCGAGCTGGCCTTTGCCCTTGCAGCGGACCTGCTGCTGTTCTACCTGATCAGCTGCGCGGTCGTCCGCGTCCGTGCGCGCGACAGCGTCGCGCTGGAGTAGCAGGCACCGCGCGGGGTGCTCAGGGCTTTCCGATGGCGTAGAGATGCGTATCGGAGCGCAGATACAGCGCTTGCCCGAGGGCTACTGGAGACGCATCGATCTGGCCATCGAGCACATTTGTGGCCAGGACCTCGAGCCCATTGCTCTGATCCAGCACGACGGTGGTGCCGTCACGGTCGACGACGTAGACGCGGCCGTTAGCTGCGATGGGGGAGGCGTAGACGTTCCCGAGGTCCAGGCGCTTGCGATCCACGAGCACCTCGCCACTGGCTAGTTCGAGGCATGAGATCATCCCATCGTTTCCGCTCATCATGTACACGCGCCCATCGGCGAGCAGTAGCGATGGCACATAGGGTGCTCCGCGCGATCGACTCCACGCGATGGCTTCGGGATCTGCACGCAGGTCTCCGAGCCGGTCCAGGGGCAGGGCGACGCACAGGTCCCCGCGGTATCCGCTCGCGCAGACGACGAGCGCTCCATCCGTGACCGGGGTCGGGATGGCGTTCACGGTCTGGCCATCACAATGCCAGAGGACGTCGCCCGTCTGCGCATCGTAGGAGCGCACCGCTGTCGTCCCGTTGACCACGATCTGGGTCTTGCCCGCGGCCTCGACGATCAGCGGCGTGGTCCAGGTCGTCGGTTCGTCCCGCTCCTGCACCCAGCGCACCTCACCGCTCTTCGCGTCCAGCACGTGAATTCGGGACGTGCCCTCCTGGTCCGCGACGACGACCAGGGTCTCGCCGGTCAGTGCAGGCGATCCTGCCTCGCCCCAGCCCCGGCGCGTGTGTTGGGGCCCGATCTCGTAGGACCAGCGCACCTCGCCGCTCTCGGCATCGAGTGCGTACACCCCGTAGCTCCCGAGGGATACGTACACCCCATCGCCATCCGTCACCGGTGAGAACGACCCGTATCCATTCGTGCTGTGCACGCCCGCGACCGGAAGTTTTTCGGTGACCATCGTCTCCCAGAGCGGTTTCCCGGTCCTGCGATCGAACGCGAGCACCAGAAAGGCCACCAGTCGATCGGGCGCCGGCGTCATCTGATCCGAAAAGGGCGACCGTTCCGCAAGCTGCTCCTCCGTAGCCTGCTCCGTCGGTACCGCCGCCACCAGGAAGAGACGGTCCCCATGCACGATCGGCGTCGATTTTCCGTGCCCCGGAAGCGCAACCTTCCACGCGATGTTCTCGGTCTCGCTCCAGTGCACCGGCGGATCCGCGTCGACGGCCTCACCCGTCCCGAGCGGACCACGCCAGCGAGGCCAGTCCGACCCGAGGGCTGCTGCGGGAACGGCGAGCAGAAAGAAGGCCAGGAGCGCTTGGTGTCTCATGGCCCCATGGGCGCACACACCCGGCCGGATGGCAAGCTCACTCAACTCGCAATGATCGGAACGATGCAGGCCGAGACGATGATGGCCGCCTGGAGACCCTGCAGGACCTCCTGGGCGGCCTTGCCTGTGGCTTCGCCGTTGATGACGGCTTCGATGCGAGCCTTGCGGGCCTTGAGTTCCTTGCGGCCGAAGATCGCGTTCAACAGGCCGGTCTGGAAGGCCACGGAGAGCGTGACGACGGTACGTGGGTCGATGTCGCGGCAGTCGGTGAAGATGACCTCGCGCAGGCGCTCGATCAGTTCGCGCTCGGGTTTGGGGTTGACCTCGGGGTAGATCTTGCGGTCGAAGAACAGGAGCACCTTGTCGGTGTCGCTTCGAAGGATCCCGCGCCGGCAGAGGCCCTCGGCGACGCGGTGCTTGAGCTTGCTCCAGTTCGAGATCGTGGAGAGCCAGGTGCGCATGGGCTTGGGCTTTCGGGATTCGGCGAGCAAGGCCAGGCAGTCATCGAGCAGCGGCTCGCCGACGGCCCTGGCGTTCACGACCTCGAGCTTGCCGCGCTCTTCGGTCGAGCGGATGTGACCGCGCAGAATCAGCTCGGCGAGCAGGGCGCCCGCGACCGCCTGGGCGTACCAGGTACCGGAGACGACGGTGCCCTTCCTGTCCTGCAGCGCGAGCAGGAGGATCTCTTCGTGAAGGTAGAGCGGGTCTTGTGCATTCATTCGGTTCACCCGAGATTGGGCGGATGAGGTGAGGGCACATACTCATCGAAACGGGTCTCATTCACACCTGTTCGGGACCTGGGTGGGAGGTAAGGACCCCGCTGAGGGTCGTCCAGGCCGCCCGCAGGGTGAGCTGGGGTGACCCGTTTACAGGACAACGATAACGAATGCTCTGCAGCCCTCCATCGTCGCCCTGACGGGGGTCCCCGGGCCTATCTCGATCCGGGGTCAGGTGCCATCATCATCCAGATGCTGCTCGCCGGCCTGCTCGAGCGAGGCGAAATGTTGGAACGCGCAAGGTGGAGCAGGCTGCCGAGCCCTGGGTCGCGGCCCTCGAGCACGAGCGCATCCCCTTCGTCTCCTACCCGTACGAGTGGAGCTTCAGCATGCTGCGTGCGGCAACGCTGCTGCAACGGAGGATCGTGGAGTTGTCCTTGACGGAAGGCATGATCCTCAAGGACGCCTCATCCTGCAACGTGCAGTTGCAGGGCGCCCATCCGGTCTTCATCGACGTGCCCTCGGTCGTGCGCGGCAGTATCGACGGCATCCCGGCGGCGGACTGCAGCGCCCTGATTTCCGCGCGCGACCTGCCACGCAAGGCCGGCTTCCACCACGAGTTGATCGAGATCAACGTGCGCAAGCTCAGGAAGCTGGTCTGGGACCTGGGCTCGAACACTCCCCTGGCGGAGTTCATCGACTGGCTGGCGACCCTGAAGTTGGACCTGGTGATCGAGTTCGTGCCGAAAGAGGACCCGATGGTCGAGACCTTGCTGCGCAAAATGGACCATCGCCACGACGACTACGACCAGGGTTTCCTGGAGATCTGCCTGAAGAAGCACTTCGAGATCGAGCGCAGCCTGCCCCTCGAGAGCGGGACGCACACGCTCTACTACGGCCGGCGTCGATCCTGATCCGCGCCTCATACCGCGGGTGATGGTAAAGGAGGGGCAAAGTGTCCCGCATGGCGTTATCAGTCGGTGTGACTCGTGCGTAGGATTCCCTGCTCAGGGTCCGCGTGAGATTGTCGCGGGCCAGATTCCCTCAATCAGGAAAACTCCATGTTTCAGCGACGCTTCGCGCTCCTCGGAATGACGCTCCTCTCGCTGCCCCTCGGCCTTCAGGCGAGTGCTGGATCCGATGGAAGCACAGCCGGGATGGACTCGTTCTCGTTCCTTACCCAGGCCGAGGGCGTGTTCCAGTCCCAGGTCGTTCTGGCGCCCGATGGGACGACGTTGCTTGTGTGGGCCCAGCGTGGGGCGGACGGCATCGATCTGTTCGCCGCGACGCGCTCCGGGTCGGACGCATTCTCGGATCCGGTGCAGGTCAATCGGGAGCCGATCAACTCCTACACGGGCGACGAGGCGCGTCCGGACGTGGCGATCGGGCAGGACGGTGCCGTGGCCATCGCCTGGACCGCCGCAGATATGAACATGATGCTCGCGCTCGGTCAGGATCACGGACGCAGCTTCTCCGCACCGCTGCGAATGAACCAGGATGGTGGCGAGGCTGCGCGCACGATGCCTGTGGTCGCGTTCTCGTCCGACGGCGCCGTGCACGGTGTGTGGCTCGATGCGCGCGGCGCGCCGCCGCGGCGTGAGGAGCCTGCAAACCTCTACTACGCCCGCATCGAGGGCGATCGTGTGAAGGAGATCAACCTGACCGCGGACCAGGAGGCCAGCGTGTGCGGTTGCTGTCGCCCGTTCATCGCAATCGACGCTCGAGACGGTGTCGATATCGCCTTCCGGAACACGACCGCGGAGGGGTATCGGGACATCTTCCTGATCGAGGGCAACGCTAACGGGGAGTTCACTCAGCCGCGGGCGGCGAGCTCGCCGCTGTGGCTGATCCCCGGCTGTCCATCGGTGGGCCCGGTCTTCCTCGATGGGCTCGCCCTGTGGAAGGACGGCTCCCAGAGCTACTGGCGCTTGCTCTCCGCTTCCAGTCCGAGCGCCGAGCCGGAGGTCGTGCTCGAGGACACGCAGGGCGTGCTGACCTTGACCTTTGCACCGCGGCGTATCAGCGGCAGCGACGACCTGGTGCTCGTGGGCGGTGCGCCCCAGGGCTTCATCCTGAAGCGCGCAGGCGAGGGCTGGGAAGTGGCCAGTGAGGATGTCCCCGAGTGGGCTTCGAGTGGCGCGCTCATCGACGGCAAGCTGACACTGGTCGGCAATGCCGAGGGCCGGCTGCGGGTGCAACAGACCCATCTGTAACGCCTTCCCACGGCGAGAAGGGCCGGCATTGCCGGCGGCTCAAGCATTTCAGCGGAACCATCGATAAGGCCGGGGTCCGCGGTCCCCTTCGATAGCGAATCATGAAACGCACCCTGGCCTGCCTGTCCCTCGCACTTCTGGCGGTCCTGCCGACCGGATGCGGAAGCATGCTCTTCACCCAGCGTCAGCACGCGTCGCACTCGACGCGCCTGGATCCAAACGTGCTGATCCTGGACGGCGCGGGACTGCTCTTCTTCGTGCTTCCCGGCCTCGTGTCCTTCGGGATCGACTTCTACACCGGGGCCGTGTATCTGCCGCCGGACGTCAAGCGCGGCGAAGGGCCGTTCATCCGTGATGTTACGGCCACGGTCGAGCACCCGAAGGACGAACCAGACTCCTGATTCCGCTCGCTCCTGCCGACCGTCGCCCGACTCTCCGGGGCGAACTCCGATAGAAGGCGAACTCCGATAGAATAGGGGGTGACCTGACCGTGGGGCGGCCTATTGCTGGGGGCGTGGAGTGAGCGCCTGCCTCGCACGGGTGCTTTTGTCTGGCTGTCTTGGCGGCTCCGGGCCATTCTGCGAGGGTTCTGCCACGGTCTGGCCAGCACGAATGCTCGTCAGGCGAATCATTCAAGGAGGAGGAGTTTCATGCTCACCAAAAACATCGGTCTGCTCGCAAATGTCGGTCTCGTTCTCTGCGTCGCGGTGATGGCCGCCAGTGCCGGTCAGGAGGTCACGTCGCAGCAGATGCAATCCACATCCGGTGGAGGTGAAAACCTGGTCAAGGCCGAGCCCGTTCTGCTCTTTGACGTGTCAGGGACCACCATGGCCGGTTCGGTACACAAGCACCTGAGCGTCTACAGCAACGGGCGCATCTCTCTGGCCGAGTATGGTCCGGGAGGACCTTCGCGCAACCTGTCGAAGATGATCTCTCCGGGGGCTGTCGATCGCCTGCGGTCAAGCCTGGCTACAAACAACGGACTGACCCTCAACGATCAGGCCGAGCAAGCCACGGACATCCCGCTGACGACCGTCTCGGTTTTCAGGGGGGCGACCGATGCGGTCTGCCACAGCTTCAGCTTCTGGCTTGCCGAAGAGGGTTACGCCGGCATCAAGCAGACCGTCGACGCGTTCATCATCGTTCACTTTTCCGACGCTGAATAGGGCGGGCTACAACGCCCGAGCGCCCTCAGCTCACCTGCTTGTCGACACGGATCAAACGTTTCAGGCCCCGCTACACGGCCGGGCCTGGGGCGTTTTTTTGTGTCGACGCACGTGGTTCTGGAATCCGCCCGCGGACATCACTGTGACCGGATGAACATGTGGTCCACGAGGATCGTGTCGAGCTTGCTGCTGCCCGGCGTGCGGTCCGTATCTCGCACGCGGATGTAGACGGTCCCGCTGGCTAACGCGGGCAGCGATGCCACCTGGTACGCACCGTCGTCACTGGTCTTGGTTACCGTCAGGAGGTCCGTGTAGCTCGCGTCGTCATCGGACCATGCAAAGACGAAGTCGTCGCCCTCGCCGTTTCCAGAGTGGTGGGCCTGCACGTGCAGCTCGACCGAGTTGCCGCCCTGGACCTCGACCGTCCATGTGTGCTCGAGCATACTCTGCCTGCTCGACTGAGGACCACCGGTGCGCTCCTCCCGGAGCTCCTCGTGCACGTCATTGGCGGTACCCGTATCAACGTGATCGCCCCGGGTGATCGATCCGTCCGTGGTCGTCTCTCCGTCTGCCACGTCCTCGCTGGCTCCGGCGCCGGGCGTGGTGTCGGATGCCACATTGGAGTGGTCCGATACTCCGACAACATTTTGGGACCGCACCCGGTAGTAGTAGGTGGTCGAGTCCATCAGGCCCGTGTCCAGGTAGCTGGTGACGTCATGTTCGACGTTGCAGATCTGGCTGAAGGAGGTGCCGTCGGACGACCGCTCGATCTCGAAGCCATCCTCATCCGGGGAGTTGTCGGCCCAGTCGAGCTCGATCCAGGCACTGGACGTCGCGGAAGCGGTGAGTCCTGTGGGTGCGATCGGCGGCAATGCCGTCGATGTCGTCCGGATGAACATCTGGTCGATGAAGATCGTGTCGAGCTCGCGGTCAGTGCGGCTGCGGTCCGTGTCCATAACCCGGACGTAGATCGTCCCGCCTACAGCGCCCGGCAGGGTGACCGACTGGTACGCGCCATCGTCGACAATCTTGGTGACCGTCAACATGTCGATGAATCCGCTACCAGGCGTGGCACACGCGAAGACAAAGTCGTCACCATCCACGGATTGCGTGTGGTGCGCGCGGATGAAGAATGTCGCACTGCCGGAGTCCGGGACCGTGAACGACCAGCGGTGCTCGAGCAAGCTACGGCGCTTGTGCGGGCTTCCGCCACTCTCCTCCTCCTGAATAGCCTGGGTCACTCCGTCGTCGGCGTGGGTGTCGTGATAGGAGCCCGAGACGAATCCGCGCGTCGTGGAATCGCCATCCGCGACGGTGTCCACCGGCTCACACGCATTCGGCACACCGTTACCGTCGTCATCGGGGTCGCATCCGTCGGGGACTCCATTCTCATCGCAGTCCTCAAAGCCCTCGCACTCGTCGGGCACACCGTTTCCGTCGCAATCATGCTCGAGGTCGTCCGGAACCCCGTCGCCGTCGCAGTCGGGGTCGGCCATCGTGCCGCACGCCAGGGCCACGGGCGCGGCATATAGCGTGAGGTCGAAGGACGCGAACGAGACGGCCTGCGTCTCGTCGGAGGACGCCAGGTCCTGCTCATCTTCCACGCTTTCGACCCGCGCTTCAGCTGCGGATCGTGCCTTGGCGTCCGGGTTATTCGCCTGGCTGGGTTCGCCGTATTGTTCGACCTCCTCCCGGACCTGGAATGTCCTCAAAGGGCTGGAAGTAGCGGCCAACTCCAGATCCGACGTCAAGAATGAGGGCAGAATACTGGCCACGATGGCAGCGATAACGGGGTTGAACATGTCAGATACAGGCTTGGGGCGAGGGCCCTTTTGCTACGTGGAGACGTAGGCGTGAATCTTCAAGTAGAAGCGGCGTTCGAAAAACCGTCAACCCCATCCCATGCCGGTGCCTCGATCTCGTCGTGAAAACGGCTTGCATTGGCCCTCAGGACGCGTTCGCGGGAGCGGGGCAGCGCCCGCGAGCTTCGAAGCGCCGTTCATGGCATCTCAGGGTCGGTCCAGGCGAGGAAAGTGGTAAAGATTGCCGTGATTGCGACATAAGTTATCGTTTAGCGGCTATGTTCAGTGCCCGATGTCGTATGTGGAAGCGAGTCCGTCCGCCAAACCCACAGGAGATGTCCCATGGAGCAGATCGCGTCCCCGGAATCCAAGTTGTCGAGCGTCGAGCATGGAGCCGTGAGCTTCAGGGTGCTTGCCATCACCTTCGCAGGTCTGGGGGTCGTGCTCGGCGGGGTGGCCGTCGTCTCGGCTCTCGCGCCGGTGGGGGCGGATATTGAGCTCCTGGACGCGCTGGTCAGGTCCCTCACCCCGGCCCTGAATTGTGCGATCTGCTTGATGCTCTTCTCGTTTCTCAGTCGCTTCAGCACGCTCTTCTGCACGACAGCTGCGTTGATACGCGAGATGCGTGAGGTCATCTAGGCGTGCCGATCAAAGTGCGGCTGGACGTCCTCATGGCCCTTCGCAAGGTGCGTGGGCTGGACCTGGCGAAGCGCGTCGGGATCACGCCCGCAAACCTGAGCAAGTTGAAATCCGGTCCCGTCAAGGCGATCCGCTTCTCAACCCTCGACGCTCTGTGTCGCGAGCTGCAATGCCAGCCGGGGGAACTGCTCGAGTATCAGGAAGCCGATGCCGTGGCCACGGACGGCGACGGAGATTGACGCCGGCGGTCCACGCCCTGCGGGGCGCGCGCAGACCGGCCCAGGATCTGGCCAACATCCCCATCGTCCGCGGCGTACGGTAGTGGATGCGCACCATGATCCTGTTCGCCTCCGCGTTCCTCGTGTCCTGCTCTGCCACCGCGACTGCACCGGTGGAAAGCGATCCTCGCATCGCGAAGGTCGAAGCCTTCCGCGAGCTTCGAAGCATGGGGGACCGTGAGGCCGCCCGCGCACTGCTCAGCGCGGATGCCCGCATCTGGTGGGGCGAGAGGGATGGCCCCGGGTCCCCGTGGAGTCTGGAGGGTGGCCCCTGGAGCGACTGGGACGATCATTTCGATGGATCGGCGAAGAGCGTGACGCCGTGGACGGCGGACGGCGAGCGCGTCTGGGCGGACATCCTCGAGAACAACGACTATTACAGGCTGACGGAGAGCCAGGCCCGAGCGTGGCGGGCGGTCTACTTCCTCGACAACGATGGGGCCATCGCCGGATTCCTTGTGGCCTCCTTGCCGCGGCCCGAAACGGACTCCAGCCGCGCCGACGAGTTCGAAGCGTGGGCTGTGCGGAACCGAGGCGCCGAGGCCGAGTACCTGATGCCGGGTGGCGAGATCGACCCCACGGGCGACCGGCCGGCGCGCATGCGCTCCTTGCTGAACGAGTGGCGTGCCGACGTGGGGCTACCCGCGCTCGACTGACGCGCCCAGGAAGCCGTTGAAAAAGTCATCCGGATGCTACTGCCCTGGCATTTGGAGCACTTTATCAACAGCCTCCTGGCTCAGGCGCGCGCCTCGAGGGGCGGGCGCGAGCGCCAGCGGCCACGGGTGAAATCGGGGATGTCGACGGGGCGGGATCGGTCGCCGTTGCTGATCTCGGTGCAGTGCGTGATCACGCTCAGGGCGGCCCCATCGTAGACGTCCATGTCCATGGCCTCGCCATGGTTGAGGGACTCGATCAGGCGCACGTCCTCGAAGAAGTCCATTCCGCCGTGACCAGCACCCTTGGCCGCTGCGGCGAGGCGCGTGTAGAGCGGGTGCTCGAACTTGTCCGCGTGGTCCATCAGCTTGTCCCACTGATGCGGCTCGCTGACCCCCTCGATGTAGATCCGGTCGGGGTAGCCCTGCACGATGCCCCGGGTGCCCTGGACGATGTTGATGCGCGAGTAGGGCCGCGGCAGATTGCAGTCGTGTCCGACGGTGATCGTGTGGCCCAGCCTGGTCTTGATCATGCAGAAGTTGACGTCACCGAGCTCGTAGGTCTCCGAACGGACGGGATGGTCCTCGGGGAAATGCTCCAGGGCGTAGTCCTGCAGGCCGCGTGAGGTCGAGCTCATGGACACCAGGTAGTCGAAGGCGTCGCCGCGGTTGATGTTCATGACCTGTGCTACCGGGCCCAGACCGTGGGTCGGGTAGAGGTTCGCATCGCGCTCCATCGAGTGCTTCCTGCGCCACACGCCCTCGCCATCCATGTCGTGCTTGACGCCGCGCAGGTCGTGCATGTACCCGGCTTCGGCGTGGACGATCTCGCCCAGGACGCCCTGGCGCGCCATGTTCAGCACCATCATCTCCGAGCGGCCGTAGCAGCAGTTCTCCATCATGACGCAGTGCCGCTGCGTGCGCTCGGCCGTGTCGACCAGCTGCCAGCACTCGTCGATCGTCAGCGCCATCGGCACCTCCGTCGCGGCGTGCTTGCCGTTCTCCATCGCTGCCAGGCAGATCGGAACGTGCCAGCGCCAGGGCGTCGCGGTGTAGACCAGGTCCACGTCATCCGACGCGCACAGGTTCTTCCAGTCCGTCTCGCCGGCAGTAAAGAGCTTGGGGCGCGGGAAGCCGGCCTTCTCGACCTTGTCGGCATTGCTCTCCGCGCGTCCCGGCACGACGTCGCACAGGGCCGTGATGCGGCAACCGGGGATCTTGACCAAGTTGTTGATGTGCGCCGACCCCATGCCGCCGACGCCCACGAAGCCAATCCGAACCTCCTCGATGGGGGCCGCGGCAAACAACTCTTCGGGGGCTGGCTCCTGTTTGCCCGTGGTGCCGGTGCCTGTGCTCGAACAGGACGAGAGCGACATGCCTCCCAGGGCCGTCCCGAGCCCCGTGAGGGCCGTGAACTTCATGAAATCCCGCCGATCGTTCGAGAGCGAGTCGCCACGCGGCTCGGTGTGGCGGAGGCTGGCGGCTCGGTCGGGGTGATCAGGGCGCGTCATGTTCTGGGGGGTCCGGCAAGGGGCCAATCGGGGGCAGCTGGTCAGCGAGCTTCCGGACTGTAGCATCAGGGCCGTTCCGAGCACGTGCCACGTTTCTCCTACACCCTCGATGACCATGGGAATCACGACCAGAGCTCTCACCTATCTGCTTCCAGCGATCCTCTGCGGCAACGCGTCCGTCGGAGCCTTCGGCGCACAGGTGCCCATGGACAATTCTCCAGGCGCGCTGGGTCTGATCCCGATGCCGCAGATCCTGGAGCGGGCTGCCGGTGAGTTCCGCATGGTGGCGAGCACGAGCATCGCCTTCACGGAAGCGTCCGCGCGCCCCGTCGCCGAGTATCTCGCTGGCCGACTACGACCGGCGACGGGGTTGGCGCTGGAACTCGTCGAGAGCCGACTCGCCGCGGGGGCGATCCAGCTGAACCTGAGAGCGGAGCTTGTACAGAGGCTCGGCACCGAAGGCTACACGCTCGAGTGCAAGCCGGACGGAGTGGCCCTCACCGCCGGCACTCCCGCGGGACTCTTCTACGGATGCCAGACCCTGTGCCAGTTATTGCCGCCAGCCATCGACAGTCCATCTCGCGTAGCCGACGTGGACTGGGTCGCAGCCTGCGTACGCATCGAGGATCAGCCGCGTTTCGAGTGGCGTGGTTTGATGCTCGACACGGCGCGCCACTTCTTCCCGGTCGAGTTCGTGAAGCGTTGCATCGACCTGATGTCGCGCCACAAGCTGAATCGATTCCACTGGCACCTGACCGAGGATCAGGGCTGGCGCATCGAGATCCTGGCGCACCCTGAACTGACCCTGGTGGGTTCGCGGCGCAAGGAGACACCGATACCGAGTGACCGCGGGCGTGGTGATGGTCAGCCCCATACGGGCTTCTACACCCAGGCCGAGATTCGCGAGGTGGTCGCGTACGCCGCAGAACGCTTCGTCACCGTGGTGCCCGAGATCGAACTGCCCGGGCACGCGCTGGCCGCCCTCGCGACCTACCCCGAGATATCCTGCACGGGCGGGCCGTTCGACGTTGGCACCCGCTGGGGCGTGCACGAGGATGTGTACTGCGCCGGGAACGAGGCCACGTTTGCGTTCCTGGAGAGCGTCCTGGCGGAGGTTGTCGAGCTCTTCCCCGGTGCTTTCGTTCACATCGGTGGTGACGAGTGTCCAAAGGCGCGCTGGAAGGAGTGCGCGAAATGCCAGGCCCGCATGCGCGAGAACGAGCTGAAAGACGAGCACGAGCTGCAGGCCTATTTCATCGAGCGCGTGGGACGTTTTTTGAACGCGCGTGGCAAGCGCTTGCTCGGCTGGGATGAGATCCTGGAGGGCCGGCTCGCACCGGGCGCGACGGTCATGAGCTGGCGTGGCGTCGAAGGGGGGGTCGCGGCGGCCAACATGGGACACGATGTGGTCATGAGCCCGACCTCGCACTGCTACTTCGACTACTACCAGTCCGAGGATCGGGACGCGGAGCCGCCGGCGATCGGAGGGCTCCTGTCTCTGGAGAAGGTCTACAGCTTCGAGCCGCTCCCACCACAGCTCGACGAGGCGGGTGCGCGCCATGTGCTCGGCGCCCAGGGCAACCTCTGGACCGAGTACGTTCAGAATGCGGCGCAGGCCGAGTACATGGCCTTTCCGCGAGCGGCCGCCCTGGCCGAGCGCGTCTGGTCGTCGAGGGACGCGCGCGACTTTGGCGATTTCCGTCGGCGTATGGCGCGCCACGCGAAGCGCCTGGATGCCATGGGAGTGAACTATCGCAAGCTCGATGGGGGCGACTGAGGATCAGGATTCGCTGCGCCGCCTGAGCTCGGCCAGCATGCCGCGCAGATCACGCCATCCGCCGACGGTGACGACGACGGCGAGTAGCGCGAACCCGGAGGCGCTTGCGATCAGGACGATGGCCCAGAAGCGGATCCAGAAATCCACCTAGTGGCTCCCTTGTGCGGTTCGTGGGTCGGGAAACAACAGGGAACCGAGCACCATCAGGACCAGCGCAGCGCCGGTCGCGCACAGGCCGACGGTCTCGCTCGCCAGCGATATTCCGAGCAAGCCCTGGATCGGTGCCAGGCCAAGTACGGCCGTGCTGCCCGCGGTGAGGGCCAGATAGGCGCCAACGCGGCTGGCGCGTGGCCAGTAGAGGCCGAAGAGCAACAGCGCGAAGGCCCCGGTGAAGTAGATGGCGCCCGTGACGGCCATGTAGTCCCACAGATCCTGGCCGAGCGGAAACCACAGGCTCCAGATCAGCAGGAAGGCACCGATCGCGATGATGAAGGCGCGCGTGAGCTTGAGCTCAGCGCGTTCGCTGAGTCCACCGCGGCGTGCAGGGCCAACCACGTCGTGCGCCAGGACCGTGGCCCAGCAGAGCAGGTAGCTGTCGTGGGTCGACATGAACGCCGCCAGCATCCCCGCGGCGATGATGCCGATCACGCCGACCGGCAGGACCTGGCTCAAGAAAATCGGCATGGCCTGCATCGTGACCAGAGGATCTGCCACGGGCGCGCCCGCGGAAGTGAAGAAGGTCGAACGCGCCAGGTCCGAGTTCCAGAAGAACGACAGGGCGCAGATGCCCAGGAACTGGGGCAGCAGGAAGCGCACCAGGAAGCCGACGGACGACCAGGCGTAGAGTCGTTTGACGACCTCGGTGCTCGATGCGGCACAGGCACGCATGACCGCCGTCTGCCAGACAGCGCATGACACGATGCCGGCGGTGAAGATCATCCACACCACGTAGTCGGCTCCGAACCCATCCGCGTGCAGCGGATCGAAGCCCGCCTCGCCGTGCACGGTCTCAACGGTCTTGACGATCGACTCCCAGCCCAGGTGATCGAGGGCGAAGTAGCAGGCCAGGAGCATGCCGAAGGAGAGCACGACGAACTGCACGTAGTCCGTGATGACGACCGCGACCATGCCGCCCATCGTGGTGTAGAAGAGCACGAGCAGGATCAGGGCCGTCATCACGAACTTGACCATCGTGGGGTCCGTCAGGCCCGTCATGCCGGTCACGAACAGGGCGCCCGCCTTCAGGAACAGCCCCATGTTCAGGATGCCGGAGAGCGCCAGCAGCAGGCCCCCCGCAATGCGCACGCCGCGACCGAAGCGGCGCTCGTAGAACTCGGGGATCGTCATCACTCGCATCCGTCGCAGGGGCACGACGATGAAGCCGGTCATGCCCACGATCAGGGTCACGACGCCCGCCACCAATCCGATGTGGAAGGCTGCGAAACCGCCCGTGAAGCCTTTCTGGGCCGAGTACATGACCGTCACCAGGCCGAGTTCGGAGCCGACCATGGTCGCCACACCGATCATCGACTTGAGCGATCGGCCCGCGACGACGTAGTCCGCCAGCGTTCCGACGTAGCGATTGACGCGGATGCCGATCCAGAGGGTTGCGAGCAGATATCCGGCGACGATGATCCAGTCGATCGTCCCGAACGTCTCCCGCAGGCCGAGGGCAGAGAGGTCCACTAGGATGGATTATTCAGGAATGACTCGTGCGAGTCGACGGCTTCCTGATCCAAAACGCGGGCCGGGCCCCCGGCGTGCGTCAGCAGGAAGCGCGCTGATCGGGCATTGTCCGGGTACCGGTTCCGGTAGCTGTTCGACCAGGTCTCGAGGAAGGCAGCGGCCTTATCGGCCTCCACCAGAGCCCAGACCGCGCCGCCGAAGCCCGCGCCGAATGCGGACGCTGCGAGGGCGCCCAGGCTGCGTGCCTCGCGCTGGAGCAAGCTCGTCTGGGGGATCTGATTCCCGAGCAGTGCCTCCGCGGCGGCTTGTGAGCGATCCACGACCTGGCCGAACTGCTTCAGATCGCCGGCGCCCAGGGCCTCGACGGCGCCGGGGAGGAGCTCGCCCTGCTCGAGTGCGAAATGGTCAAAACGCCTTGCCAGCTCGTGCCCCGCGAAGCCGCCGTGGTCGGTGGCTTCCAGGACCGTGCGGATCTCGCCCGCGCTGGCCGAGCGCAGCATTGCCCCCAGGTGTTCCTGATCGCCGCCGGTCGCGTGGCGCCAGGCACCAGCGGCTGCGGCCGCGAGGTCTGTTGCACGTCCGTAGAGGGCGCCCGCGTTACCTGTCTTGCGGGCCGCGACACCGCTTACCCCGATGGCGAAGACGCAGTTCGTCGGCATCTCGATGGTTCGCGTGAGCTGGTGGGGGTCGTAACTGTAGAGATGCAGCTTGTGAGCGCGGGAACACAGGATCGCGGTATGATCGCCCGCTCCGCCGCGCGTGCCCACGCCCCCGTCGGCTTCGAAGTGTGCGAAGGCGCGCCCGCTCTCGAGCGCCGCGAGATAGGCGGCCAGCGCGAGTTCCGTCCCGATGGCCCGGCGATAGGCTTCACGTGCGTCCAGGCCCTCGGTCTCGCGCAGAGCCAGGAAGAGCATGATGAGTAGCGCGCTCGAACTCGACAGGCCCGCCGCCTGGGGCAGGTCGCTCGTCCAGGTGACCGTGGCGCCGTGACTAGGCGCGCCAAAATCGCGGGCGAAGCGCCTGGCAAACGTCCACGGGTAACGCGTCCAGTCGACGGGGGGCGACTCGCCCTGGGGCGGGAACGGACCGTGATGGCGCAGATCGCTCGAGCGGTCGTCCAGGGCGAGCTCGCCGTCTTCGCGCGCATCGACCCGGGCGCGCAAGCCGGACTCGGCCGCGCAGGTGAGGCTCGACCCGCCTGCGTAGTCCGTGTGCTTGCCGAGCACCTCGATTCGCCCTGGGACGAACGTAAATACGGTGTCAGTCACGGTCGTTGGGGTTGGCGGGGATTCGCGGCACTGCCATTGTCCTGAGGGTCGTCATGACGCCGCTTGGCGCGGGCCAGGGTCGCATCTGGAATGGCGATTTGCTGGCTCATTGTTCAGATCCAAGGGGCGAGGCTGTGACGAAACGCATATTGGCTGCCACCTCCTGTCGATGGAAGCGCCTCATGCTGGGGCTCGACCGGGGCGGATTGCCCCGCTGGGCTTCGAGTGCCCGCACATGTTACCGATTCCAGTCGTGATGGTACGGGCTTCCATGCTGCAGCTGGCATGCGATCCGTGAGGTGCCTGCACGGGTCGGAAATTAGATTGGCTGTCGCTCGCAAGGCCCAAACAAGGTCGATCCACGGAACCAAATCGATGCCCAGGGCATCAGGGCAAGATCGAGGAGGACGGAATGAAGTACTTCAGAAGCGTCGCGACGATAGGGCTCGCCGCATTGAGTCTCGGGGCCGGGAGCGTCGAGGTCACGACGGGGGAGTCGGTCCCGAGGTTCACCATCACCACCGTCGCCGGGACGGGCGAGCGCGGGATGACGCTCGAGGAGGTCCCGGCTGTAGAGGCACTCATCGAGCGGCCCACCGCGGTGGCGGTCGACAGCAAGGGGCGGCTGTACATCGCGGATGAGCAGAACGGGCTCGTTCGCATGGTGACCCGGGACGGATTCCTGACGACCGTGATGGGCACTGACAGCACGGACCGTCAGACCAAGGAGCGGCTCGCCGTGCTCACCAACGTCTCGAATGCCTACGGGATCGCCACGGACCTGGAAGACAACCTCTACGTCTTGAGTCGCGGTCACAGCAAGATCTTCAAGGTCGGGAGTGAGGGCTACGCGCGCTGCATCGTGGGTAACGGCCGGCAGGGCTTCGGGGGCGATGGCGGTCCCGCTCTGGATGCCATGGTGGCTTCACCGAACCACCTCGTGGCAGACGGGCATGGCAACCTGTTCATCGCTGATACCGGGAACCACCGCATTCGAAAGGTGTCGAAGGACGGCGTGATCACCACCGTGGCGGGTACCGGGGTCGTCGGGTTTGCCGGTGATGGGGGGCCAGCCATCGCGGCCCAGCTCGGTGTGCCCTCGGCCATCGCCATCGATCTGGCCGGCAACCTCTACATCGCCGACTTCTTCAACCACCGCATCCGCAAGGTGTCCACCGACGGGATCATCACGTCGATCGCTGGCACGGGGAAGTCTGGTTACAACGGTGACGGCAAGTCGGCGGTCGAGTGTCAGATCGGTGAACCCTGTGGTGTGGCGGTCGACCGGGAGGGGTACGTGTATATCGGGGACCAGCTGAATAATCGGGTGCGCGTCGTGACCCCGAAGGGAATCATGCACACGGTGGCCGGCACCGGTGTACGCGGGCACACCGGCGACGGCGGGCCGGCCGAGCAGGCCGAGATATCGAATCCGGACATTCTTGCCTTCGATACCCAGGGCAATCTCTACTTCCCCGACCACGTCAACTGTGTCGTGCGCAAGCTCACCCGCGTGACGGAGTAGGCGCGTGCCCTGTCAGGGTTGGATCTTCAGCTCGCACGCGCGAGAGCCCAGGAGTGCGAACACGCGCGCCTGTGCCATGACCTCGTCGCGGGGTGTATCGACGGACAACACGTAGTCGAAACCTGCGTGGCCGTGACTTCCTTCGAAGCGCGCTTCGAGGGAAGGGTCGAGGGTGGTCAAGCGGGCCGCTGATCGCGCACTCGTCGTTCACGATAACCAGCTCGCGCTATGCGTCCCGTTCGGTGAGCGCTGTTTCCAGGGCGCGCTTTAGCCGCGAGTGAAGCTCACTGTCGACTCCGCCAGCGTCTGCGACGCGTGCACTGCCGAAGTCGTAGGCCTCGAAGGGGCCAAGCCGTCGTTTCTGCGGATCCTCTGACGAGAAACGCGGGATGCAGTGCCCGTGCAGCTCGGGCACCTGGTTGCAGAGCACCAGGTAGTTGATGCGCTCAGCTCCGGTGGCCTCGAGGATGGCGTCGCCCAGCAGCACCAGGTCTGCGAAGAAGCGTTCGCGCTGGCGCGGGCCGAGGTCGTTCGGTGAGGAGACAACCGGATCGGGAAGTAGCATGCACGCACCGCGCACGGCCTCTGGTTGGTGCTTGCCCAGGATCGCGAAACCGGACGGCATGCGGGCCAGCAGTTCGGGGTCGTCGCCGGCGCGGATGCGCGCCACGCGCATGCTGATCGCCTGGGAGGGATTCGTCATGGGCAGATGATAGGGCCCGGATCCGCGAAGCACAGCCGCGTCCGTCACTCCCAGGACATGGCCAGGGCGGACAGGTGCGGGAGGAGACCGTTGGCGATGTTGGAACGGAACGTGAGGCGTACCTGGTAGTAGCGCGAACCGTCGATGCCCGTGGGGTTGTCGTTCCCGGGCGCTTCGAGTGCGCGCCAGTCGTCCGTACGGCCGAGGAAGTCGATCGTCGTGTTGGAGTACTTGAGGTCGCGCGTGCCGTCCAGGTCTACATAATGGTTGCCATAGGCGTCGATCGTGTTCGCGTTGAAGCGCGGGTCGGCTCCTGGCGCTCCACGATCCGTGATCGTAACGGCTCCCCGGAAGGCCAGGTCGAGGCTGGTTCCGGAGGGCTGATCCACAGGCGACGGGTCCGTCAACGGATAGTCGAATCTTGGAGCCGTGAAGAAGCCTCCCCCTGGATCGACCGCTGCAAACCACACGGAAACAGAGCGGCTGATGCGCACCACGAAATCCATCGCGCCAAGGTAGATGGTGGGGTCGGTGCTGGGCGTCGACTGGCCCCCGTTTGCCGGGTTGTATCCGCCGTTGGCGACTTCTTCGAGGTCCGGATCGATCGTCACCACGCTGCCGTCAGGCGCGAAGCCGCCCGTGCTGAAGGTCCGGTAGATCGGCTTCCTGAACGCGGGCGAAGCCAGGACGATCTCCAGCGAGTTGTTGCCCAGGGCGTCGGCGGCGGCCGGGTAGCAGCGGTGCTCGATCAGCAGTGGCAGGCCGACTGTCTGGATGTTCAGGGTCGAGTACATGACGTCGCGGGGGAGACCCACCGGAATCACGCTGAAGGGATCCACGCCGCCATTGTTCTTCCCCCCGCGGCCGGAGATGCCCGTGTCTCTCCAGGTGTAGGTGATCACTTCGTGTGATAAATCGCGGTTCATCGGCCAGGGCATGACGAGCCTCCCGGATGAGGTCAGGAAGCCGTCGCCCGGGTCCACGACATACCCACGTTCGCGCGGGTGGACGAGCTTCATGGGCGACACTTCCGGTGTCAGAACCTGCATCGAGTAGTCACGCACCACGCCGCTCGACGGAAACCGCAGGCAACCGGTCTGCCCCTGGGTCGACTCGTCTGGAGCCCGGTCGCTGTGCGCGAGCCGCATCTGGTACTCGGGGAAGACGTCGGCCGTGACGATCCCGAGGGCTGGCGCCCAGTGCAAACCCTCCACGTCGATGTTGTAGTTCGTCGCGTCGCGCAGATCCATGCCCACATCCAGGTAGCGATAAATGTGGGTCATCCTCGATCCGAAGGGTGACAGTGGAGTCTGGATGCCGCTCGGGAAGGGAGTCATCGGCGCGATGATCCGTTGCGATGGATCCACCGGGACCTGGAAGCGTGAGACTGCACGCGGGCGGATCAGCCCCGCTTCCACGTCGTAGACGTGCTGCCCCGTCCACTCGGGCAACGACTGCGTGTCATCGCCTATCGGCTCGTCCTCGTCCGGTGCGCTGAAGCGGGTGATCCGGCCGCCGCTACGGTGGGTGGGCTGGTCCGGCGCCAGTTCAAAGCGGACCTGCGGCAGCGCAACCTCGAGCGGGTTGCCGGCCAGGTCCCGTGGACCGCCCGCCCCGGCGGCGAAGGTGAGGAAGTAGTCCTCTCCGGAGCCCACGTCGTGGTCGAGGTTGAAGCTGGGGACGAATGTGAAGCTGCGCAGGTCCTGTGATCGAGCGATCTGGCCGACCACAAGGTCCACCGACCTCGTCGGCTGCGCGACGCGCGTCAAGGTGATCGAGTCGAAGGGCGAAAGGGACGCAGGGTCCATCACCTCACTGAACCGCAGTCCACTGGTGACGTTCACGCCGAGGTCGCGGTCCGGCCTGTCGGCGACAGGCGGCGGTGGGGAGAAACGGACATAGCACGCGGCGGGCGGACCGCTAATCGCATCGTAAACGGTCGAATAGGTGGCGGCGCCGAGGGCTGTTCCGGACCAGGCTGCGGGCCATGCGGGGTTGTCGGGGAACCCGAGCAGGCGCACGCGTACGCCGGTTGCGACGCCGTCGTTCGGGAAGACCGCATCCTCGATCACCTCAGCATAGACCAGGTCTTGCTGCAGCACGTCGCCGATGCCAGGCGCGACGGCGCAGGTGGTCGAATCGAAGCGCATCGCTCGGATCGTGAAGACGTTCTCGTCTTGCGCGTCCTGCACCGGTGGCGTTTCGATGAAGACGCGCTGCTGGCCGAGCAGGCATGGAACGACATCATCACGCAGGAAACCGTTGTGGGGGTCTGCGGTCACGTTCTCCGGGCCGCCCGAGCGCATGGCGCGCAGCACGTCCTGGGTTGGCGATCCGAGATCCGCGCTTCCGTTCTCTGCGACGGACAGGGCGCTCCCGGACGGATTGCGCAGGATGACCTCCTGTCCAAAGGATGCATCCTCGCGCGTCGGGATGCGCAGCTGAATGTTGGCGACGTTGACACTTGCGCTGGGAGGGAAGCCGAGCCCGTTCACGGGTAGTGGCGGGTTCTGCCCAAAGGCTTCGAACTCCGAGATGGTCGGGTCGATGACCAGTCGCGTCGTGTAGAAATCGAGCGTTCCGTCTCCATCGAGATCGACCAGGTCTCCGTGGTTGAGATCGGGGAATACGCGCGCTTCAAAATGGTCGACCGTTGGCGCTCCTGTCCGTACGTGGACGGTCTCCTGGCTGGCCAGGCGCGAATCCAGCAGGTCGTCAAAGGTGAGGATCAAGACGGAGTTGCGCGGCACCATGGTGAAGAGCCCGGAGCTTCCGATGCCATGGTCAAAGATCGGTGCGAGATTGACTTCCGCTTGCCTTAGAAGGTTGAAGAACTCGGATCGCCCGGTCGGGTCGTTCACGTTTCGCAGGATTGTGAGCGACTCGACTCCTGTGATCGGGTTGGTCTGCAGCTGATAGCGGCTGGGGTCGTCGACCAGCCCTCCGGCGATGACGAACTCCTTCTGCATCCCGATCGAGTTCCCCTGGCCGTCGAGGCCGAAGACTTCGACGAGCCGGCCCCAGTGCAGGGCGGCCAGGTGCAGCTCCTGGGCATTACCGCCAAAGTTTTGTTCCACCAGGAACGTCGAACCATCCGGGCGCTGACCTACGGGGCCCATCACATTCGTTCGCGGCCCGGGCGACATGGCGTCGTTGCACGCGATGGGCAACCCGGCTACGAGAATGGGCAGGAGGACTCTTTGGACTCTCGGGCTCGGTTGCATGTAAGAGTGACGGGAACGGTGAATCCCGCGTGACGCGACGAGCATAGCACGCGCGCCTCAGGCGACGGAATCGGCCTGCAGCGGTCTTTCGCTTGGGCGCGGGATCCCGGCGCCATGCCCCCTCTGGCCTGGTGTACAATCGTCATTCTTGCTTCAGCGGCTTTTCACGAGGTGTCTTCAATGATCGGGACTGTTTTGCGGGTCGGGCTACTCTTCAATCTGCTGCTTGCCACCCCGGCGCTAGCGGACACGATCGTCACTTTCGATGCCGGCGCCGAAGGATGGACCGGGGTGGGAGCCGTAGAGCCAGCGGGTGGAAACCCCGGGGCCAATTTTCGGATGCTCAATCCGGATACCTTCGGGATGACGCTGCGCAACACGACCCATCCGGATTTCGTGTTCGACTATACGAGCGTCACGTCGGCGACGATCAGCGTCGACGTGCAGGTGGCGGACATATCGTTCTTCGGAAGTGCCGTGAGCCGTCCCTGGATCGTCGAGCTGCGTGACTACGACAGTCCGCCGGCCGGCTATCCATTCGTGTCGGTCTGGTACAAGTTCACGGAGATCTCGGCGGCTCAGAATGCAAGCTGGACGACCTACTCGGTGATGATCGCCGACACATCCGCTGCGGCTCTTCCCGCGGGGTGGGGTGGAACGGGCGCCGAGACCGGCACCGGTGAGCCGCTGCTTCCCGCCGACCGCACGTTCGCCAGCGTGCTTGCGGGAGTCGATGAGGCCGTGTTCACGACGTTCGAGCCTGGCTTCTTCTATGGCTTCACGGCGTTCGACATGCGTGTGGACAACATCGGAATCGCGACGGTTGGTGTCCCGGCCCCCGTGCCAGCACTTCCGGCATGGGGCGCGCTGCTGCTCGTCACCTGCTTGCTCGCTGGCGGCAGCGTGGTGATACGTCGACGCGCGGTTGCATAGAGGTCGGGGCGTGCCAGGCCATGGTGCGTGCCACCCTCCTGGTAGGGCTGTGGCGACCTGAATCACGATCTTGCCGCCCGCCCTTGACCAACGGGGTAGGGTTCATCTGGTAGAGGACTATCCGATGGATGAAGAGCATAAGTACACCCAGAACCCCGGCGCCAAGCCCGGCGGTTCATGGCCGCGTCGCGTTCGCGTCTCGATCGAGGGCGCCTGGAAGGAGGCGACCAAGCTGGCCGAGACCCTCCTGGACACGCTTGCACTCCCGGCGGGCGGCTTTTCGATCATCGCATTCGGATGGATGACCTCCGTTGGTTTCTTTGCATTGAGCATCGCGGTCGGAGTGGTCGTCGCCACGGGCGGATTGCTGCTCTTCATTGGCCTCGAGTGTCTGGCGCTCATGGCCTACGCCTATCCAGGGGCCTTGTTCTTGGTGGCCGTCGCGGGCTCGCTGGCTCCACCTCTGGTGCTCTACTGGCTACTGCACTCGTTGCTGGGCATCGAGGGCGGCTGGACAGACTGGGGCGCGTACCCGCTGCTCTTGACGGGGCTCTTCGGCTCCTATTACTACTGGCGCTTCGGGCGGGTCATCGCGGTGACCGGCGCAGGCGCCGTGGCCTTCTACCGCGGAGCCGCGCCCAAGGCGAACGAGATCTTCGGCGCCCCCTTCGCGATCTTCGCGGGCGTCTGGGACGTCATCAAGCTGGTGCTCGGGCTGTTTAGGCGTGTTGCTGGCGAGTTCTTTGGGTTGCTCGGTCGCCGCGCCAGGCGCGCTGACCCCCAGCCATCGCCGACCGAAGATCCCGGTTCAGACGAGCCCTCCGCTTCCGGACCGTGACTCCACGCACCCTGCGTGCATCGCTGTCAGCATTGCGGAACATGCGTGCGCTGACCGTCGTCCAACACATTCGAGAACAGGTCTTGCGGGAATCGCGATCGTCATTCACGGTGGATCTGTAAGCGAAACGACATGTGCCTCTTCAACGCCAGCTTCCGTTCCTCCAACGTCGACGCCCTATTTATGGGCGCCGTCCACGGATGGGTCGGAGCATGCTCTGGCTGAGAACGGCATAGAAACCAAACGAAAGCCCATCCGAGACGCGCGTCGGACGGGTTTTTTTCGTAGGCGCGCAGATCGGATGGGTCTCCTGGACACCCTCCCGATGAGTATCGACAACCCGCTACGAATTCAGTCCGCCCGCACCGAGATAGACCGTCTCGACGACGAGCTACTCCAGATCCTGGCACGGCGCATGAAGGCCGTGCACGAGGTTGGCCGCGCCAAGGGGCGCGAGACCGGGATGCGTTTGCTGGACACCGGGCGCGAGCGCGGGTTGCTCGAGCGATGGCGGCGGCGGGCGGAGGCCACGGGCCTTTCCGAGCAGCTGGCCGGAAGAGTGCTGCGCGAGGTCCTGAACCACTCTCGTCGTGCCCAGGAAGTCGACCAGGGGGACCGCTCGTGGGGTTTCGCAAGCGTTCCGCGTGTTGCCTATCAGGGCGAGGTGCATTGTTACAGCGACCTGGCCGCCACCAAGCTCTTCGAGACCCGTTCACGCATCGGCGCGGAGCGCGTCGGGTACCGGACGTTCGCGGATGCCATCGATGCGCTGCGCGCCGCGCGCGTGGACTACGCGTTGCTACCCGCCGAGAACAGCATTGCGGGCAGTATCCCCGAGCTGAACCAGCTTCTAGCGGAGCGCGATCTGTACGTGGTCGATGAGGAAGTCTGGGAGGTGGAGCACGTGCTCGCAGTGCGCCCGGGGACGGAAAAGGCTCGCATCACGCGCGTTCGGTCGCACCCCGTTGCGCTGGCGCAGTGCGGCGCGTTCCTGTCGGGTCTGCCCGGAGCCACGCCCGAGCCCTGGCACGATACGGCGGGCGCCGCTGCAGCGCTGGGCACGGGAACCGACGACCAGCCAGGGCACGAAGGCGTGGCCGTGATTGCCTCCGAGGAGGCTGCACTGGCCCACGGCCTGACCATCGTCAAGCGCCATATCGCGGACCAGCAGCACAACGTCACGCGCTTCTTGCTGCTCGCACGTGCACCCGAGGTCGCGCCGCGCGGACTGGCCACGAAGACCTCGTTGCTGATCACCCTCGACCACCAACGTGGAGCTTTGGCGGCGGTACTCGCGGCCTTCGCGGCACGTTCGATCAACCTGACTCGAATCGAGAGCCGGCCAGATCCCAGGACACCCTGGCAGTATCGGTTCTTCATCGATCTCGAGGGGTCTGGCGAGGATGAGAACCTGAGGCGAGCACTCGAGGAGGTGCGCTGCCACTGCAATCTCCTGCGCGAGCTGGGCACCTACCCGATGCGGACGAAGGAGGGCGAGCACCTGAAAGGGCCGGAACGCCAAAGCGTTCCGCGCCCCGCTCTCCTCGCTCCCGTTGAGGTCCCTGGCGATTCCGTGCCTGCGGAAGCACCCGACGCTCCCGGTCGGGTCGAGTCCGCCGTTGTCAAGGTGGGCGACACGTCCATCGGTGGGCAGCAGTTCGCGCTGATCCTGGGCCCCTGCGCGGTCGAGAGCCGTGAACAGATTCTCGAGTCGGCTGAGATGGCAAGGCGCGCCGGTGCCTCGATCCTGCGCGGCGGTGCGTTCAAGCCGCGCACCTCACCGCACTCCTTCCAGGGGCTCGGCAACGAAGGCCTGATCCTGTTGCAGGAGGCGGGCCGGTCCGTGGAGCTGCCCGTCGTCACGGAACTGATGCGTATCGAGGATCTCGAGGCGGTCGTGCAGACCGCAGATATGATCCAGGTCGGCGCGCGCAACATGCAGAACTACGCCCTGCTGCGCGCACTCGGTCGTGTCGATCGGCCAATCCTGTTGAAGCGTGGACTCAGTGCCACGGTCGACGAGCTGCTCTCGGCTGCTGAGTACATCACCGCAGGCGGCAACCAGCGCGTCGTCCTGTGCGAGCGTGGGATCCGCACCTTCGAGACGGCCACGCGCAGTACCCTCGACCTGGGCGCCGTTGCGGTGCTCAAGACGCGCACTCACTTGCCGGTGATCGTCGATCCGTCCCACGCGGCGGGTGCGAGGCACCTGGTGGTCCCGCTCGCTCTGGCGGCGGCCGCGGTCGGTGCGGATGGCCTGATCGTCGAGGCGCATCCGAACCCGGCGCAGGCCCTGTGCGACAAGGATCAGGCCCTCACAGCGGCGGACCTGAAGACACTTGTTCAGGGCCTGCAGCCGATCCTGCACTCGCAAGGGAGAGTCTTGTGATCCAGCGCGGCTGCAGTGTGCAGCTCAGTCGGCTGGCGCGGTCGGTGCGCGAGTCGGCGACCATGGCGGGCAGCAGCGCACCCATTCCTCATCCGCACCCGATCAATCTCGCGATAGGGCAGCCCGCCGAGGGCCCGGCGCGCGTGGTGATCGAGGCCGTGGTCAAGGCCGCGCGCGACGGTCAGACGCGCTACGGTCCGCCCGCGGGCCTGCCAGCGCTGCGCGCCCTCGCCGCCCGGGATCAGTTTGAGAAGACTGGAATCACGCGCGCCGTCAAGGAGGTCATCATCACTCCCGGCGGCAAGCCGGCGCTGCTCGATGCCCTGCGCTGCATGCTGGATCCCGGAGATGAGGTGCTGGTCCTCGCGCCCTACTGGCCGTCCTTTCTGCAACAGGTGGAGCTCGCCGGTGGGCGCGCTCGCATCGTGCCGCCCGGACCCGGCCTGCTACCCGATCCGGATACGATCGCCGCAGCCTGCACGGAGCGCACGCGCGTCATCATCCTGAACGACCCCTGCAATCCGACTTCCCGCACCCTCGGCGCCAGCCTCCTGCGACGCATCGGCGAGGTCGCCCATCAGCGCGGCCTGTGGATCCTGGCCGACCAGGTGTACGCAGACCTGGTCCTCGATGGGGATCACGTCCCCTTGCTGGCCGTTGCGCCCGAACTCGCCGAGCACACCGTGGTCGTGGAGAGCTTCTCGAAGCGTTTCGCCATGACGGGCTATCGGGTCGGCTACGCGTGCGGTCCTGCGCCCGTGATCGGGGCCATGACGCGTCTCGCGACCGCATCGACCACCTGCGTCAACTCCCTGGCCCAGCACGCCGCCATCGCGGCTCTGTCCATGGACGACACCTGGATTAGGGCGCAGCGCGCGCGTTATCGACGCCGTCGCGACCGCGCTTGGGCGCTGCTCGAGTCCCTGGGATGCGCCCCGGCGTGTCTGCCCGATACGGCGTTCTACCTGTTCTTCCCCGTGCCGCCGGGGGCAGAGGATGATGCGATCGTGCGCGATCTACGCCTGAACGAGGGCTTGACCGTGCTCTCGGGGAGCGACTTCGGAGCGCCCGGCCACATCCGCCTCTCCTGCGGGGCGTCGGACGCCGAGCTCGATGAAGCGGGTCTTCGCCTGAGGCGCTTCCTGGGCGCGGCGACCGTTTTCGACGCCCCCCGCTAGCAGTCCGTTGAAAAAGTCCCGTAGCGAGACGAAGCCATCTTCGTCGCAGCAAGGAGTGCGAAGTCGAGACGGCGGAGGCGGCCCTGTAGGGCCGCTGAGCACGGCTCGACGAGCACGACGCAGCGGCGGCGGAGAGGGCGAAGTCGAGCAGGGAGTTTTTAGGGCGGGCTGCTAGTGCGGCCGGAGGTTATTGCGCCCCCTGGGCCCCTGCAGCCCCCCGACTGCCCTGAATGTCCGACCGGTTTCGATGTGCGTGGCCGTCACTGAGTAACACGCCAGGCCGCCGCCCAGGTTGCGTGGGTTGTCGAGCTCAATGAGTACCGGCGCAACGCTTTCGGGCGCAACCTGGATGGGCTGCTGCGAGAGGATGCGCGGATTGATGGGGCCGTCCACGGTCGAGCGTCGCTTGCCGCAGCGAGTTCCAGAGGGCTCGCCGCGCACGGCGACGGTGAACGTGCCCGTGAGTCCAGTCCCGTTGATGAGGTTGCCGGTGGTGGTGACCGTGGGGACCAGGATAGGCGTGAAGGGGATGCCGATCACGGGTTCGAGCTCCGTGTAGATCTTGCACTGACCGCTCGTGTGCGAATCGAAGGTCAGTTCGACCTCGAGCGGCTGGAGCGCGCGAAAGAAGATCTGAACTTCGTCGAGTCCTCCGATGAGGTCCAGGCCGACGCCTGCGCCTCCATCCTGGGCGAAACGCAGCGGGAGGGCATTGGTCAGGCTCCCGGGCGCAGGCGTCGGGTCAAACGTCGTCGCGATCCCGTCGATCCAGATCGTGCCGCCATCGATCTCGCTACGGTCGACCCCCACGACGATCTGAGACCATTCGCCAGCGGCGAGCGCTACGGTCGAAGTTGCGGTCACACTGGCGAGCGAGGCGTCGACCATGGTGAAGCCCACGGTTCCATCGGTATTCACGACGACCGTGTAACCGGCGCCGGTGAAGATCGGAGGCGACTTCGCGAACAGGGTCTGGTCGGTGCCCAGCGCATCGACCTTGACCCAGGCTACGATCGAGAAGTCGTCGTCGTCAAGCTCGAGTTCCATGGCCGTCGGGATGGAGACGCCGCTGGCGAGGAATGCGAGCGATGTGTCGACGTATCCCGGGGTGGGCGTGGGCCCCGCGATGTGCGTGCCGTGCAGTCCATAGATGACTTCGTACGCCGTGGTTCCGGATAACTCGTCGAGGGTCCACCACGCGAGCAGATCGTCGGGTGGATGGACGCAGGGCTCGCACTGCAGCGAGACCATGTCGAGGTAGTAGTAGGCGCTGCCCGGGTGGAGTGGCGGATCGGGCCCGAGCCCGGCCGGGATACTGGCGCTGCTCGTCGCGTCGTGGAAATTACCGATGGTGACGAACTGCTCGCCACCCTCCGCGACGAAGGTCCCATCGAGTTCGATCCACTCCAAGATGTCCGTGAGGAATGTGCCCGCGGGCGTCTCGAACTGGGGCGTGTACGGCAGGTTGAAGTAGTCGCCCGCGCTGATGGCCGTGTCAGAGAGGTAGGCGCCGATCCTGTCCGTAGCGACAGAAGAATCCTCGGCCAGGCTCAACTGCATCGAGAAACGATAGGTCTTTCCGGACTCGAGCCCGGTCCCGAGGATTGGAGTTTGCACGTACTCTCGATATCCGATGGGGGTGTCGGACAGAGCGAAGAATGCCGCGTAGGCGTCACCGTGGAAAGCGTCCTGGAATCCGAGCGCATTCAGGGGCACGCCTGTGACGCCGCTTGTGTCGCAGGCGTTGAAGTAGTCCGACGACCCCAATGTGGGCGCCGTCCACAGGATCGAGCAGGTGATCTCGGAGGGTCCGCTCGGGCAGCAGGTGAACTGCTCGAAGCTTGGATTCGGAATCAGCTCCTGACCGAATGCGGACAGGCTCGTTCCGATTGTGACGGCGACAAGAAATACTCTACGCATCGAGACTCCTCTGTGGTGCGGGATGCGTCGGGCTACAGGAGGCCCCTTGGGGGCTGAGGCTGGCGCTGACGCGGGTACCTACAACTGGCTCTCATCTTATGCGCAGGACATCTTTTTTGGGCTTTTGATCGACCGCGGCGCCGCACTCCTCGGGCCGCGGTCCACAACGGCCCGGGACCTGGCCCTTACGGGTGTGTCTGTGGCTCCGCGGCTCCCAGACTCACTTGTTCCGCCGGTGGGCCTCGTAGATGCCGAGGTCGGGGTCGTGAGCATCCTTCGCGAGCTCGAAGATCGTGTCGTTGGTGCTGAGCTCGGGACGGTTCGATGTCGTGATATCGATGCCGCGAGCACCCTTCGGGCCCGCTCTGAACCCGTGGATGTTGTTGCGTGGATTGCCGATCAGGTTGATGCGGGCCTTGCTCCAGCAGCTCGAATAGGAGCGCTACTCGGGGTCCTGGCTGGGTTCGTCGTCCTCGCCGGGCTCGCGCAACGCGTAGCCCAGGGCCTGGAAGGAACGGATGAACTTGCGGTCGAGGCCGCGGCCAGGGACGATCGACTCCGTCGACTCCCGGAACCAATCGTCGTCGCTGGCCACCGTCTGGGGCGGATGATCGGCGCGCCAGTCTTCCTTCAGCATGCGCTCCAGATCGACGCCCCGTCCCACCTTGGGCCAGTGGTCCGGGACGGGCTCCTGCATCAGGTGCAAGACGAGCGGCGCCACGTCGAGCAATCCGCCCATCATGCTCTGCCGCACCTTGGGGATCATGTTGCCAAGCTGGCGTATCTCGGGCCCCATGGCGGCGATCACGCCGACGACGTCTCCTGCATGGTTGCCGGTCACGGGGCGCTCGGGATCGTTGCGCGCGATATCGAAGACCCGCATCCCGTGATCGGAAAGGACGATGATGTTGGCGTTGTCCGGAGCGGCGTCGACGATCGTTCCAACCAGGCGGTCAGCCTCCTCGTAAGCGAGGTTGACGTAGTCGGCGAAGTCGGAGCGTTTAGGCTCGGATATCTTAATGTTGAAATCCTGCGGCCGATGGCTGCTCCAGAAGCGGTGGCCGGCAACGTCCGGCAGCGCCATGTAGACCATGTTCAGGTCGGCCGGCTCCGTGCGCAGGAGCTCGGCCGCGATGGCCGCGAAGGAGAGGTCGGCTGCGTAGGTCCAACCCAGCACCGAGACGGAGTCGGTGCTGACCTTGTCGAGCATCGTCGGCTGCGGAAAGCGCTTCCAGAGTCGTGATCGGATCTCCTGCGCGTCGCGCGCGAAGATCATCAGGGGCCGTGTGCGCTCGACAAGTTCGGCCGGGAAGGTCTGATCGCGGAGCTTCTCCCAGGTTCCGGGCTTCCAGACGACGCTGGCCTGGGCCTGCGCGGCGTAGCTCGCGACCATGTTTCCGTTGACGGGTTCTGCGGGCCAGGTCACCCACCAGCCGACGCAGTTGACCGTGCGATCGCGCTGCGATGCGATGTTCCAGAGAGCGGGCACCTTGCGCGCGTTGCTCGTGAACGGGTGGTCGTTCGTATCCTGGAAGTCCACGATTCCGTGCTTCTCCAGCGGCTGGCCCGTGGCGATCGTCGTCCACAGAACCGGCGACAGGGTCGGGCTCATCGTGCGTAGCCTGCCGATGGTGCCCTTGTCCGCAAAGCGCTGGAAATTTGGCAAGCGGCCCGCCTGCAACAGATCGTCGAGCACCTTCGGGTCCAGGCCATCGACCCCGATCACGACAACCGGGTTGACGGTGCCGACCTGGGTCGCGGGCTCCGTGGCCGGGCTGCAGGCAATGCTCGCAAGCCATGTGCCGGCGAGCAGGACGAGGCCGGGCCCGCACGTGGGGGCCAGACGCCGGGCGCGGAGCGGAGCTGCGGGTTTCATCGGCGGTCGTCGGCTTGAAGCATCAGGGGCGGGGCGCGATGGGCTGTCGAGCATAGATCGTACGCTCCCTGCCGCCAGCCGTCGACCGCCGGGCTAGCCCGATCTATTCATGACCACGCGGACGAAATACCACGAACGGCCTGCTAGCGGCGCTCGGACTCGCACGACTCGGCCCCGATGAGCACGTCTGTCCGCTCCTCGTCCGTGCCGACGTAGCCGAGGGAGGCCAGGTTCTCGGCGACGGCGGCATCCTCATGGACACTCCATCCAGTCAGGCCGCCCGGACGGCCGCGGAACTGCAAGAGCTGCGCGCGCATGCTATCGCGCACCAGGGGTCGATCGAGCAACCGATCGACGCTCTCGGTCGGGTCCTCGTCGATCCCATAGAGCTCCTCGCAGTGCAGGCGGAAGCCGCGCTGGAAGCGCTCGAAGGGCGGTTTTTTGGGGTGTGCTCCACGCGGGTTGAGCACGTACTTGTGCTCCGCATCGCGCACGGTCCAGATCAGATCCTGCCACTCGGAATAGACGTGCTGGCGCGGAGGCGCAGGGTCGTCGGATGCGAGGGATCGCGCCAGGGACACGCCCTCGAGCTCGTCCGGAACGTCTTCGCCAAGCCAGGTCAGCAGCGTCGGGACCAGATCCAGGCTCTGTACCAGGGGCTCGAACGTCGTGTCCACCGGCAGTCTTCCCGGCCAGCGCACGATCCAGGGCACTCGCAGCGTGCCGTCGTAGATCGAGTTGCCGTGGTAGTAGTAGGCTCCATGGTCAGCCAGCTCCTCACCATGGTCAGCGGTGAGGATCACGAGCGTCTCCTCGGCCAGGCCGCGCGCGTCCAGGGTCTCGAGCAGCTTGCCCACGAGGGAGTCGGCGGCGCGAACGCCTCCATCGTAGAGGCCGATGACATAACGATGATCCGCGGGATCGAGGGGCGTTTCCGTGACGGCCGCGTGGCCCAGTCGTGTGTCGATCTTGCGCCAGTCGGGCTGGCCCTGGCGGCCGAGCAACGGCCCCGCGTAGTCACCGGTGAAGAGGCGGTCGAAGGGCGGGGGCGGGGTGTAGGGTTGATGGACGTCGTACAGGTGGACCCAGCAGAAAAAGGGCCGCTCGTCATCGGGGGAGCGCGAACTCAGCCATTCGATGGCCTTGCTCGTCACGAACGCGTCCGAGTCAGCTTGCTGCACGAGTCGCTTCTTCTTGCCGGACACGAGCTCGTCAGTGCCCTGGGCTGGATGTCCGAGCGGGCTGGCCGGCAAGCGCGAGAGGAAGGCGCTCGTGCGGTATCCGAGTGCCGACATGCGCTCGCTCAGGGTCGTCTGCGTTCCGGCGAACGGCTGACCGTTCTCGCGCACACCGTGCATCGATGGGTACTTGCCGACCATCAACGAGCACAGTGAGGGCGCGGTCTGCCCGCGCGGGACGAAGCACTGCTCGAAGCGCACTCCCTGGCGCGCGAAGGCATCGATCGCAGGGCTCACGGGCTCGGCGTAGGGCGAATAGCCGTAGCACCCGAGGTGGTCCGCGCGCAGGGTGTCGATGGTGATCATCAACACCGGCGGCCTGGGGCCGGGAAGCGCGCTGTCAGATGCGGCGCTGCAGGCGGCCAGGACATGGGCCAGGAGGCATGCCACCCACGGGGACAGCGGGTGCGAGAATGGGCGCGGCATGCGGCGCGCGACGGGCTCCGGGAGCATCGTCAGATTCTACTGGGGATGCTGCCACCTCCATACCCCCTGGCGCTGAAGCACCTTTATCAAGGGCCTGCTACAGCCAGGGCCAGGTGACGCGCAACTGGACCAGGTAAAATCGCTGTTCAAGAGGGTCCGGCTGGATGATCTGGGCAATCCGAACGAGATTCCGGTGACCGCACTCGGAACCCGATGGAGGACGCGCAGTCGGACCTGGTTCTCCATCTCGGTGTCGACGTACTGCTCGGGCTGGAGCAGCATCTCGGTCACGTGCGTCGCCTGTTGCGAGACCAGGCTCAACGGCCGCTCATCGACCGTGCGCCAGGTCTGATCGGCCACATGCCATAGCTGCACCAGTTGCTTTCCATCCATCCGGTCGGCGCCCGCCTCGACCGCGATGTCGAAGCGCGCGGGGAGGTCGCCGTTCAGCTGGAACGTGGTCTCGATGGAGCACTCGGTCAGGATCTGCCATCCGGGGCAGAGCGCATCGCGAGGGTGGCGTCATCCGCGAACTCCAGGTCGGCGACAGCTCCTGATTCGATGTTGCCGCGCACCGCCTGCGCGGTCAGCGGCTCGAAGACGTCCACCAGGGGGCGGATGCGGCGGATGAACCCTCCGCCGTAATCTGCGAGGTACAGGTATCCGTCCGGGCCCATCTGAATCTCGGTGACGAGCCCCAGGCCCGAGCCGAATCGGGCCTGATCTCGCTCCGCGAGGTCGTCGGCGACGCCGTCGGCCAGGCCTGCGGTGAGGATCAGGTGCTCACGGGCCTGATCGAGTTGGAAGTTGTAAATCTGGCCGTTGACCTCGCCGTAGATGAGGTTGTTGCGCAGGTCGGCGGGGAAGCGCTTGGAGTTGAGGAAGCACACGCCCGTGACCCCGGGCGTGGGGAGCACGCTATACTCCGGGTCGCGGTAGAAGGACCCGGGCAATTGCACGAGGTCGGCCTCGTCCCTTGCGACGTATCCGTTCTTGAGAAAGACCGCGTCCCGTGCATCCGGCCCTGCGATGAGCCCCCAGCCGCCGTTCATCCCGGACCCGCCGCGGTTGATCTCGTCGTAGACGTCCGGGCCATTATCGCTCCACCACAGTTCGCCGCTCACGGGGTCGAAGTCCATCCCGAGCGAGTTCCGGAATCCATAGCAGTACCACGCGCGCACATTCAGGTTGGGATGGTCGATGAACGGATTGTCGTGGGGTATCTCTCCGCCCGGGTGGATGCGAAAGATGCCGCCGGAGCGCGAGGATTCGGCTGTCCCCGAGTTGAGTTCGATGCGGCCGTTGGTCGAGCTACCGCGATGCTTGTCACCGACCTGGCCGTACAGCATCCCGTCGGGCCCGAAGCGTAGTGTGCCGCCGTTGTGATTGTTGGTGTTGTCCTGGTCGAGGTCATAGGGTGAGGTGAACACCGGGCCGAAGGGCTCGGTCATGAACTCGCCGTCAAACCTGTAGCGCATGACCTGGCTCCCGCGCCAGCCGCCGCCATCCGTGGAGGCTGTGGTGTGGTAGTAGTACACGAACCCGTTCGACGCGAAGTCCGGATGGCAGGTGATGCCGAGTGCTCCCTCGGCTGAGGTGATGACATCCAGGGCGATGCTCTGCACGAGGCCGTCCTTGATGTACACGACCTCGCCCGTGGCGTTCTCGACCACGAGCATCTCGCCGGGACCGATGAACGTGAATGCCGCGGGACGGGACAGGGCGCTGCTCCACAGTTCCACACCGATCCGTGCGTCGTCGATGCTCTGCGAGTATGCGGGCACGGACGTCAATGCAAACAGAACGAACGCCGATCGGATCATCGCCAAAACCTCAAAACACCGGGGAGGACGTGGAAACGATGGAATGTGTGGGTACTTCTTGGTACCGCACATCCCTTCTGACCGCAAGCTGCGACCACGATTCCGGACGCGCCTCTGCGCGGCCTGTCGGCAATCACGTCTCTCCCCAACGTCTGACCGAGCTCGCTCCCGACCGTCAGGCGTCGTCGGCTTCGATCATCTCGACCAAGCGTGCGACACACTCCGCCACGAAGCTCGGATCCTCTGCGTGCGTGTCGCGCTCGACGATCTCGATCGTGTCGGGCAAGCCCGACTTGAGCGCGTCGAAGAACGCGGCGTCCGCCAGCGTGTCGCGCAGCGGCCCGTCGGGCATCGCGTAGCTCCCGGTGCCATCCTTGGGGATGAACAGGACCGCCTTGCCGTGCGTGTGTTGCAGGCGCGAGTTGATGTCAGCCGCGACCCGGGCGAGCTCATCGGCTCGCAGGCGCGGGACGAAGACGACCGGGCTGTGGAAGACGAAGGTGTGCTCTTTCCACTCTTCAGGCACGGTGTTTGGCTGCACAAGGATGCCCAGGTGCTCGGCGCCACCGGGGCAGAGTACCTGGGGCAGTCCGAGCTTCCCGGCAACGGTCAGGCGCTCGGGGCCGCCCGCGCGCAGGGCGCCGAAGACCTCATCGGAGATCTCGCCCATGGCGTAGTCGAAGACCGCGCCGATGACGCCCTCCTTCATCATCTGTTCCATCGCGCGGCCGCCCGAGCCGATGGCGTGGAATACGATCGACTCGTACCCACGCTCGCGAAAGAGCTGGACCGCGTGCAGGGTCCCGCGCGTCAGCACTCCAAGATTGGATATGCCTATCAATGGCTTGTCGACCCTGTCGGGTTGGGGGACTGCGCCGACCAGGGCCATTCCGTGTGCCGCACCCGCCGCGCCGGCCAGGATGCGGCGTGTGAATGAATTGAGGCCGAGGATGTCGCTGACCGAGAACATCATCGTGATGTCCTTGATGCCGACGTACGCCGCCGTGTCGCCGGAGGCTGCGGTCGACACCATGATCTTGGGGAGTCCGTAGGGCATCGCGCGCATGACAGCGGTACAGGCCGCCGTGCCCTGAAGCCCTCCGAGGCCGAGTATTCCGTGCAGCTCACCCGCCTTGAACAGGCCTTGCAGGGTGGCGATGGCGCCCGCGATCATCACGGGCGCGGCGGCCTCGCGCGTCGGCGCCGATAGCAGCTGCGCGAGCTCGGTGCCGCCCGCGCGTGCGATCTCCTCGCGCCCAACGTCCGCGCGGGTGCCGGGTGTATGGATCACACCCATGTCGACGATCAGAGCCCGGCTTCCAAGTTGCTCCAGCTGCTCACGCAGGTACTGGGCCTCTTCTGCCTTGGTGTCGAGCGTGGCGAGGACCGCGATGACGTTCATGCTCAAGCCTCTCCGTCAGTACCAAAGCGCAGGGCAGCGAAGCGAGCTGCGGTCTCCGTGACCGCGCGTTCGATGGGCAGGCGTTCCGTCGATGATCCGGTCCAGAAGCCATCGCAGCTGGTGTGGTTCAGGATGTACTGTGCATCCTCGGGCGTCTCCATCGCGGCCCCGTGGGCAACCAGCAGGACGTCGGGCGCGAGAGCGCGCAGCTTCTGGTTGGCCTCTTCCGTGCGCCTGGCCGTTCCCTCGATCGTCTCTCCGGAGTCGTAGCCGGTCAGGCCTCCGCGGGTTGTGCCCGCGTGGAAGCAGAAGACGTCCGGCTGCGCCTGTTCGACGAGAGCGCAGCTGTCCTCCTCGTCGAAGGCCAGCCCGATGGTCACGAACTCCATCTCCCTGGCGAGGCGCAGGAACTCGATCTCGGCCTCGAAGGTGATGCCACTTTTGTTCAGGACCCGGTAGATCTGGCTGTCCTTGTCGACGTAGCTGATCGATGGGCCGATGTTGGAGACCGACTCGACGCCCATCGCTCTCAGCTCCTCCAGGACCATGCGCATGTCCCGCAGGGGATCGTTGGCGTTCATGCAGGCGCAGACGAAGGCGTCACCCGTGAGCGCTGGCATGATGTCCTCGCGCGTGTAGTCGAGGGTCTGCTTGTTGGAATCCAGGATGGGCCAGAGCATGGCCATGGTGCCCATTCCATTGGCGCGCAGGCGAGCTCCGGAGAAGGTGTTGATGCAGTCGACGCCGGCGCGCTCGAGCAGCTTGGCGACCAGGCCGCTGCCGGCGCTGGCGATCCAGATGGGCTGCCCACTGGCACGCTTGCGTGCGAGTTTCTCGAGAATCCGGGTTCGGGATGTGCGGGGGACGATCACGGGTGCTCGCTGGACGGGGGGAGGGGCTTCGAGACGTCGATGAGCTTAGCGCCCCGGGAGAGCAAACCCAAACCGGGGCCCGTCGATGTCACCCGTCCGACTCTCCGGTAACATCTCAGGGTCGACCGATTTCCTGATCACGAAACACCCTCCATCACGCACATGCTTGCAGCATTCCGCGCCACGCTTCTGATCTTTCTGGCCCCCCTGCTGGTCTCGGGCGTCGGCCCGTCCGCGACGCCTGCGGCCAGCGCTGGCCAGGCGCCCCTGGACCCGGGCAAGGGGAACGTGATCTGTCTGCTCGGAAACGCTCTGGCCGAGCGCATGCAGCACGACGGCTGGCTGGAGACGCGTATTCAGCAGCGCTTTCCCGAGCGCGAGCTACGCGTACGCAACCTTGGGTTCGGTGGCGACGCGATCGACGTGCACCAGCGCACGATGAACTTCGGCAAGTTCACTGCGGACGGCATGGAGATGAACCTGGCGAACGAGCGCTTCGTTCCGTGGGACCGCTATCTCGCCCACTGCGGAGCGGATGTCGTGCTCGCGTTCTTCGGCTACAACGAGTCCTTCGCCGGCGAGAGCGGTCTGGCTGCCTTCCGTGCGAGCTTGAAGGAATTCATTGGCCACGTACGTGGCGAGACCTACGCGGGCCATGCTCCGGAGCTGGTTCTGCTCGGGTCGATTCCGCACGAAGGCCCACGGGGCCGTGGCCTGCCCCAGGGACTTCAGCGCAACGGACGCATTCAGCTCTACAACCGAGCGATGGCCGAGGTGGCGGCAGAGGCGGGTGTGCGCTACATCGACCTGTACGCGCCCATGCTGGCAGCTTACGGGGTGGCAGAAGGGCCGTTGACGATCAACGGGGCGCACTTGAACGAGGAAGGCAATCGGTATCTGGCGCGTGCGATCGATGCGGCGCTCTTCGGGGCGAGCTCGCAGACGTCAGTCGGGCAGCCAGCACGCGATGGACTGCGCGTTGCGATCCAGGAGAAGAACCTGTTGTGGTTCGAACGCTACAGGGCGACCGATGGCTACAACGTTTACGGTGGCCGTTCGCGCAAGGTCTACGCCAGCGATGGGGACGGCGGTGTGTTCAGCAACTGGGCCGTGCTGCAGCGCGAGATGGACCACCTCGACGTGCTCGTCGGCAATCGGGATCAGGCCATCTGGCAGCTTGCGCGCGGTGGGCGCCCCGTGCTCGACGACTCGAACGCGCCGCCGCTGATCGAGGTCGCGACGAATGCTCGCGGAGACGAGGACGGGGGCATGCACCGGTTTCTCGAGGCGCAGAGTTCCAGGGCACTGGTGACCGCCGCGCCCGGCATGCGGGTCGATGTCTTCGCGGACGAACAGCAGTTCCCGGAGCTCGCCAATCCCGTCCAGATGGCCTGGGATGTGCGCGGCCGCCTGTGGGTGGCTGTCTGGCCCACCTATCCGCACTGGGTGCCGGGTGAGCCCAGGAACGACAAGTTGTTGATTCTGGAGGATGAGGATGGGGACGGGCGCGCCGACACCTGCAAGACGTTTGCCGGCGACCTGCACAATCCGACCGGCTTCGAATTCTGGAACGGTGGCGTGCTTCTGGCGGCGGCCCCGGATTTGTTGTTTCTGGAGGATACGGACGGGGACGATCGCGTCGATCGGCGCGAGCGCTTGCTGCACGGGCTGAGCTCCGCGGACACACACCATTCGGCCAACAGCTTCGTACTCGGTCCGGACGGCGCCCTCTATTTTCAGGAGGGCACCTTTCACCAGTCCCAGGTGGAGAGCATCTACGGCCCGGTCCGCAATCGCGACGGCTGTGTATGGCGCTTTCACCCGCGCAGCTGGCGCGTCGAGCGCTACATCCCGTACGGATTCGCGAATCCGCACGGCCATGTGTTCGATCGCTGGGGGCAGGACTTCATGACCGACGGGACGGGGAACGTGAACTACTACGCGTTGCCATTCTCCGGAGCCCTCCCGGAGCCGCTCAAGCACAGGGGCTACTTCCCGTTCTTCCAGCAGCGCAGCCGACCGTCCGCGGGCACGGAGATTCTCTCCAGCGGCCATTTTCCAGAGGAGAACCAGCAGAGCTATCTGATCGCCAACGTGATCGGCTTTCAGGGCATCTTCCAGTACCGAATCACTGACGATGGGGCGGGCTTCGGGGCCGTCGAGCTGGAACCGATCGTGCAGAGCGAGGAGCGAAACTTCCGGCCCGCCGACATCGAGGTCGGCCCCGACGGCGCGCTCTACTTCCTGGACTGGCACAACCCGCTGATCGGACACCTGCAGCACCACCTGCGCGATCCCAGCCGCGACGGTTCGCACGGTCGCGTGTACCGCGTGACCTGCGCAGGACGCGACCTGCTGACGCCGCCTGCCATCGCGGGGGAACCGATCGAGTCGCTGCTGGAGCTGTTGCGTTCGCCGGAGGACCGCGTGCGTTACCGGGCACGCATCGAGCTGAGTGGACGGGACACGGATGAGGTGCTGACCCGTGCGCGCGAGTGGGTGGCGACGCTCGATTCCGAGGATCCGGAGCTGGAACACCACCTGCTAGAGGCGCTCTGGCTGTACCAGCAGCACGATCGCATGGATCGACCGCTGCTCGAGCGGCTGCTGCGTGCCACGGATGCACGCGCACGGGCGGCGGCGACGCGTGTGGTACGCAACGGCCGCCACCATCTACCTGATGGGCTGGCGCTCCTCGCGCCGCGCGCCGTCGATGAGCATGCGCGCGTGCGTCTCGAGGCTGTCGTCGCGGCCAGTTTCTTCGAGTCGGCCCAGGCTGCGGAGGTGGCCCTTTCGGCCCTGTCCCTCGAGACCGACAACTTCCTCGACTATGCGCTGGGCGAGACCATCCGTGCCCTCGAGCCGCACTGGCGAGGAGCCCTGCGCGCTGGCGAGTCTCTGAGCGCGGACAACCCGGCCGGGGTGGAGTACCTGCTGGAGCGCGTGGACGACGAGGAGCTCCTGATGCTTCCACGTATGGCGCCGGTTCACTGGGCGATCCTGACGCGGCACGGCATCGAGCCTGATCTGCGACGGGATGCGGCCGGGGCCCTGGCGCACGAGACGAACACGAGTCGTGGTTCCGTCGTGCTCGAGGCGCTGGCCCGTGTCGATCGGGACGGAGGAACGCACGCGGGTCACGTGACCCACGAACTTGGGATGCTGCTACGGGTGCTGATCGAAGACGGCGGAGCGCCCGAGCGCTCGGAGCTCGAGCGCTTCGCCGGTCACGCCCGCCGGGCCGACGCGCGTGGGGTGGCCTATGCCGGCATGGTCATGCTCGACGACTCGATCGATCTGGCGTGGTCGAGCGCGATCGCATCGCGCTCCGGGCTCGCGGGAATGCTCGAAGCGATCCCGATGTTGCTCAGCTGGCATGATGTGCGGGACTTCCAGGGGCGCGTGCGTCCACTCATGTTCGCGCTGCCGCCGCACCTGATGGGGGATGGCCAGGGCGCGGCGGCCGGCTCGGGTGTCGAGGTCTCGGTCTTCGAGCCTCCGCCGCCGAGCGCACGGCGCGAGGACTTCGAGCAGGCTACGCCCACCCGCACGACGTGGGCGGGGGACTTCACCCTGGACTTGCCCGGCGTGCGGGATCTGCCGAGGTTCGGACTGACGTTCCGCGGCCTGATCCACGTTCCGCAAACGGGGCAGTACACCTTCGAGACCGTCTCGGACGATGGCTCGCGGCTCTACGTGGATGGACGTTGCGTGGTCGATAACGATGGCGACCATTCCCTGGGGGCAGTGGCCGGGCAGGTGAAGCTGACCGAAGGGCCGCACACGATCCTGGTCACCTTCTTCGAGAGTGGAGGCGACGAGGGGCTGGCCGTGTTCTGGGACGGTCCAGGTTTCGAGCGGCAACCGATCCCGGCCAGCGTGCTGAGCTCGGGCGGCGAGAGTGCGTTGCGCGCAGCCGCCGTGCGCGCCGTGGCGGCTCTCCCGGGGAATGTGGCCGGCAAGCTCGCCGATGCCGCCCGACTCGTAGGGGATGCCCTGTTGCTCGAGTCTGTCGTGGACCTGGTGCGCACGCTACCGGAGGCCGAGCGCACGCCGTCCAGTGTGCGCCCGCTGCTCGACAACCTGACCGCGTACCTGTCCGGGCTCGGTGTCGAGTCGCGCACGATGCCCGATGTGCTGGCGGCCCTGGATCTGGCGCGCGGGCTTGCGCGCTCCCTGCCCGAAGAGGAGGCGCGGCCTGCGCTGGCTGCCCTTGAGGGTCTCGGCGGCACGGTCGTGCTGTTGCGCACCCTGCCGCACCAGATGCTCTACGACCTGAGCGAGTTCTGGGTCGAGGCGGGCAGTACGGTCTCGATCGTCTTCCAGAACAACGACGTGATGCCCCACAACCTTGTCGTGACCATGCCGGGCACGATGGAGGAGGTCGGGCGTGCGGCGGAGCTGCTGCCGACTGGCGCGGGCTCGCAGTCCGCCAGCTTCATCCCGGATAGCGAGTCCGTCCTGTGGCACACGCGTCTCGTCTATCCGGGCGAATCGCAGCGCCTGACCTTCACCGCCCCGAGTGTGCCGGGCGACCATCCTTACGTCTGCACTTACCCCGGGCACTGGCGCGTGATGAATGGCGTGATGCACGTGGTGAAGGACTTCGATGGGGAGACGCGCTTGACCCGTCGCGAGGGCGAGGGCGCTCCAGCCCCGGCGCGTACCTTCGTGCGCGACTGGGCTCTGGCGGACCTGGAGCGGCACTTCCAGGCGAACTGGCGCGACCTGTGCTCCCTGGAGAACGGTCAGACGCTCTTCACCGAAGCGGGCTGCATCAAGTGCCATTCGAGTGCTGGAGAGACCCTGATCGGGGGCCCTGACCTGGCCGGCATCGGCGAGAAGTACCGCGGCAGCGAGCTGCTCCGGCACGTGCTGGAGCCCTCACTGGAGGTACTCGAGGACTACCTGTTCACGTCCTTCGAACTCCAGAGTGGCGCCACGGTGACGGGCCGCATCATGGATGAGGATGAGGAGTCTCTGCACATCGTGGAGCGCCTGCTGCAGCCGGAGGAAGTGACCCGCGTGCGCAAGGTCGACATCTCCGACCGCTGGGCATCCAACCTGTCGCCGATGCCGAGCGGTCTGCTGGTGACCCTCGACGAATCGGAAATCGTCGACCTCATCGGCTACGTCCAGGAGGTGGCTTCCGCGCAGGCACCCGTCGTCGCGCCGGTGCACGAGGTCCCGGACGAGAACTGGCTCGTGTACGAGGGCGGCGATGGCCCCGGGGCGGGCAAGCACATCGTTCTGCTGGCGGGTGACGAGGAGTACCGTTCCGAGGAGGCCATGCCCATGCTCGCGCGCATCCTGGCCGAGCACCATGGATTCCGCTGCACGGTGCTCTTCTCCACCGATCCGCTGACCGGTGAGATCGACCCCGAGGAACAGACACATATTCCGGGGATGCACCTGCTCGATGATGCGGACATGGTCATCTGCTTCCTGCGTTTTCGCGAGCTCCCGGATGCGGACATGGCTCACTTCGTGCAGTACGTCGAGTCCGGCAAGCCGATCTTCGGGGTGCGCACCGCGACACATGCCTTCGCCTACGGGCGAGATCCGGCGAGTCCTTACCTGCATTACCGCTACAACGCGAGCGACTGGCCCGGTGGGTTCGGGCAGCAGATCCTGGGCGATACATGGATCGCACACCACGGCAAGCACGGGTCGGAGAGCACCCGCGGGGTCATCGAGCCGGGGAATGAGGAGCACCCCATCTTGCGCGGTGTCGACGATGTCTGGGGGCCGACGGATGTGTACGCTGTTCGCAACCTCGGGCCCGACGCGACGGTGCTCTTGCGCGGGCAGGTGCTCGCCGGAATGCAGCCCGAGAGTCAGGCCCTCGACGGGCCAAAGAATGCCCCGATGATGCCGATCGTCTGGGCACGCGAGCTCGGGCGTGACGCCGGCGCACCGCAGCGCGTCATCTGCTCCACGATCGGAGCCTCGGTCGACCTCGAGAGTGAAGACCTGCGCCGGGTATTCGTGAATGCCTGCTACTGGGGCATGGGCCTGGAAGACCGCATCCCGCCCGCGAGCAAGGTGGACATCGTCGGTGACTACGAGCCGACGCCGTTCGGGTTCGGGAAATACGTGCGCGGTCTACATCCAGCGGATTACGCGCTCGAATAGTCGCAGGAGTTTCCAGGCGGGCCGTTGCTCGGGACGGCCGGGTGCGTGCTACTGCGACTCGATCGGCCAGAACTCGACGCGCGCTTCGAGGGCGCGCTCGAGTGCCTCACTGATGCCCCGCGAGGGCTCCGGAAATGGGCGGTCCAGCACCGGCCGCAGGCCGAAACCGTGGGCCTCGATGCCCTCGTCGGCCCAGGCCGCGACGTCCTGGTCCTTGATCCGCAGGTTCGTGCGACCGGCCTCGTCGCTGTAAATGCCATTCACGTGGTCCGTCGATGGATCCCTGGGATCCGCAGCCCACAGGACGACGGAACGCACTCCCCAGCGGTGGGAACAGAGATAGGCGTGCCGCACGTCACCAGTGATGACGGTATCCAAGGGCTCGATCAGGGCGCGCGTTTTGTCGCGCCAGGCTGCGAGCGGATCGGTACGGCTGACGTAGCTCTGAGTTCCCAGGAGCAACGCGATCTGGGCCGCCAGTATCACGGCGCCGATGGACGCGGCGCGTGCCGAACGCGCAGCCTCCATCAGATCGACGAGTCCGATCAGGAGCACCGGAAGGAGCCAGTGGTAAGAGGCGTCCCAGGTGAGCGTGCTTCCGCAGAGCAGAAAGGCGACGGGCCCCACGCACCAGATTGCGAGCCAGCTCGGCCGTCGATGTTCGGCGGGATCGCGCCGGGGCCAGCAGAGACTCGCCAGGCCAACGAGACCGAAGCCAATGCCCGGGATGAGGCCCGCGAGCCGCAACCAGGTGTTGCCGTCCAAGGTCCAGAGGATCGATGACGGGTCGAGGTCGGTCGGCAGGGGCACCGGATCCCAGCCCGCGATGCGCGTCCCGACCACGACCGCAAACACTCCGATGCCGGCCAGGATGCCGACCCCGTTGGCCTTGCGCCCCGCGACGCCCGAGCGTCGTGGCGGGCGACACCCGATGACGACCGCCGGCCAGAGCAGCAGGGTCGAGAACTGAGTGCCGACCAGCAGACCCCAGAGCCATAGACTGCGCCAGGGCCCGCGCTCCGGCGCTTCTCGTAGCGCGTGGATCAGCATCAGCAGGAGCAAGAGGCTGATGGATACCATGCCCGGCGTGGTTCCAGCGGTCCAGGCCGTCGGCGAGAGCAGCACGATCGCGGTCGCGAGCAGACCCGTGCTGAAGCGACAGCCCAGTCGGCGCGCGAGTCCGAGAGCCACGGGCACGCAGGCCCCGTAGGCCAGGGCTGCGATGCCGAAGCGTACCTGTTCTCCGAGCATTCCCAGGCGCCCGCCGGCCATCCCACCCAGTCGGTGCCAGATCGCCCAGAGCGGACTGTGCCCGAACCGCCCGACGAAGGCCTCGCCGATCAATCGCTCCTGTGGCGCTGCGCTGGCGATGAAGAAAAGGCCGGCGCCGAGCAGCCAGCCGATCAGACGTCGTCGGTCCAGGCCCACCGCTGGCCGGGCATTGGACGGGTGTGCGTTGGCGGGGGCGGGGCGAGTCACGGCGGATTCTCGAGTCATCGAGGGTAGCACGCGCGCGGTAGGCTACGGGTGCGATCCTCGGTGAGCCGCAGGGACTCCGCGGATGCGCAAGCCCCGTGGGGATCCGGGTCACGTCGCGTTCGCTCTGGAGCTGGTCACGCTCAATTTCCTGGGCCAGGCGCGGACTCCTGATGTAGGCTAGTCGTAGCGCAGCATCGCAGGTTCACGCGGCTCCAGGCGCGATACCGCGGCTGCGCTGTGGGGATGCGGCCGCGGGACATGTGCCACCCGGAGAGATGACCATGCCGAGCGAACTGCCCACGATTCTGGATATCCTGCGGGTCGCCGTGCTGATGGACGCAGACGGGCGACCGCTCGCGGAGCATCAAGCGTCTCCGGTGGCGCAGAGTGGCGTCGATGCGGGCCTGGAGACCTGCGAGTACGAGACGAGCCCGAGCCGGTATCAGCACGCGAAGCCCATGCGCAAGGCGGGCTACGAACAGGTCAAGGACCACTTCGATGAGTTCCTCTGGCTGGTGGATGGGCTGCGCAATCTGCAGTTGAGAGCGGTCGGGCGCTCCATACCGTTGATGGACGATCTCCGGCGCATCTGTTTTCTCGGGGAGGACCTGCCCCGTTACCTGAGGCTGGACGCCTACCTGTCGCAGGGTGCCGAGGCGAAACTGGCGCAGTTCAACGACTACCGTGTGGTGGCACCGGCATCGGTGGCCTTCAAGTCGATGCGCGGGATCCTCAAGCTCTTCGACCACATGCAGGCCCATCCGGGCAAGGTGCTGGCATCGCTGCCCGAGGAGCGGCGCGAGCGCCTCGGGGTTCCCGCGGGCGAGCCGAGGGCCGATGCGACTCTCGATCTGCCGTGGACCGGTGATGACCTGCTCCTCGTCGCGGAGAACACCGGTGTTCTGATTGGCGAACGCGAGGTCTGCGCCGGGACGCCGAGCATGCTCCGACGCACGCTCGACACGCAGCTGGCCGGCCGCGAGGGGGATGGGGACAACGGCTGGATCGAAGCCCTCATCGGTAACTCCGAACGCTTCATGGCATTCTCGCAGCTGCTCTACGATACGTCGCCGCGGATGCGGGCTTACATGGTCAAGTCCAGTGAGCGCCTGCAGCTGATCCAGGGCAAGACTCACGCTCTGGGCACTCAGGTCAAGCGCAGTCGCATCTACAAGAGTCACTCGGAGGGTCTCGAGCGCTTCCTGATCTTCGAACGCCGGGTGCTGGACTTCCTCTACGAGCAACAGGGCAAGTTGATCGGTCTGTTTGGCGCCGAGGGGGCGGGACCGCGTCTGGCGCCACAGGGGATGAACGAGCTGGCCCGGAAGAACCCGCGCGACCTCATCGAGATCACCTACGGTGCGCACACCACCTACGAGCCCGGTGCCATCCGCGTGGAGTTTCAACGCGACTTCAAGCACCGGGACCTGGTCATCCCGTTCTCGCCCGCCTGATTCTCCAGATCCGGTGCGGGCCGCGCGCGTCTACTGCGGGTGCTGCAGGTGGTAATCGGTCGTGGCCTGCCACGCGCGTGCCACGCTCATCAGCTCACTCTCCTCGAAGAGCTTGGCCGTGAACGAGATGCTGTAGGGCGTGCCATCCGGCGCGAATCCTGACGGCGCCACGAAGGTCGGATGGCCGGTGAGATTGGTTGCCGTGAGCAGGTTGCGGGCAAAGCTGGGGTGCACCAGGACGTCCACGCCCCGGAGCGCCTCCTGCATGTCGCGAATCAGGAGTGTTCGCAGGCGTGAAGCGCGCAGGTAGTCGACCGCGGGGATCAGTCGCGCCAACCTGAAGACGTTGGGCCAGGCGTCCCTGCTCTGCCGCACGAGCTGGTCGTCCATGTCGCCGGCCGAGAACTCGTCGAAGGCGCTGGCGGCCTCGGCCGAGAGCACGAAGGACATGTCCCCGATCGGGTAGTCGGGCAGCTCGACAGGTACGAGTTCGGCCTCGAGCCTGCGCAGCTCCTCGAGCACGCGCGCATATCGCTCGTCGTCCTCGAGCTCCTTGAGGTATCCGATGCGCTGCGTGGACGGGTCGAATGCGCGCAGCGCGTCGAAGGGCGCGGATGCGGTCGTGGGATCGCGCTCGTCGCGACCGTGGATGGCGTCGAACACGAGGCCGGCATCCGCGGCGGAACGGCAGACCGGTCCTAGCTTGTCCATGGACCACGACAGGGTCATGGCGCCATGGCGGCTGACCCTGCCGAAGGTCGGCCGCAGCGAGGAATTACCACAGCGCGTAGACGGTGACACGATCGATCCGAGTGTCTCCGAGCCGATCCCGAACGGAGCGCAGCCCGCCGCCACGGCCGAGGCCGGGCCGGCGGAGGAACCGCTCGAGCCCTGTTTCAGGTCCCACGGATTCTTCGTCTGTCCACCGAACCAGACGTCCCCCCATGCCAGGGCGCCCAACGACACCTTGGCGATGAGTACAGCACCCGCCTCGTCGAGGGCCTCGACCACCGCAGCATCGAGGTCGAGCGTCTGATCCTCGAAGGGGCTCGCCCCCCACGTGGTCGGCGTTCCACGTACCGCGAGCAGGTCCTTCGCCACCCACGGGATTCCGTGCAACAGGCCGCGCGACTGTCCGGCGCTGAGTTCGGCGTCGAGCCGCCGCGCCTGGGCCAGCGCTCGCTCTTCGGTCATCGAGATGACGCAAGCCAGTTCAGCGTCCCGCCGCTCGAGACGCCCGATGAACATCTCGGCCAGTTCGACACAGGTGAGCGTTCCACCGTGCAGGGCGTGGTGGAGCGTCATGATGTCCTCGTACGCGAGATCCTCCAGGTCGGCCGGGCGCGCGATGGGAGTCGCGCCTGCGGGCGCAGGCTGGCGGGTCAGGCGATCGACCTCGCCGCCGACGTGCTGCGCTCGACGCGGCAGGAAATACAGTGCAGGTTCGATTGCATTGTCGAGCGGGATGGCGCGCAAGGCCTCGAAGCTCGCGAGGTTCTCCCGCAGGTCATCGAGCATGAGCTCGATCTCCTCCGCGCTGAAGGACGCACCGATGAGGGTTGACGCGGCAGCGACATTCGCCGGCGAGACCGGCTGATCGAGAGCTGATTCCTGGACCGCGAGCGCGACGATTATGGCTAGGGCTAGCATGCCTGGACGATACGGGGTTGGGAGCGGTCGAGTCAGGCCAAAATCGCTGTGTGCGCGATGCGCCGCTCCGGGGCGCTCTCCGGGGGGGGGCGAATTCGCGACGGATGTTACGGTCGCGCACATCGGGGGCTATTGTCTGGTGTCCGCCAGTCCCTGTTTCCTGCCAGCGGCCTCGCCGCCGGGCACATTTCAGTCCGTACACGAACCACCATGAGCTCTCGACAGTTCCCGAGTCTGATCATCCTTCCTGTTCTCGCGGGCATCGCGGCGTGCGCCGGGGCGCCCGACGCTTTCGTTGCCGGTGGCGATGCGTTCGATGGAGGCGCGTCGAGTGTCGGCAGGCAAGGCATGGTCTCGAGTGCGCATCCCCTCGCCACAGAGGCGGGCCTGTCGATTCTGAGGCGTGGTGGGAACGCCTTCGATGCGGCGGTCGCCATCGCTTCGACCCTGAATGTGGTCGAGCCGATGATGTCCGGGATGGGCGGCTACGGGACGATCCTCGCCTTTGATGCCGAAGCGGGTGAAGCGCATTACCTCGATGCGAGCGGCAAGATTCCCCGGGCCGTGGACGCGGATCTCTACCGCGCGCCGACCCCCGGCTACATGGAGAACCGACGCAATGCCAAGGCCATCTCGACCCCCGGTGCCGCCAACGCATGGGAGGCGATGTCGGAACGCTTCGGCGTGTTGCCATGGGAGAGCCTGTTTGAGCCTGCCATCGACGCGGCACAGGGCGGTTTCGTGCTCGACGAGCGCGCCGCGGGCTGGATTGCCCTCGCCTATCCCGAGTTCCCCGCCCACGCACGTGAGTTCTACGGCAAGGATGGAGTTCCGCTGGCCGCCGGCGACCGACTGATTCAGGTGGACCTCGCCGGTTCACTCAGGGCTGTCGCCGAGCAGGGTGCCGCGGCGGTCTACAGTGGTGCGATCTCCAGGGCGATCGATCGGGCCATGCAGGAGTCCGGTGGATTCCTCTCCGCGCATGACCTGGCGGCTGACCGGGCAGAGTGGTGGCGCCCGATCTCGATCGACTATCGCGGGTACGAGGTGATCACACCGTCTGCTCCGGCCGGCGCGTTCCCGATGCTCGTGCGCCTCGGGATGATGGAGCTCGAGGACAACCAGGCTCTCGGGCACAACTCGGTTGCTTACCTGCATCGCTTCGCAGAGGTCACCAAGCACGCGTACTGGACAAGGCTGGCCTATTCCGGGGACCCCGACGTGAAGCCGCCGCCCTACGAGCGACTGTTCTCGGCCCGCTATCTAGCGGAGCAAGAGGCCAAGCTGAACCTGGAAAAGGCCTCCGAGTTCGACACCAGCGGGATCGTGTCGGCGAACCAGAACAAGAACACCACGCACTTCGTGGTGGCCGATGAACACGGCAACGTCGTCTCCGCCACCGTCACGTTGGGCAATCTCTTCGGCAGTCGGGTCATGCCCGCGGGGACGGGGATCTGGCTGAACAACTCGCTCGCTTACTGCACCTTTGAGCCCGCCGGAAACCCGATGGACGCGCATCCCGGTCGGCGCAAGCTGTCCAGCGACTCGCCGACCTTCGTGATGCGCGATGGCCGACCCTGGGTGGCATTGGGCACACCTGGCGGGCACACCATCACCCAGACCTGCGCCCAGATGGTGATGAACGTGATCGACTTCGGCATGGACATCCAGGCTGCCATCGCTGCGCCCAGGATTGCCTTCAATGTGCCCGATCACCTGGACGTCGAGGAGGCGATTCCCGAGGCGACACGCACAACTCTCGAGGCGATGGGGCACCGTCTACGCCTGCGCACGCTCGGAAATGCCCACGGCCTCATGATCGAGTACGGCGAGGACGGAGTACCGCGCAGGTTCCTGGGTGGGACCGACCCCCGTGGCACGGGAACCGCAGTTGGGTACTAGCAGGCCGTTGAAAAACTCCCTACTCGACTTCGCCCTCTCCGTCGCCGCTGCGTCGTGCTCGTCGAGCCGTGCTGCGACGAAGATGGCTTCGTCTCGCTACGGGACTTTTTCAACGGGCTGCTGGTATGGGTGGACCTGTCAACACTCAGGGTCGTTTCGTTCTCATGATGTCTGGGAAAGGGTGGAAGCAGCGAGTGGGCTGAGCGACTGCGACGGTTGATCAATCTGGTATTCGCGGGTTGGTTACCGGCACTGCTGAATCCGTCGAGGTCTGCCTCAGTCTAGCGGCGGGTGTCCGATCGATGAATCGACTGGATCCATAGGAGGCTCGAGGGTTCCCCTTCTTGGAGCTCGAACCGCACCCGCTGCTTCCGTGTTCATGTTCGTCCTGGTTTAGACGGCCAGGAGCTTGTCCTGCTGTCCGATGGCCCAGATGAAACCCGCGAGCTCCCGGGCCATGGCCGTGATCAAGCACTGGTGCGGTTTCCCGCGAATGCTCAGGGACTTGTAGCGCTGATGCAGTCGCTCCTGCGCCTTCCAGGCGATGTCCTTGACCTCCTGGCTGATTCCTTCCTGCCTCTTACGAAGGTGGATGGTCGTCTTCGGTTTGAACCGGCAATTCTAGGCGGCCTCCGTCAACAGGGTTCGTATGCGCTTGTTTCCGGCCTTTGTGATCGAGCCTTGCCTGCGTCGACCACCGCTGGAGTCCTCCGAGGGAACCAGCCCCAGGTAACTCATGAGCTTGGGGGCCGTGGCGAAGCGCTTGAGATCGATCAGCTCGAAGGCAAGGCTCGAGGCCGTCAATAGCTTGATCCCTCGCATGGCCTGCAGGGCCCTGATCAGGGGCTCGAGCTTGCAGCCTTTCACCAGCCGGGCGAGAGCGTCTCCCAGTCGTTCGAGTTGTTCCGCCTGTTGCGCCACGGCATGCAGGTATTCGCGCAGCACGCACTCCTGCGCCTCGTGCTCGAACTCTTGCTTACGGATCCAATCCAGGTGCATGTTGGTCCAGTTGGTCTTGCCCGGGTAGGTGCGCCCGTGCCGGAGCAGGAACTTGCTCAGGCGATGCTTGGCGGACTTCTCGACGATCTTGACGTCGTCGCGGGCTCGCACCAGGTCCCGCATGGCCTCGATATCCTCGTCGGGTACGCAAACCGGGACCAGGTTTCCTGCGCGCAGATGATGTGCCAGCGAGATCGCATCGATGCGATCTGTCTTGACCCGCTTGCCCTTCTTCATCGGGATCTCCGAAGGGGCTACGACCTCACATCGCACGCCCTTCTCCGTCAGCAAACGATGGACCCCGTAACCTGTGGGCCCGGCCTCGTATGCACAATGCAAGCTCTTCAGCGGCCCCAAGGTCCTCAGGACCTTCAAAAGCCGGCCGTTGTCGGCGGGGATTCGCTTCAGGAACTGCGACTTCGAGCGCCCTGGCTCTGCCACTGCGATCGAAATGCTGTCCTTGTGGACGTCAAGCCCGATGTACTTCGTTATCTTGCTCATGGACCGGCTTCCTTTGCGGCTCTGCACCGCTTTGGGGTTTCTGTTCCCGAGCAGCGTAATCCGCGAACTCAGGGAAGTCCGGTCCACCCATCTTGTCTAGCCCGGCTCACGAGTAATCCGCGATCAGTGGCGCAGACTCCTGGCAGGCCGTTGCGCTAATCGATGATCACGTCGAAGAACGTGAACGCGCCGACGCCGCGCGTATTCCTGATGACCGGCCGGTCCAGGGCATGTCCGATGTAGGAGATCGTCTTCGAGGTCGAGGGCCCGTTGAGCTGGAGCAAGATCGTGTGGCCCAGGGCCGTTCCGCTCACGACCAGTACGTTCGGGTCATCGAACACGAAGTCGATCTCGGCGCCGGGCTCCCACACGAGCACGTCATCCTGATTCTGGAAGGTGAGCAGCATCCGGTCATGGGTGCTGCCGCTGTACTTGGCCCCGGCCAGGTTCGGCGAAGTGATCGAATCCGTATCCGTCGAGCCATAGAAGTCGCGCGTGACGAGTCGTGTGATGCGATCGCCGATCTCTTCGTAGCCGGCGTAGAAGAAATGGCAGCCGTCATGGCCAGGCGCGGCGGTCGTCGACATCGTGCGCACGATCGTGAACTGGGCCGCCGACTGACGCTGAAACTCGCGCACCCCGGGACCTTTGTCGCTGCAGCCCTCACGTACCTGGAAGACGTAGATCAGTTGCAGGGCGGTGAAGTCGGCGCGCCAGGCCTTGCTCAGGCCCGAGAAGACGTTCGCGTACTCTGCCATGGGCACAGGGTCGGCCTCGCCCTGGTACCAGAACAGCGCGCGTACCCCGTCCGCGACCCCGGCTTCTCTGGCCCGGAAGAGCAAACGCCCGTAGATGGTTCCGATATTCTCGGGATCCGCATCGTCGCGCTCATGCTGCGTGATGGACGTGGTTCCGACGGCGCCGTTGAGCAGCGCGATCGGGACCTGGTACGCGTTCACCAGGTTGAAGCCCATGCGCGTGCCCCAGGCACCAACGGACGCGTGGCTGTTGCGCCGCAATCCGTCCGCCACTCCCCAGTGCAGGTCGTAGGCGACTGCTCCCGTGAGCGTTCCCGACCCGAACGCACGGATCCAGGGGCTCTCGTTCTGGCTGCCGAGCGACTCCGCATGGGAGTCGCGTGCCGCGGCGTTCGACTGGCCCTGGATCAGGTAGACGTCGCCGCACACGACATTGAACCTGGCCGCGACCAGGGTGCGTTCGGCGCCCGCGACCAGATAGACGTTTACGGTGTAGTTGACCAGCCCGGTGTCGACCGGCAGGACCTGGGCAAACGGGGCGCATGGCAACCCGCCGCAGGTGCCGTCATAGATCAGCGCTTCGGAGGAGGCGGCGAAGGGCTGCCCGTCGCGCAGGACCTCAACTTCGAGGGCCTCGAAGCCGGTCGTCTCTACAGTCCCTTCGATCCGGAGGTCGGCCGTATCGTCGGCGAGGCGTTGGAGTACCTGGCCATCGCGCGCGAGTGCGCTGAACTCGACTTCGGGGTGGGCGGGACCCGACAGATACTTATGCTCGAGATAGTCGAGGGTTCGGCGCCTTGCATGGGGTCCGAGGGCTCTGTCGTAGACGAGGATCTCGGCGATCCATCCCGAAAAGGCGCCGCCCGACGCGAGGGATCCGACGCGCACGCTCGGGTCCGCGTTGCCGCTGATCGCGTTTCCTGATCCCACCAAAGTGCCATTCAGGTACAGATCCCCGATGTTCGTGACGGCGGAGTAGGTGGCGATGAGGACCGCGGGCTGTGACGGCAAGAGCGGCACCGTGGATATGGCGAAGGGTACGTCTGCCTCCGTCAACTCCGCGAATCCGCCCGGTCCGATGCGGAGTCCATGCCCGGTCTCGCTGGAAACCAGGTGGCCGCCAGCCCCCGCGGAATCGAGCTGAACGATGACCACTTTCGTGTAGCTTCCATCGGGCGAGCCCGTGGAGCTTTCGACCAGGTCATTGCCATCGAAGCGCAGAGCCGTGTGCCCATTCAGTGCGAGGCCGGCCAGATACGGCTGCTTCGCGCCATCCACTTGCTCAAGCTGGACGCCAGCGCGGCTCCGGTCCAGCCAGCGTTCGACGAGCATCGAGATGCTTTGTTCGGTGCCGCTGTCGGCTTCCAGCCAGAGCGTGCTGCCTGCCGGCGGTGCGTCGACGAGTCCCACGGGCGTCGAAGCCTGTGGCCCCTGTTGTGTGAGGGCCGTCAGGAGGCATCCGATCACGGTTAGCATGGCGTTTCTTTCAAGTGCAGATCCTGTTGAGCAGCACCGGGAAGGACGCCAACTCGATCATACCCTCAGGTCGCTCAACCGTCGACGCTCCCTGGCCCAGCGCGGACGGCCGAGCCGCCGCCTGCATGCGGGGGAGGGGCGGGCGCCTGGAAATGCCATCGACGGCGCCCTACATAATATATTAGGAAGGTGAGTGGCGCCCACGGGAGGGCCTTGCCGCTCCCACGCGGGCCTTCAGGCGCAAAAATAGGCCCAAGGACGGTGCCAGGATGGGGGGGACGGTCCAGAAACGCCGTTCCAGAGGCGTTTCCTTCAAGTGGGGGGGTGGTCCCAGTCCGACGAATAGGGGCACCCCGCAATCTCCCCTCCCTTGTTACATCGTCCCCGTTCCCAGAGAAGGTCTCTCGACCTGGCTCAGCGTGCGTCCGTCCTTCGGCGGCCACGGATCTCGCTCGTGCCGCTGCTCGTGCTCGTCATGGGTCTGTTGTTCGGGTCGTCTCAGGCCATGGCGACGCCGGGCGGGACTGCGAACAGTGGCTCACCGGAGCCAGATAGCGACGAGGCGGTCCCCGAGTACCGGATCAAGGCTGCGTTCATCTACAACTTCGTGCGCTACACCACCTGGCCCGAGGAGGCCCTGGGCACGGAGGACGATCCGATCGAGATGGTCGTCATTGGCAAGAGCCCCTTCCGTTCGTCTCTCGACAAGACGTTCGCGCGCAAGCTACTCCACGGGCGTCCGGTGCGGATCCGTTACCTGGCGTCTATCCCGGAGGAGCTGAAAGCTCACCTGGTGTTCACGGTCGGGTTGAGCCCGGAAGACACGAACGCACTGGCCGGCCGTTTGCGCAGCAAGAACGTTCTGGTCATCGGTGACCAGCGCGGCTTCGCGGAACGCGGCTCCTGCGCCAATTTCTACCTCGAGGACTCGAAGATCCGCTTCGAGGTGAACACCGATGAGGTGAAGGCGAGCGGGCTGAAGATCAGCTCGCAGCTCCTGAAGCTCGCATCGATCGTCAAGACCAAGGAGCGAAAGCGATGAGGCCCTCCTCCCTTTGCGCCGAGGTCGGGCAGGTGACCCAGCCCGCTCGCCGGCATGCACTCTCGCCCTTCCGAACAAGCCGTGCCAGATGCCGTCTGCCTGAGACTCAGGTCGTGGTCAGCGCGCGAGCATGTATCCAGTCCCGTAGTGACCGCAACACCCCCAGTCTTAGACCCCTTGTGGACCGATCACACCCCGATCGGTCACGCATGAATGAAGTAAGGCCCGCAAGATGACCCCCCCCATTATCGCAGCCTGGCTGCTCTCGGCGTTGCCACTCGGCGCGCTTTCGAACGAGCCCCCCGCCACCACGACGCCTCCGTCGACCTCCCCGGAGCTCGGCGAGGAGTACGACCTGACGGAGCTCTCACTCGAGGCACTGATGGACATCCAGGTGACCGTGGCGACGCGTTCGTCGACGCCTATGTCCGAAATTCCAGCGGCTGTGTACGTGCTGACGGGCGACGAAATTCGTCGCTCAGGGCACTCCTCGATCCCGGAAGCTCTGCGGATGGTTCCGGGCATGCACGTCTCGCGCTGGACCACAGGGGACTGGGATGTGACGGCGCGTGGCTTCGGGCCCGGGTTGGCTCTCACCAACCTGGCTTATCTGAACCAGCTGCTGGTCATGATCGACGGGGTGGTCGTCTACAGTCCGCTGTTCGCGGGTATGTTCTGGTCGCTGCAGGACGTGGTGCTCGAGGATGTCGACCGCATCGAGATCGTCCGGGGGCCTGGGGGGGTCCTTTGGGGGTCGAACGCGGTGCACGGTGTGATTCACATCATCACGAAGCACACGGACGAGACCGAGGGGTTGCAGGTTACCTACAGGACCGGGCGGGATGACCGGCACCAGAGCGTGCGCTTCGGTGGAAAGTTCGGGAAGACCGGTTCCTTCCGGGTGTGGGCCAAGGGCGCGGAGTACGACACCAACGCGAACCCGTACCTTGGTTTTGAGTACGGGTACAATCTGACGAGCATCGGTGGTCGTGCGGACTGGAAGGGCGACGGGACGACGTACGCGTTCTGGGGCCGTGCCTACACTGGCAAGTTCGATGAGCTGGGCTTCGACCTGACGACCTTCGATCCGATCCAGGTCGAGGACAGCCGTTATGGCGGTCAGATATTCGGCAGCGTCACGAATGACGATACCGGTGCGCGTTTGCAGGCCTGGTATACACAGGATGACCAGGACCTGCCGACTCTCGGAGACATTCACATCGATGTCTACGACGTGGAGTACCAGCGGCCCTACAAGCTCTCGGATTCGAACACCTTGAGCCTCGGTGTTGGCTACCGCCGCACCGTAAGCCGGCTCTCCGGTGACGATCCGTTCTGGTACGACTTCGATCCCTACCGAATGAATCAGGACACCTACCGTGTCTTCGCGACGGATACCGTCGCCTTCAACTCGCTGGACTCCACCCTGACCCTCGGCGTGGCCGCGGAGGACAACGAATTCACCGGGTTCGAGATCCAGCCGACGATCCGGTACGCCTGGACACCGCAGGACAACTTCATGATGTGGGGCGGGATCTCACGCGCTGTGCGGACACCATCGCTGGAAGAGCGCACCCTGACTCCGGATAGCTTCTTCGCCGGAAACGACATGTTCCGCTCCGAAACGCTCTTTGCGTACGAGCTGGGGGTGCGCGGCATGCCCACAAAATGGGCAACTGCGGACCTGGCGCTCTACTTCAACGACTACGACGACCTGCACTACAGGGACCCGAGTGATCCTGCTTTTCCTGCCTTCCACTTCACCAACGAGGCGAAGGGCGAGTCCATGGGCGGCGAGCTGGCGGTCGATTTCCAGCTCATGAGCGATTGGAAACTGCGCACGGCCTACGCCTACGAGGACGCGAAATTTCAGACCAACACCGGTATCGAGCTGTCGACGGATGGCCAGTCGCCCGCCCACATGTTCAATGTGCGTTCCTACTACAACATCACCGACGAGTGGGAGTTCGACACGGGCTTCTACCTGGTCGATGGGCTCGGGGACTTCCTCGAGATCGCGGAGTACGCACGTCTGGACGCGCGCCTCGGCTGGAATCCTCACGAGAACTTCCGATGCTATCTCGGCATCCAGGATGCCTTCAACGAGACGCGCTCGGAGCTAGATGAGTTCGACGTCAACCGGCAGTCAGTCTACTTCGGAATAACGTTCTCCCACTGAGATCGACCCAGGCGGGGCGGGCTACTCGTAGGGCTCGCTCAAGATGGCCAGGAAGGTGCGCACGCCGTCGACGTAATTGCCGACGCGGAGGTTCTCGTCCGGACTGTGCTGGTTGTTGTCCGAGTTCACCGTGTGGACCAGCACGGCAGGGATGCCAAGCGTGACCACGAAGGGCGCGATCGGTATGGACCCGCCCGACATGCGGATCTGGATGGGGTCATGGCCGAAGGCAGAGCGCATTCCATTGCGTAGCCACGCGCCCAGCGGTGTGTCGAAGTCCGTGCGGAATGCGCCGTAAGACACCTGCGTCTCGATGCCGATGAACCCGCCGTATCGAGCCGAGCAGTTGTGAAGTGCCGCGCCTCGAACGCGCGTTCACACCACTCGATATTCCGCTGCAGCAGCTCCGGGAAGTGAGCGTCGTTGGGCAGGCTCAACAGCTCGTGGAACTCTTCGAAGGAGTCCAGCGCGAACACGTAGGCCGTTTCGGCAAGGGGCGGATCCTCGACCGCGTGAGCAGCCACGCTCAGGGTGGACGCGATCAGAAGTGAGCCCAGGCTGCGTTTTATGGTTCGTTCGCGTGCTCTCCGTCGACCATGCAATCCGAACTCCCTGGGTGCAGTGGTGCAACCGGGGAGGTGGAGTGCCCGTGATCGGCACACGGATGGGACTTCCGGAGCCGGTCTGATGCAAGCCGGCGGTCCGGTAGGGGCGCGTGCGGACCGGCGTGCGCACGCGTACGCGCCGGTTCAACCGTCGAACTGGACCTCGAGGGCGTCGCTGGTGTTGAAGCCGCTGCCCTGCGGTCCGGAGGGGTCCCGGTACCAGAACTGGAAGTACCAGGTCGACCCGGCCTGGATCTGTCCGGCGGGTCGCGGCGGCTGGGCGAAGTCGACGGCGTGGGAGGCCCAACCCTGGGAGCTGGCCTGGGTAACGCGCAGACGGAACGTCGATCCGCCGACACAGCGAATGCCGTCACCGAAGGGAATCGCAAGCTGCTGGTTGCCGTAGAAGAACAGGCCCGACACATCGGGCGGGACCGACGTGGCGGTCAGGGTGAAGTCGTCCGCCGAGATACTCGTGAAGCCGAGTGCGCCCATGTGGGCCGAGCGGCCGGTCGAGTTGGGCGCTCCCGTGCAGGTGTTCAATGCGTCCGGACGGAAGGCCATGAACGTCGGAAGCTGCACCCCGCCCAGACCGGAGCTGATGAAGACGTCGACGAAGGTCCCGTCGGGTTCATAGCGCAGGACCGAGTTGTTCTGGATGCTGGCCACGTACAGCAGACCGTCAGGTCCGAAGGCCAGGCCAGTCGGCCCGTCCAGGCCGCCAGTTTCATCGGCCGGCGTCGCGGGGTCGTCGACGATCAGCTCCTCCACGGTCGTCTGGCCTGTCGCCTCGTCCACCCTCAGCACCATGTCGTTGCGCTCGCTCGCCACGTAGGCGAAGCCGTCACCGGGGAAGATCACGGCCCGCGGGCGATCGAGGTTTGCCCAAGCCGGTCCGACGAAGTTTCCGATGAAATCACCCGTCACGCCGTCGTAGCGCTTGATCCGATCCGTGAAGTAGCTCGGGACGTACAGGTTGCCGTCCGGTCCGAAGACCATGCCCGCGTCGGGGCCATTGAGGTTGCCGGGCGTCGTCGTGACGAAGACCCGGTCGAAGGCTCCGGTCTCTCCGTCGTAGCGCAGGATGGAATCCGTGTTGAAGCTGGCGACATAGGCGAAGCCGTCGCGCCCGAACACGATCGCAGAGGGGCCATTCAGTCCGCCCGTCTCGTCCGCGGGCGTCGCGGGGTCGTCGATGATGAAGTTGTCGACAAAATCACCGGTCGCCGCGTCGAAGCGCACGATGCGGTCGTTGCCTTCACTGCAGACGTAGATGCGGCCATCCAGGCCGATCGCCGAGCCCAGTACGCCGAGCAGGTCGCCGGGGCCCAGTTCGCCCAGCACCGATCCATCGCCGCCGTCGTATCGGTCGACACTGGCCGACGAGAAGCCGCTCAACAGAATCTCGTCGGTAAGAGGAGCGGGGTTGGCCGTGGCCGAAGCCGCGAGTGCGGCGCATGCGAGGAGGGGGGAGCTGGAGAGAGAACTCGGTCGGATGGTCATTGGGGTAATCCTGAGAATCGCGGGGGAAGGGGACCCCTGTAGATCCTCGCGGCTTGCCGAAGAGTGGCAGCAAAGTGTGGTTTTTGAAAAGTGGCGTCCGCATCGAGGGCCGGCGGTGCCGCGCGATCGGGACCCGGTCTGGTTTTCTCGAATAGCTGCCACCGTTCCGCTTCCGGGCGGACTGGCTTCCGGTCGGACTGACGAGCGCGTGCTAACTCCTACTCCACGCCCCATCCCTGCGGAATCGCGCCGCCGGGCCGCCTTCGGCAACGGAATCCGCTGTGCCGCGTGGAGCTGATGGTCCTGTCCGCAGGCCCCGGACCCGGCGACCCCCTGGGCCGAGCTCGGCCTCCAGGTGCGCCGATGATTCGGACCCGGTTGTACTTGTCGTGCCTCATGGAGGATGATCGACGGCCGCTCCGCGACCATGAACCTCCTACCGATCCTCTACAGCCTGGCATCCGCTCTCGCGTGGGGCGCCGGGGACTTCAGCGGCGGCGTCGCGAGCAAGCGAGGCGACACCTATCTCGTCGTCCTGATCTCCCAGGCGCTCGGCGGTCTGTTGCTGGCCGGGCTGGCGCTTCTGTATTCCGAGAGCCTGCTTCGAAACGTGGACCTGGTGTACGGTGCCGTCGCAGGCATCGCTGGAATGGTGGGGCTCCTGGCGCTCTACACCGGACTGGCTTCGGGCCGGATGAGCGTGATCGCCCCCCTGGCAGCCATCGTCTCGGTCACCCCGCCCGTTGTCGTCGCCGCCTTGACGGACGGAGTTCCGGGAGCCATGACGATCGTGGGCTTCGGGTTTGTGCTGATCGCGGTCTGGTTGCTCTCCGCCGGTGGCGGAGCAACGGGCCGGATCCAGGGTAGCGAGCTGAGGTGCGCGCTCATCGCGGGTGTCGCATTCAGCGTCTATTTCGTCTTCATCGACCGCGTCAGTACCGGAGCCATCTTCGTTCCGCTCGTCGCCGCGCGGGTAGCCTCGGTCTCCTTGCTGGCCTTGTATCTGCGCCTGCGTCCGGGCTCGCTGGCCAGGTTGCAGCAGGGCGACCGGGCGCGAGGCTCCCTGCTCGCCATCATCGCGTTGGCGGGCCTGTTCGATGCAGCGGGAAACGCCTTCTTCGCCCTCGCTGTCCAGGCTGGCCGGCTGGACGTGGCCGTCATTCTCGCCTCCCTGTACCCGGCCGGGACGGTCTTCCTGGCATGGATTTTCCTGAAGGAGCCAGTGACGCGCCTGCAATGGCTAGGCGTGCTCTCGGCGCTGATCGCGCTCGCGCTCATCGCGATATAGGCGAATGTACCGAGCTAGCAGCCCGTGGCGAAACTCACGACGCGCTCAAATCCGCCAGGCTCCGCCCTGGCGGCGTTGCGCTTTCTCCGAGTATCCACGAATACGCGTCGTCAGCGCGCCTTGCCAGATCGAATCCTGACGCTTCGAGCCCGCCGTGACTTTCACCACGGGCTGCTAGTGCAGGCTCCTGGTGGCGACGGAGCTACCGGCGCCTGGCCATCCGGGTGGGTCGCTCTGCCAGAAATGAGCCCTCCTGGTAGAATTGACGTCGCCGGGCCTCTTCAGATTGACTCTGACCAGGCGTGCTCGGGACCGCGGCCCCAGGCATCGATCGGGATCGGACAGCAACTCAACATGCGGCACCTCAGTTTCACGGTCTTCTCGATCGGCTTCTTACTCCTTCTTGGCGCCGAGGCTCTCGCAGCCGCGCTGCACGAGGAGGCGCCCACCCTGCCGACGTTTTTCGCGACGGTGGAAGACCAGGGTACCTACACCGTCCCGACGGGGATGTCTTTTGCGGATGACGGCAGCTACTTCGTCATCGGCAAGAGGGGGCGGGTCTATTTTCACGACGGGACCGATCCGCAGGCTCAGCTCTTCCTCGACCTGCGCGACGAGACCAATCCCGACGGAGATCGCGGGCTGCTCGGCGTCGAGGTGCATCCGGGCTTCTCACCCGATGGGGGACCGACGTCGTGGGTGTACTTCCTGTACACGGTCTCGCCGATCTTCGGGGAGAACACGGACTACAACGAGAACGACATGTACGCCTTCTCGCGCCTCACGCGCTACAAGGCGCACATGCCCGGCGGCGGATCCGGGACGGATGTGCTCGCGGACATGAGTTCGCGCCAGGTGCTGCTCGGGAATCAGCTCGCGGACGGCACCGTCCCCGATGGAATCGCCAGCCTGTACAGCATCCACGCGCTGGGTTCGCTGCGCTTCGCTTCCGACGGTTCGTTGATCCTCACCACGGGCGATGGTGCACACCACAACGATCCGGGCGGTTTCGACGCGGCTGGCTTCGACAGTTTCACGCACCCGACCACTGGCCTGCGTGGACCCATGCCCCTGGATCAGGACTCGGGCGCCTTTCGCGCTCAGGATCCGCGCAGCCTGGCGGGCAAGGTCCTGCGCATCGATCCCGAGACGGGTCTCGGCTATCCATCCAACCCGTTCTACGACGGCGATCCGGCCAGCAATTCCTCCAAGGTATGGGCGCTCGGCCTGCGCAACCCTTTCCGCGTGACCATCGAGCCCGGCACGGGTGGCAGTGATCCAGCCGAGGGGCAACCGGGCACCATCTACATCGGTGACGTCGGCTGGGTGAGCTGGGAGGAGGTCAATGTCTCCCGTGGTGGCGAGAACTTCGGCTGGCCGTGTTTCGAGGGCCCCGATCCCAATGCGATCTACCAGGCCTACACGTCGTCCGGCCCGCCCTTCGACTACCCGGACTGCAACAGCGCAAGTCCGGGCATCCCGACCGCGCCGTTGCTGGCCTACAGTCGAGATGATGGATCGCTGCTCACCCCGTCGGGCATGCACTTCGATGTGGACGGAGCTCCCCAGGCCGGATTCACCGGAAGCTGCGCCCTGGGTGGCGCGCACTACGAGGGCAACGGCAGTTATCCGCCGGAGTACGACGGCCGGTTGTTCTTCTGTGACTTCTCCGAGGGCTGGGTCAAGACCCTGGAGAGCGACCCGCAGGGCAACGTCATCGCGATGCGCGACTTCGGTGAGGACTTTGCGCGCCTGGTCGACGTGCGCCTGAACCCGGTGAACGGGGATCTCTACTTCCTCTTGATGGAGAGGGACTTCAACGGGCACGTGCATCGACTGTACTACGATTCCAACCTGGCGCCGATCGTGGAGCTGAGCGCGACGCCCACCCATGGCGATGCGCCGCTCGCGGTTCAGTTCGACGGCAGCGGGTCGATCGATGGCGATGGCGGTCCGATCGACTTTCTCTGGGACTTCGGCGACGGCTCCCCGTCCTCGAGCGCGGCCAGCGTGCAGCACACCTACCAGCTGGATGGGGCCTACGTGGCGCGATTGACCGTCACCGACGCGGACGGAGCCGCGGCGATCGGCGAGGTGACCATCCTGGTCGGAAACACGCCGCCGGTAGCGACCCTGGTGGAACCGTCCAACGGGCTGCTGTTCGTGGCTGGCGACATTGTGCAGCTGGTCGGCACGGGGCAGGATGCCGAGGGACCGATCGCCGAGTACGAATGGTCGGTAGACCTGCACCACAACTCGCACGCACATCCCGACAGCTTCACGTCGCCCCTCGAGCAGGACGTCCTGGTGACCGAGGACCACAGCCCGCTCGGGGATTCCTATTACTACGAGGTGCACTTCACCGTGCGCGACGCGGACCTGATCGAGGATACCCGTACGGTGTTTTTGCTGCCCCTCGATCGCGTGCGCGATGTCACGGGCACGTTGCGCCCGATCAGCCACCTGGACAGTGCCAGTCCCCCGAACCCCACCGCGGCGGGCAACCACGACATCGAGGTGATCCGGGACGGCGTGTTTCCGGGGCTCGCGTCCTCGGATATTCTGAGCCAGTACGACACGCGCCACGTGAGTCCGCCGCCCGGCGATCACTGGGTCGGCTTCGAGTACGAGCAGCCCCCGAGTACGGAGACGCGTTTCATCTCGATCAGCTTCCAGGAGGGCGTGCACCTGCCGGGCGGCGGGTGGTTCGAGAGCTTCACGGTCGAGGTGCGCGAGGCGGGGCAATGGCAGGCGGTGTCGAATCTCGAGTCGCGCCCGCCCTATCCCTTCGCCCTGGCGCAGCAGAGTGGCTTCGACGGCACGAACTTCGACAGGTACGAGCTGCATTTCGACCCGATCTACGGGGATGCCATCAGGCTGCGCGGCGTCCCCGGCGGCGATCTGGAGTTCATCAGCGTGGCGGAGTTGCGGCCCAAGCTGGTGTCGATCGTCCCGCCCGCCGAGCCCTTGCTCGATGTGAGCGCCGATGGTGAGATCATCGCGCGTCTGTTCGAGCTCGACCCGCCCACGCCCGAGGGCCGCGGCAACCTGGATCCCGAGACGATCCGTAACGGCACCTACCCACCCGAGTCCTCGCTCAGTGACTTCGGCCAGTTCGACACGTTTCACTTTGGCGAGCAGGGCGACGACGACTGGATCGGCTACCGTTTCGACGCGCTACAGGCATTCACGCGCCTGGTGTTCCAGGAGGGACAACATTCCCCCCAGGGCGGACGCTTCGACACGTTGAACGTCGAGGTGCAGGTCACTGACGGCGCGGCATGGATCCCCGTGACCAGCCTGACGGTCTCCCCGGTCTACCCTGGCAACCCGTCTCTGTCCGCTTCCTACGAGACCTTCACCTTGGATTTCGATCCAGTGATCGCGCGTAGCATTCGAATCCAGGGCGATCCCACGGGATCCGTCGGTTACATCGGTGTGGGGGAGCTGCGTGTCTTCGTGGACGCCGCGGATGATCTCGCGTTCGAGACCTACTGCTTCTGCGTCTCGGGCCCATGCGGCAACTCCGATTCCTCCGCCGGCTGCGCCAACTCGAGCGGCAGCGGAGCGCACCTCGACGTCCTGACCGGTAGCAATGACGTGGCCGCTGACGATCTGGTCATTGCCATCAGCAACATGCCGCCGAGTACCTTCGGTCTGATCTTCAAGGGCCGCACGCAGATTGCACCCTTCTTCAAGGACGGACTGCGGTGCGTCGGACAGGTCGCCGGTCGTTTTCCGATCCGCCAGGCCGACAGCTCCGGCACCCTGCTGGAGGGCCCCGGGATGGTCGATCACTTCGCCTCACACCCATCGCAGTCGTTCCACATCACCCCCGGGACGACCTGGAAGTTCCAGGGTTGGTACCGCAACAACGCAGGGCCATGTGGAACCGGGTCGAACCTCACCAACGGCCTGAGCATCACCTTCGCGCCCTAACCGCGCGTGGTGAAACTCACGACCCGCTCAAATCCGCCAGGCTCCGCCCTGGCGGCGTTGCGCTTCCTCCGAGTATCCACGAATACGCGTCGTCAGCGCGCCTTGCCAGCTCGAATCCTGACGGCTTCGAGCCCGCCGTGACTTTCACCACGGGCTGCTAACGCTCGAAGCTGACGTCGGCACCACCGAGACGGACTCCCTGGACGAGGTGGCGCCAATCTCAGCGCTGTACGGGAGCCCTGAGGTAGATCCGGCTCTGGACTCCCGAGTTAGCCACCGCGATATCGGTGTACCCGTCCTCGTTCAGGTCGCCGATGGCCAGGCCGTACGAGGATCCGGGCGGGTCGTCAAGGCGGACCTCGCGATATTCTGCGCCCGCGTACTCGTTGAAGAACACGCCGTTGGCTTGATCGGCATGGCCGACGACGGCAACGGCGCGTGATTCGTCCTCGCCGGTGCCGAACGGAATGCGCTGCTCGAAGCGCGCCTGGCCGTCGCTGAGGATCACGAAAGTCTGCGGCGATTGAGCGTCCCTTCGGGCCGGCCAGCGACCGCACTTCTACGTGTTCGTCACGCGCCTGGCGCCTACGGGCAACACCTCGGCCCTTCGAATCGTCGACGCGCGCGAGATCGCGCGAGCGCCGACCGAGGCTGTTCGGGGCCCCCGCGTGGGACCGTGGTCGTGTGCTTGCAGCCTGCCGCCGAGGGATCGCGTCGCCCGGGGCGCAAGCCGGTCGAGGATTGGCACGCAGGCGTGTACAATCCCCCGCTCACCCGAAGCCATCCGAATCATGATCCACAACCTTCTCATTGCAGCCGCCCTGCTCGCCCCCCAGGTCGCCAAGCACAAGACCGCCGACACCGTCAAGCTCTCTACCGGCAAGGAGTACGTGGGCCGCGTCGTCTACGAGGACGAGAGCAAGATCCTCATGCGCGTGCGGTCCAAGCCGCACGAGTTCGACGTGGCTGATGTGGCCGCGGTGCAGACCCTCGAGCGTAGCCAGCGTGAGCTCTTCGCGCGTCTGGACGGCGGGGCTGCGCTCGATGCGAGCGGGTTGCTCGAGCTGGCGGATTTTGCTGCCGAGCGCGGCCTCGTGGGCGAGGCACGCATGCTCTACGCCAAGGCGATCTTTGCCGACGCGGAGAGCCCGGAGGCCTTCGAGGCTCTCGATGGCCGCGAGCACAAGCAGAAGGGCTGGCAGGTCAAGATCGGCAAGCGCTGGAAGACCCTGCCCGAGATCCGCGAGCGGCATGGCAAGTGGAAGGAGCATTTTGAGGTCGAGACCACGCACTTCATCGTGCGTTCCGATATGCCCGCCGAGCGGGTCGTGGACCTGGCGCTGGATGTCGAGCGCTATTACCTGGCCTTCTACGATGTACTTGGCGCGCGCCTGAATCTGCACGCCTTTGATGCGCTGCCGACCGTCAATGCCTACGAGGAATCTGGGCGCATGCCCAAACCTCCCACGGCGATCGATGCGTGGTACGCGGAGGTGCGCAACGAGTTCGATATCAGTGCGGATGGGGGAGTCAACCGGACGCTGATTGCGCGGGAAATGACGCGTCTGATGCTCAGCAACTCGCTGCGCAAGACCTTCGGCAAGGCCGGCAACCTGACGCCCTGGGCCGCGCGCGGTATCGCGGACATGTTCGCGTCGGCGGTGCTCGTCGGTCAGCGCCCGATGGCCTTCGACTTCACGCGCGTCTTCGATGAGTACTTCCGCGTGCACGCGCAGGCGAAGAAACCGGTCTCGATCAAGAGGCTGCTGACCATGGGCAACGCCGAGTTCTGGGGGCAGGGCGACGGATCCAACGAGGCTGCCGCGTACACCCTGGTGCACTTCATGATCCACGGCCAGGACGGCAAGTGGTCCGACGGCTTCCGCGACTTCCTGGAGAGCTCATACAACGGCAAGGGGTCAGCCACCCACTTCGAGAAGGCCCTCGGGCTTCGCAACCTGAAAGAACTCGAAGAGAGCTGGAACGCGTACGTGAAGGCCGCCGCCGGCGTGTGACCCGATAGCTGGCTGTCCAAAAATGCGTCCGCTGGATTGGCAGTAGCGCCCGGAGCACTCGATGATCCGTCTGCCTGGATCGGCTCAGTCGATCACCTGCTCCAGTATGGCGAAGTTGCCCGGGTTCCAGGCGTAGGCCAGGACGTAGAGTCGTTCGCGCCCGTCCGGCTGGCGCACGCTGCGGAAGGCCGCGTTGTGGATATGGGTGAAGCCCTCGAGACCCAGGTCGCGACCGATGTTCAGTTCGGCGACCAGGTTGCCCTGCTCCAGGATGTAGATCGGTGCCGGGGTTGCGCCGCCCGGGCCTTTCAGGCATCCGACCAGTGCCAGGTCGCCGTGGTAGTCGACGTCACAGGGCATGCAGCCTTCCGGCAAGTCGATGCCGCCGATGTAGCGCCCCGCGCGCGAGTAGGACTCGAGTCGCGCGTTGGCACGGTCGGCGATGGTGAACGTATCGCTTCCTGGAAAGCGTGTGATGCCGTGCGCTGTTCCGAACTTGCCGTGCTCGCGCCCGCTCCCGCCGAATCGCAGGGCCTGCCACACTCCGACGAGTGGGTCTTGCTCGGAGCCCTGCAGTGGCAGCGTGGCAAAGCAGACGTTGTCCGCATAACCGTTGGTCGCGAACAGTTGCCCATCCACGTACTCGAGATCGCAAACCCTGAAGGGCGCACCATCCTCTCCATAAGGATTCGGGAAGGTGCGCAGGAGCTCGCCGTCGAGCGTAGCCAGGAACGCGCGCTGGGCCTCATCAGAGGGCAGCGCCAGATAGGGCTCGCCCGCTTCCCGGAACAGGCACGTGTTGTGCAGGTTCACGCCGCGGATGGCCTTGTCGCCTCCGACCACGGCGATCGATGAGAGGTCCGGTGCCAGCCTGAGGATGCCCACGCCCTTGAGCGAGAAGTAGGTCGAGCCATCGCCACCTGCCGCTTCATGGTCCTGGGCGAAGCCACCGTGGGCGTTTACCAGGTGCTCGGCCATGGCGGTCGGGAACTCGACCGGCAGGTGACGGAAGACGTACGCGCCGCTGCCCGTGGTTCCGCCGCTTGTTGCCGCGAAGCGGGCCGGGGTCGCGCCGGACGCGTGACCTGCAGGCTGGTGTCGGGCGCCGTTGACGTTGGGGACGTGGGATCCATGGGATCCGTGAACGTGAGCGGCATGGACCGGGAGTGCGAAGAGGATCGAGGCGGTCGCGATGAGCGGTATGAATCTCATGGGTGGAAACTCCTTGGGTGCGTAACAGCATACCAGGGCCGGAACCCGGGCTGCTCCCTTGCTACGATCGGGCTCGCGGGCGATGCTGATAGGGTGAAGGACAGGTCCAATGCCGAGAGCCCTGGTCAGGGCTCTCGTGGCGGGCGCCCGGCGAGTCTCGGCGGGCGCGCTGGAATCGTTGCCCTCCTGTCGATCGGCTGGCTCGCGATGGGAGCTATTGCTGGCGGCGACCTGGCCCTGATTGGCAAGCCGCCGCTCGACGATCCGTCGCCTCCCGCGGTGCGCTACGGGCGTGACGTTCGGCGCATTCTCTCGACGCGCTGCTTCCAGTGTCACGGCGCGGACTCGGGGGCGCGCCAGGCCAACCTGCGGCTGGACCAGCGCGAGGGCGCGCTGGGTGGCAAGTACCCCGCGATCGTTCCGGGCGACCTGGACGAGAGCGAGCTCTGGTGGCGTATCACGAGCGACGATCCAAACGAGATGATGCCGCCGCCGGAAGCGAAGAAGCGCGCCCTCTCCCAGGCCGACCTCGACATACTGAAGCGCTGGATCGAAGGTGGCGCCGAGTACGAGCCACACTGGGCCTTCGTGGCCCCCGATCGCCCGGCGAGTCCCGTGGTCGAGCGCGACGACTGGGCACGGGGTGACATCGATCGCTTCATCCTGGCCGCGCTGGAGGCTCGCAATCTGTCGCCTTCTCCCGAGGCCGATCGTGCAACTCTGGTGCGGCGCGTCTACCTGGATCTGACGGGGCTCCCGCCCACGCTGGAAGAGCTCGATACCTTTCTGGCGGACGATGATCCACAGGCATACGAGAGCCTGGTCGATCGGATCCTCGGCACGGAGCCCTTCACCTCGCGCGTCGCCGAGAGGCTCGCCACATGGTGGATGGACGCCGCGCGCTACGCGGACACCTCGGGCATCCACACGGACAACGGGCGCCAGATGTGGCTGTGGCGCGACTGGGTGCTGGCCGCCTTGCGCGACAACATGCCCTTCGATCGCTTCGTCATCGAGCAACTGGCTGGCGACCTGCTCCCGGATGCGACCACGGCGCAGCGGATTGCCAGTGGCTTCAACCGCAACCACATATCGACTGACGAGGGGGGCGCGATCGCCGAGGAGTACCTTGTCGAGTACGCCATCGACCGTGCCAACACGACAGCATCGGTCTTCCTCGGTCTGACCATGGGTTGTGCGCGCTGCCACGATCACAAGTTCGACCCGACGACCCAGGAGGACTACTACAGCATGGTCGGGTTCTTCAACTCGATCGAGGAGCCGGGCCTGTACTCGCAGACCGCGAATCCCAATCGTGCCTACGAGCCCTTCCTTGAGGTGCCTTCGGCCGAGCAGCAGGTGCAGCTTGACCAGCTGGCTGTGCGGCACACGGAAGTCACCGCGCGAATGCTGGAGCCTCTCCCAGGAGAAGACGCGCAGTTCCGCAGCTTCGTGAGCGAGATTCAGGCCAGAGCAGGCGTCGAGTGGTCGATACCGACGGTGCTCTCCGCCAGCTCCTCCGATCACGCGGTCACGCTCGAGCTCCGTGAAGACCGCTCGATCCTGGCGACCGGCCCGGTCTCGGATTTCGAGGACTACACGATCGTGCTGCGCAGCGAGGCCTCGGACCTGCGCAGCGTCCTGCTCGAGGCGCTCGCGACGCCCAATCCCGATCCGGATTCGACGGCGCCCGATGGGGCGGGCCGCGCGAGCCACGGGAACGCGGTCGTCTCGCACCTGACTCTCGACGTGCGTCCTGTTGACGAGTCCGTGGACTGGACGCCGGTGCCTCTCTCCTGGGCATGGGCCGACCACGCACAGCGCAACGGGGACTTCGAGGCCGGCAACGTGATCGAACCGGACGATCGTGGATGGGCGGCGGACGGCAATGCGAATGGAGGGGCGCGCGACGTGCTCTTGCTCGCAGAGGGCCCGTTCGGATTTGCGGGTGGCACCGATCTGCGCGTCACCCTCCACTTTCGCTCGAAGTATGCGCAGCACTCCCTTGGACGAGTCCGTCTGCGTGTGTCTCCACTCACGGACACGTCGCTCCTTCCCGTCGCCCTCGGTCGCTGGTACGTCGCCGGGCCCTTCATCCCGGCGCCCGAGGGCGATCGCGAGGCGGCCTACAGCACGGTCTTCGGGCCGGAGGCCGTCGCAGCGCTCGATCCGCTGCATGACTTCGGCGAGGGACTACCGCGCTGGGAATTTCAGGCGAAGCTGGTGGATGGAGAGCCAGTTGCGCTCTCTGCGGGTGTGGGGGCGAGCTACCTGGGCCGCACGATCTGGTCTCCGGACGCGCGCAGCGTCGATCTGCACCTTGGAAGCGATGACGGCTTCGCCCTGTTCCTGAATGGGGAGCGGGTTGGAGGGCGCATGGTGGATCGCGGCGTGGCTGCCGACCAGGACCAGGTGCGCGTGGATCTGCAGCCTGGGGCCAACATGCTCGTGTTCGAGATCATCAACACGGGTGGTCCGTCCGGATATGCGTTTGACGTCGAGCAGGCGGCGCAGGTGCTCGAGGGAGAGCTGCCCTCAGCCCTGCTCGAGCGCGGCGCGATTCCCGAGAATCAGCGCGCCCAACTGACCGAGGCCTGGCGCCGACGCTTCTTCGATGGATACCGTGCGCTCGACGACGAGCGCGTGGTCATCGAAGAGTCTCAGGCGGCTGTCGAGGCTCGTATCCCACGCACGATGGTGATGCAGGAACTCGAGCAGCTGCGCCCGTCCTTTGTGCTGAAGCGTGGTCAGTACGACAGCCCGGACGAGGAGCGCCAGGTGGAACGCCGGCCGCCGGCCTTCCTGTCGCCGCTGCCGGTCGATGCGCCACGGGACCGCCTGGGGCTCGCGCAATGGCTGGTGGCGCCCGACAACGCTCTCTTCAGCCGGGTCGCCGTGAACCGTTTCTGGCAGCTCATGTTCGGGTCCGCGCTGGTGCGCACGAGCGAGGACTTCGGCCTGCAAGGGGAGTGGCCGACCCACCCCGAGCTGCTCGACTGGTTGGCCGTCGAGTTCCGGGAGTCGGGCTGGGACGTACGTGCGCTGCTGCGATCGATCGTCGTTTCCAGCACCTACCGCCAGGCGTCCGTCGGTCGGGCGGAGCTCCTTGAGCGTGACCCGAGCGACCGCTGGCTCGCGCGCTATCCGCGGCGCCGGCTGTCGGCCGAGCAGATCCGGGACCACGCTCTCTACACGTCCGGCCTGCTGGTCGAGCGCTTCGGAGGTGCCTCGGTGAAGCCCTATCAACCCGAGGGCTTGTGGCGCGAGGTCGCGATGCTCGCCTCGAATACGCGCCTGTTCGAGGTAGGCGCTGGTGATGACCTGTGGCGCCGAAGCCTCTACACCTACTGGAAGCGTGCGGTCCCGCCGCCGGCGATGCAGGCCTTTGATGCGCCCACGCGCGAGTCCTGTGTCGTACGGCGTCAGAGTACGAACACGCCGCTGCAAGCACTGGTACTCTGGAACGACGAGCAGTTCGTGGAGGCGGCACGGATGCTCGCTGCAAGGGCGCTCGAGGACGAGCTCGACGACTCACGCCAGCTCGCGCGCCTCTTCCGCATGTGCACGTCCCGTGAGCCCGAGGCCGTCGAGGTCGAGGCCCTGGTCGCTGCCCTCGAGGGCTTCCGCAGACGCTTTCGGGAGTCGCCCGAAGATGCCGCGGCACTGCTCGAGGTTGGCGCCGCCCCGGTCCCCGACGGCGTCGACCCCGTCGAGCTCGGCGCGTGGACACTCATCGCGAACGCCGTGTTGAACCTGCACGAGACCCTGACTCAGGACTGACATGAACCCGCTCCAGCAACGGCGCCTCGACCTGACCCGCAGGCGTTTCTTTCAGGTCGCTGCCGGCGGTCTATCGGGCGCCCTTGGGAGCGTCGCCCTGGGTTCAACCCTGGGAGTGCTGAAGGATGCGAACCAGCTGAGTGCGCGCGGCCTGCATCACAAGCCGCGCGCGAAGCGTGTCATCTACATGCACATGGAGGGCGCTCCGAGCCAGCTCGACCTGTTCGACCACAAGCCGGGCCTGCGCGAGCGCTTCAACGAGGACTTGCCCGATTCGGTCCGTCAGGGCCAGCGCCTGACCGGGATGAGCAGCGGTCAGGATCGTTTCCCGGTCGCGCCTTCGATGTTCCGCTTCGACCGCTACCCCAACCAGCAGGACGGCATCTGGCTCAGCGAGCTGATCCCGCATACGGCCGGGATCGCGAAGGAACTCTGCTTCGTGCACTCGATGCACACGCAGGCGATCAACCATGAACCTGGCATCACGTTCTTTCAGACCGGAAGCGAGCAACCCGGCCGGGCGTCCTTTGGTTCCTGGATGAGCTACGGGCTGGGTAGCTTGAACGCCAACCTGCCCGACTTTGTCGTGCTGATCGCCCAGGGTTTCGGGAACATGCAGGCGCTCTCGGCACGCTTCTGGGGCAGCGGATTCCTGCCCGGTAAACATCAGGGATGCAAGCTGCGTTCGAGTGGCGACCCGGTGCTCTACCTCGAGAATCCGCCCGGCGTCAGCCGCGCTGACCGCCGGCGCATGCTGGACCTGGTCGGAGAGCTCAACGAGCGCGAGATGGAGCGCGCCATCGACCCTGAGCTTCGCACGCGTATCGCACAGGCCGAGGTCGCCTACCGCATGCAGATGTCGGTCCCGGATCTGATGGACTTCTCGGACGAGGACGAGGCGACGCTCGACATGTACGGTCCGGAGGTTCGCAAGCCGGGGACCTTTGCCGCCAACTGCCTGCTGGCGCGCCGCCTGGCCGAGCGAGACGTGCGCTTCATCCAGCTCTACATGCGCGGCTGGGACGCTCATTCCAATCTGCCAAAGGAAATTCGCGATCAGGCCCAGGCGGTCGACCAGCCCCAGGCGGCCCTGATCACCGACCTGAAACGGCTCGGCCTGCTGGATGACACGCTCGTGCTCTGGGCGGGCGAGTTCGGACGCACGGTCTACAGCCAGGGTGCGCTGAGCGAGACGAACTACGGGCGCGACCACCACCCGCGCTGCTTCAGCGTGTGGTGCGCGGGCGGGGGCATCAAGCCCGGGATCAGCTTCGGGCGCACCGATGACTACTCCTACAACATCATCGAGAACCCCGTGGACGTGCACGACCTGCACGCGACCTTGCTGCACCTGCTCGGCGTGGATCACGAACGCCTGGTGTACCCCCTCGAGGGCCGGGACTATCGTCTGACGGACGTCTCGGGCCGCGTACGTACCGAACTGCTCCTTTGACGCTCAGGCCTGCGTGCCTGCCAGTCAGAAAACCTGTTCAGCGACCCACTGGACCATCAGGTCCATGTACTCCCTCGACACCGCACGCCAGCCCTCCGGGCTGGCGACGCGGATGCCATGATCGGCGCCACGGATCACGTTTATTGCCAGGGCCTCGTTGCCGGACATCGCGAAGGCGCTGGTGAATGCGCTGACACTGCGGTCCACAGGAACGATGCTGTCTTCGCCACCGAATACAGCCAGGAGTGGAACGCGCACGCGCTCCAGGGTCAGCCTGGGCTCATAGGCGCTGTGCAAGGCCCAGTTCGCGAGGATCGGATAGCGCAGGAACTCTTCCCGGCGCTGGAAGGGGAACGCGAAGTTGTCGCGCGTAAACCAGGGCTCACTGGCGATGGCCGTGTGCAGTTCCTGCGCCGCTTCGAAGCCTGCGCCGGTGATCAGGTAGGTCCAGTAGGCTCGCCGGTAGGCGCCCGCGCGCTCGAGGTCAGGCTCGGAGAGTCCGGTACGGCGAAGTTGATTGCCCTTGTCGAAGAGATTCTGCTCGAGCGGCGAGACACCCGGTGCTGACTGCACCACCACGAAACGAATGTGTTCGCTCATGGAGGCGGCCATGGGTGCGACCCAGCCCCCCTGGCTCGCGCCGAAGACGCCGATGCGTTCAGCGTCGATCGATGCATGCGCGCGCAGGTAGGAGACGGCGCCCAGCAGGTCCGCGCAAGGGATGCGCAGATCCGGCGCCTCAATATACGTGCCCTCGGAGTTACCTACCCCGCGCTTGTCATAGCGCATGACCGCGATGCCCTGTCGCGCGAAGAGATCGACGAACATTCCGTAGCCACGTCGTGACCCGGGTTCCGAACCGTGGGTCAGGAGGATCACGGGATGTGGTCCCTCTCCCTCGGGCAGGGTCAGGTTACCGGCGAGCGTGATGCCGCCACCCACGAACTGGAAGTCCTCCTGCGCGAGCTCCTGCGGCGGCCGGATTCCAGCTGCACCCGTGGGCATGGATAGGGCAGAGGGCAGGGCGACGATCAGGGCAAGCAGGGGGATCATGGGTGGGTCTCACTTGGACAAGGCGGACTCGTGCCCTTTCTACCCGTTTTTCGGGCCCGCTATGGAACGCGAATGAAAATGGTACGGTGACGACCGATCACCAAGGAATGGCGCTTGCCGCGCGCGTGACCCCGGCGTGAATTGACGGTCTGAAGGGCGAAGCTCGCCGCTGACGACCTCTCGTCGCTACGGCAGCCACAGTTCGGCCAGTACGAGCACGCCGAGCAGGACAGCGCCCACGCCGAATAGCGCTCCACCGACCACGATCAACGGGACGAGTGCTGGATTGCTGCGTGTCAACCACCAGCCACCCAGGTCGACGAGCAGGGCGGCGCCGGTCAATGCGGACAGCTTGGGGGCGACACCAGCGGCGAAGCGCGTCCACATGACGAGCATCATCAGCAGCAGGGTCACGGTGCCCAGGGCCAGCGCATGGGTGTGGGTGGAGGCCAGCAGGATCTCGGTGGAGACCGGTTCGATCGTGCTCGCGAAGGCGACGCGCTTGATGTCGTCCCAGTATTCGAGCGGCATGCTCTCGCCGATGGGGTCGTCGGCGTTGCGGGAGTGGCAGGAGGTGCACGCGCTCGCCAGGATCTCGGCCGGAGCCTGGTCGCCGAGGTCGAGGTTGTCGTAGTCCTCGCTGATACGGTCGCCGTTGAGCCAGGTGAGCAGCGTGGCGCGGCTGGGGGCGCTCAGTTCGGTGGGATGGCCGGCGGCGAGGGCATCCCTGAGCGCGGAGGGTGTGCGCACGCCGTGGTAGTGGCCCTCGATGTCGTCCATCGTCAGGCCCGGGCGCTCGTCACGGTTCTCGTGGTGCTGCGCCATGTAGAGACCGGACGCGAGGAAGCCGCCCAGCAGCACGAGCAGCACGCAGGAGAGGCCCAGGCGCATGGCGAAGGGCAGTTGTCGCAGGCGGAAGTCCGCGCTCATCTCTGCTCTCCGGAGAGCTCGATCGGCAGTTCCTCGTTTGCGGCCGACGCCTCGTGCGCGCGGATCCCGACGATCGCGGCGCGCAAGCCTTCGTCGGCGCCGCAGGCCACCGGTTGGCCCTCGGTCGCGCTCTTCAGGAAGGATTCCATTCCGTAGTAGAGCGGCGGGTGCGGCAGGCCGATGCCTTCCTTGAGCTTGCCCTGGGCCGAGAGCTTCGTCGCATCGGCGATCAGGGTGATGCCCTCGTCGTTGTGGAAGCGCTGGCGGTTCGCGTAGACCTCCCAACCCTGAGTCGGCGCATCGGCTTCCTTGAACATCCACCCGTGGGTCCAGGAGAGCTTGACGGAGCCCATGGTGCCCATCAGGAGCTCGAACTGTCCCTCGAAGGAGTTGCCGAGGGTCGCGTCGTAGTCGCAGGCCATGCCCTTCGGAAAGTTCAGCTGACACTGCACGGTGTCGTCGACCTCGCGCCCATCGTCCCAGGCTCTGACTGATCCGCTCGCGCGCACGGAGCTCGGGTACTTGCCCGTGAACCAGTGCAGGACATCGAACTGCTGGGTCCCGAACTCGCCCAGCAGACCCGTCGAGAGCTTGGGGTCGACGCGCCAGTTGAGCTTCGCTTCGCGCGCGGGGTCCGACGCGGGCGTGCGCCAGGAGGTCTTCTTGTGGTACTGGCCGCGCAGCCCGACGATGTCGCCGATCGCGCCGGAGCGCACGAAGGTACGCGCCAGCTTGTAGACCGGATTGCAGCGACCGAGCATGCCGGTCTGGAAGACGGAGCTTGCTGCGCGTGCAGCCTGGGCTATCGCCTGGGCGTCGTCGACGGTGTGGGCCAGAGGCGCCTCACAGTAGACGTGTTTGCCGGCGGCGAGGGCTGCGATGGCGAGGTCCTTGTGGGCATGGGTTGGCGTTGCGATCACGACGGCGTCGAGGCTCTCGTCCGATAGGAGGGAGGAGTGCTCGGGATGGGGCTGGGCCTCGGCCGCCCGGCGCGCTCCGGATCGCAGGCGCGCGTCGTCGGTGTCGCAGATGGCGGCGACGGTGACGTCCTCGAACTTTCCGAGTTCGGCCAGGATGGCGCGCCCCTGTCTACCGACTCCGATCACGCCGACGGACAGGTTGCTGGCCAGTCTCGGGACGGGCATCCAGTTCGGCGAAATGGCGAAGAACGCGGCCGCGCCCGAGGCGCTCTTGAGGAAGTCTCTGCGGTCGTTGGGGGTCATGAGGCGCTGGCTTCGAGCTCTGTGGATCGGGAGGGGGACTGGCCTGGTGCCCAGCGCGTCCATTCGACCTGAAGGGCGCCGGGCAACGCGAGGGCCCAGTCGCAATCTTCAGGTATGGACGCGCCGTCACCCGCAACGAGCAATGCCGTCGACCAGGCGTCGGCCAGGGTCGCGTTGGGTGCGAGGACCGCCGCACGCGCGAGCCCGGGCTGGGCGTGCGGGCTGCGCGGATCGAGAACGTGCGCACTTCCCGCTCTGGGCGCGGAAACGGAGAGGGCGCGCTGGACGAGCTGCGCCTGTGGCGCGCTGCGTTCCGGGCCCAGGCTGACCGTCCACGCGTGCTTGCCCGATGGGGGGCCGAGGGCGAGGGCCGTACTGGTGCCGCCGTGCAGCAATGCGCGCGTCACGCCCGCGTCTGCGAGCGCGCGTGCAGCGTTGTCGAGCGCGATGCCCTTGCCGATGGCGCCCAGATCGAGCTTCAGGTCCGGGTGGGCGAAGGCCACGCGCTTGCGCGCGCCCTGGAGCTCGACCGCGGCCCAGCCCACATGCGCACGATCGCGTTCATTTTCGACCCGTACGTCAGAGCTGTCGTGCTGCATCCACGCCCCGATGCTCGCGTCGAAAGCGCCGCTCGACGCGCTCCAGATCTGCTCGCACAGCACGAGTGCCTCGAACAATTCGCCATCCACGGGCACGGGGCCGAGTGCCGCCGAGCGGTTGAGGTGACTGAGGACGCTGTCGCTGCGGAAACGACTGAGGCGCGCGTCGCAGCCTTCGATCTCTGCCAGAGCCTCCTCGCCGGCGGCGCGCAGGAAGCCCCGGTCCCCGCCCACGAGTACGAGCTCGAAGCGCGTACCCATGCACTCGATGGCCAGGCGCTCGATCATGGGCGACGCCTCGAAGCCGTATGGAGTGTGGGCACGGGCCACTAACTGATGGGACGGGTTTCGAGCGTGGCCGGGTCGAAGGAGTAGGACCCGCCTTCCCACATGGAGCGTGTGGCAAGGTCCACGATCACCATCACCTGGGTCGCCAGTTCGACCTGGCTGACGTTCTGGGCGCGCGTGCGTACGCAGGAGAGCCAGTCCAGGCGCAGCTTGTCCTGTGGCGCACTGTTGTCGGCCTCGATCGTCACCGGGTCGATGTCGTCCACGAACGGCGGCTCGGGGCGCAGGACGCAGTTGTTGCCGCCCAGTTCGAGGTTGGCCTCGTGTCCGCGAATGAGCACCGGCAATCCCGTCGAGTTGCAGGTCGAGCCGGCCACGATCATCGTGTGTTCGCCTTGGAACTCGACCGTGAGGTTGACCTGGTCATGGTTCTCCATCTCCTTGTCGACGTAGTGACCCCCGGCGGCGGTCACGCGCGTGGGCCAGCCGCAATCGATGGCAAAGATCATGGGCGTGATCATGTGCACCAGGAGGTCTCCGATGATGCCCGTCGAGTAGTCACGATAGCGCCGCCAGCGATGGTAGACGTTCGTGTCCCACTCGCGCACGCCGAGCGGTCCGCACCAGGCCTCCCAGTCGAGCATCTCGCCCGGCTGGACCTCTTTCTCGATCTCGTACAGCCACTCGCCCCCGGGGGAGTTGCGGCAGTAGCTCGTCTGGCTGAACACGGGCTTGCCGATCCTGCCCGCGCTGATGAGTTTCTTCGCCTCGACGAACTTGCCCCAGGTCATGTACTGGGTGCCGACCTGCAGGCGCATCTCCGGGTTGGCTTCCATGACAGCGCGCATCCAGAGCGCCTCGTCGAGGCGCAGGGTCATGGGCTTCTCCACGTACACGTCCTTGCCCGACGCGATCGCATCGATCGAGTGCTGCGCGTGCCAGTGCTCGGTGGATGCAACCAGGACACAGTGGATGTCTTCTCGTGCGAGGAGCTCCTTGTAGTCGCGATAGCCTTCGACCTGGACTCCGGGCTGGTTCTCGCTCAGCCACGCGAGTGCGCGGTCGAGGCGCGGCTTGCAGACCTCCGCCAGAGCCACGATCTCGACCTTCTCGTCGCCGTTCTTGGCGTGCGCGATGGTCGCGTGCATGTGGCCGCTACCCATGCTGCCGGGGCCGATGATGGCCATACGGAGGGTCTCGTCGGGTCCCACGGACGGCGGCTTGGCTCCACGCGGGATCGGGCGCGTGCGCCAGCTGGAACCTCCCAGGTTGGCGCAGGAGCCCGTTGCGAACAGGCCCGTGGCCAGGGCTGTGCTGGAAAGGAAGTTGCGACGGGACGGGTTGGGGATGTTGCTACTCATGAGTTCTGGGGCGTGGCGACCTTGCCGGGTCGCCAGGTGCCGCGGGAGACCGCGGGCTCGAAGTTCGAGAGGTCGGTTGTTCTCATGTCGACGGTGCGTCCGGTTTCGGCCGACATGTAGCAGGCCGCGAGGATGCGCATGATCTCGTGGCCATCGTGGAAGGTCAGCGCGGGTGTCTTGCGCTGCATGAAAGCCTGCGCGAAGTGCCGGTTCTCGCCCACGTATCCGTAATGGCTGGTCTCCTCGGGCACGACGGGCATCAGGCCCTGTTCTGCGTTTTGCTTCTCGACCAGGTCCTCGCCCTCCGTGCCCGTGACGTTGCGCGAGAAGAAGACCGACAGACCCGTGTCGAGGGTGTTGAGCTGCATCGAGTACTCGGGACCGAGCATCTCGAGGCTGTGGCGCAGGCCGGCTCCGACGAAGCTCCACGAGGTCGTCGACTCCGTCACGATGCGCGCGCCCTGCTCGTCCTCGTAGAGGACCGTCGCGTTCGCGTAATCCTCGCTGGGGGCCTTGGCGTAGTCGACCTGGGGTCCCATGCGCTGCTTGAGCTGTTCCACGTAGGCTGGCCGGGACCACTTCAGGCAGTCGATGCGCGCCGTGACCTCGATCGGCGTCAGGCTCGCACGCGGCTTGCCGGGTTCGGTCAGCATCCAGCGCGCGGTCTCGAGGCCGTGGCACATCATGTCGAGCAACGCACCTCCGCCCGTCTCCGTTCCCATCCAGAACCACGGCGTGTGTGGGCCCGAGTGCTCTTCGGCGGCGCGCGCGAGATAGGGACGGCCCGCGTTTGCCGCTCCGCGGCGCCAGATGATCTCCTTCCCGCGCGCGACCGCCGGAACGAAGATCATGTTCTCGAGGTAGCCCGTCGGCACGCCGGCCTCGTCGGCCAGCTCCAGCATGCGCCGCGCCTCGGCCACGGTGCGCGCGAGTGGTTTCTCGCACGCGATGCCCGCCAGGGGCGTCGAGCGCCGTGCATTGCCGCGCACAACCGCCTCCATGGTCTCGATGCGCGCGTGGTTGGGACAGTTGATCCAGACCGCATCGATCGCGTCGGATGCTGCGAGCTCTTCGTGGTCCTCGAAGACGACTGCATCGCCGACACCGAGCTCACGCGCGTGGTCGGCCAGGGATCGCGAGCTCGCGACCGTCCGGCTGCTGACGCCGCCCAGGTCCACAGCGCGGACATTGACGAGGGACTGGACGTGAAAGCGGGCATTGAAGCCCGCTCCGATCATGCCGATGCGGAGACGGTTCATGGACGCGGCGTCGTTTCTGGGGTGGCGGGGCGTGCGAACCCACGGAGTCTACAGTGTCGGTGCGCGTCGGGCAGTCACTTTCGCGGTGGGCTCCCGCTGTGGATACCGTTCCTGTACGCTTCCGCATCTTCGATCTTCATTACGGTCATACCATGCACTCGACGTATCCGGCCTCGCTCGTCACCGTGTCGCTCCTCGCTACTTTCCATGCGGCCTGCTCCGGTATGCCCCAGGAGCGAGACGACTGGCACTCCGTGTTCGATGGCGAGTCGCTCGAGGGTTGGGTGACCAGCGGTGGGCGCTACGATGGCAACGCATCGTGGTCCGTGGAGGACGGAGCCATCAAGGGCGTCGAGGGCCCCGGTCACGCGGGCGGATTGCTCTACACGGCGCGCGAGTACCGGAATTTCGAGATCGAGCTCGATGCGAACATCACGTACCCCTTCGACTCGGGCATCTTCTGCCGCATGGCACCCGAGGGCAGGGGCGCGCAGGTCACCCTCGACTATCGACCTGGCGGCGAGGTCGGCGGCATCTACTCCGACGGCTGGTACTACCACAATCCCGCCGGCTCGCCGCTCTATGTGCGCGGCGCGTGGAATCACTTCCGGGTGCGTTGCGTGGGCGAGCCCATGCACATCACCGTCTGGATGAACGGCGACCTGCTGACCGACTACCGCATTCCGGAGGACAGCGGCGGCTTCGCGCCGACGGGCAAGATCGGACTGCAGGTACACGGTTCGCGGGATGATCCTGCCGGCAGCAACGTGCGCTTCAAGAACCTGCGGGTGCGGGAGTTGTCGAGCGAGGCGGGCACCTATTTTACTGCGGCCGAGGACGGCATTCTGGCCCTGAGCGAGGAAGGTGAGCGCGCGGGCTGGCGCTCGCTCTTCAACGGGAGGGATCTCACCGGTTGGGAGGCTGCGGACCAGGGCACTGGCTTTCGAGTTGAAGCGGGAGTGATCTGTTTCGACGCCGCAGGCAACTCGCCCGAGCTGCGCACGCTCGACGACTACACCGACTTCCACCTGCGCCTCGATTTCAAGACCGAGCGCCTTGCGAACAGCGGCCTCTTCCTGCGCGCGGCCCGCGACGGCAGCAATCCGGCCTACTCCGGTTGCGAGATCCAGATTCTGGATGACTTCAACTGGGAGCAGGAAACCGGTACGACCCTCACGGATTGGCAGTTCACGGGCAGTCTCTATGGCGCCGTAGCGCCCGCTGTCAAGGATGCCCTGCGGCCGCTCGGGGAGTGGAACACCTACGAGGTGAACTACCGCGGCTCGCACCTGGTGACGGTGCTGAACGGCAGGACGCTGTACGACGTCGATACCCACGCGCTCGATGTCCAGCCCCCTTTTGCGGAACGCGCGGCGGCGGGGTTCATCGGGTTACAGAGGCATGCGCCGGCGGGTGAAATCGAGGGGCCTAGTTACGCCTGGTTCCGCAACCTGTTCATTCGCCCGTTGTAGCCCGCCGCACGAGATCCCAGCAAGCTTGCGCCCGCCTGCCTGACGCGGGGCGTGTGAGACAAATGCATGTCCATGTAACACGGACATGCATGGTTATGTTAGGCTACTGAAAGTCATGGAAACGGTGGTCAAGGGCTTGGCTCTCTTGATGTTCGGCGTTTCTCTACCAGTGACTCAGGCTCAGACGGTATCGGTGGCCTCTGTTGATGAGGACGAAGACCGCCTGGCGGCGAGCCACAAGAGAATGGTCGAGCTGCTTCGAGAGATTGACGAAGCTTCGGATAGAGCGAATATCTACCTCGGTGAGGCGGGTGCTCGCGAAGCCCGAGCGGTGCTTGCTTCGTTGCCCGACAGTGCGCCGCCGAAGAGACGCTGGAAGCAGCTTTGCCTGGTCGCCTTCCACGAGATGCGGCTCGGAAACCCCGCGCAGGCGATCGTCCATTTTGCCGCGGCGCGCGACCTGCTGCCCGAGCTCGGGAGCGAGATCCCGGGCAAGGAGGTCACCCAGAGCCTGGTCGATCTGGCGACCGCGCACATGCGCCTGGGGGAGAATCAGAACTGCGTGGCGCACCATACGAGCGATAGCTGCGTGATTCCGATCCGTGGATCCGGTGTCTACATCGATCAGGAGGGGCCACGCGCGGCGATCGAGATACTCGAGGAGCTTCTCGACCGAAAACCCCGCCATGTCGTGGCCAAGTGGCTGCTCAACCTCGCCTATCAGACGGTTGGCGAGTGGCCGGACCAGGTCCCGGAGGCCTACCTCGCGCCAGAGGGAGTCTTCACGTCGGACGAGGAGTTCCCGCGCTTCGTGGACATTGCACCGGGGCTCGGGCTGAACACCTTCAACAACTGCGGCGGCGCCATCGCGGATGATTTCGACGCGGACGGGCTGTACGACATCCTCGCGTCCACCTGGCATTCGGGTGACCCGCTGCGTTTCTTCAAGAACAACGGTGATGGGACATTCACCGACCGGACCGTTGAAGCTGGCCTTTCGGAGCTGCTGGGCGGGCTCAACCTGCTCCAGGCCGATTACGACAACGACGGCGACCTCGACGTCTTCGTGCTGCGCGGCGCCTGGTTGCGAGAGCGCGGGCGTCACCCGAATTCGCTCCTGCGCAACGACGGAACCGGCAAATTTATCGACGTGACCTTCTACGCGGGGCTGGGTGACGTGCACTACCCGACCCAGACGGCGAGCTGGGGCGACTACGACAACGATGGCGACCTGGATCTGTACGTGGGTAACGAGAACTCGCCGGCCATCCGGGCTGCCAGCCAGCTATTCGAGAACAACGGTGACGGCACCTTCGTGGATGTGGCGGAGCGCGCAGGCGTCCAGAACTTCCACTTCGCCAAGGCGGTTCACTGGGGCGACTACGACGGGGACCGCTATCTCGACCTCTACGTGTCCAACGAGGGAGAGCCCAACCGGCTTTATCACAACAACGGCGACGGAACCTTCGCGGACGTCGCCTCGAAGCTCGGCGTATCGGGGCCTCTCAAGAGCTTCCCGGCCTGGTTCTGGGACTTTGACAACGACGGCTGTCTCGACATCTACGTCACCAGCAATTGCTGGACTGCGCGTCCGGTCGCTGCGAGCTACTTCAAGGCCGCAACCAAGGAGGAGGTCAACTGCCTGTATCGCGGCGATGGCGCCGGCGGCTTCGAGGACGTCGCCGAGCAGATGGGGCTCACACTGATCAACCTCCCGATGGGGTCCAATTTCGGCGACATCGACAACGATGGCTTTCTCGACTTCTATCTCGGGACAGGCTATCCGCAGTTCGACGGTTTGATGCCGAACGTCATGTACTGGAACCGAGGCGGGAAACGATTCGCCGACGTCACCGTGCCGAGCGGCCTCGGGCATCTCCAGAAGGGCCACGCCGTGGCCTTTGCCGACTTCGACCGCGATGGAGATCAGGACATCTTCATGCAGATGGGAGGCGCGTTCCCGGGCGACGCCTTCGGCGATGCCCTTTTCGAGAATCCTGGCTTCGGGAACCACTGGATCCAGGTGCGCCTCGTCGGAACGAAGTCCAACCGTTCTGGCATGGGGGCACGCATTCACTGTCGAATCACCGAGGGCGAGGTTTCGCGCTCGGTCTACCGGCACGTTAACAGCGGCGCAACGTTCGGTGGCAACCCGCTCACCCAGATGATCGGCCTGGGGCAAGCTGAGAAGATCGACCTGCTCGAGGTCTACTGGCCGACGAGCGACGTGACCCAGACGCTGCGTGACGTAGCTGCAGACCAGCTCATCGAGATCACCGAGAAGATTCCTGCGGTGATCGAGGCCAGCGCGCCGGCCCCGACAAAACCTGCCGACAAGGCCGGGACAGCCGAACACCGCGGAGACCTGTAGCGCGGCCTGATCGGGCTCATGCGCGCTCGCAGGGTGAGTCAGTTCGTGAGGGTAATCTTGCTCAGCCCGCGCGGGGCGTCCGGGTCGAGCCCCTTGACCCTCGCCAGGGCGCCAGCCAGCAGCTGCCCGGCCACAACACCTGCGATCGGGGAAATCCACTCGGGCATGCTGGGCAGCTTGATGGCGACCTCCGCTCGCGACAGGATCTTCTCGCTGTCGGTGATGGCGATGAGCCGTGCGCGACGACTGTCGACCGTTTCAAGGATCCTCGCCACGTCAGGCTCGGTGCGGCCCCCGGGGGCGACGACGACGACCGGGAAGTCGGCGCCAATCATCGCGACCGGGCCGTGGAACAGGTCAGCCATGGAATATGGCTCGGCGACGACGTAGCTGGTTTCCTTGATCTTGAGTCCGGTCTCGAATGCGGTCGAATAGTTGTAGCCGCGCCCGATGATGCACAGGTGCTGGATCTGCTTGAACGCGTCGAGCCCCGCAATGGTCGAGTTCCCATCGATCGTTGCCTGGACGAGATCGGGCACCCGGTCCAGGTCCGCCCAGCGCGCCTCGTCACCTTCCATGGCCACGCTGATCATCGCGATCGCCATCAACTCCGCCGTGGTCGTCTTGGTTGCCGCAACCGCCAGTTCCGCCCCCGCGCGTAGTTGCACCGTGTGCTCACTTGCCCTGGCGAGGGGAGACTCGGGGTCGTTGGTGAGCGCTACCGTGAGAGCGCCCTGCTTCTTCGCCGCATCGATGACGCCGACGATGTCGGGCGATTGGCCCGACTGGCTGACACCGATGGCGAGCGACCCGGCCATGTCGGGCGCGGTCCCGTAGAGGCTGACGATGCTCGGCGCAGCCAATGCGCAGGTCAATCTGTTATGGATACCGAAGACGTACTGTCCGTAGCGAGCGGCGTTGTCGGAGCTGCCCCGTGCGGCGAAGAGGCCGTAAGCCGGTCGTGCCTGCTTGATGCCCTCGGCCAGTGCCTCGACCTCCGCGCGACCTTCCGTCAGAAGGCGCCGTAGAACGTCGGGCTGTTCACGGATCTCGGACTGGTAGGCAGATACGGGGGCCATGGCGCCTGCCATTGTAGCGAGGTGAGTCCCGGACGCACCCTGTGCACCGCGCCGTTCAGCAGGCCAGCGGACCTCAAGAGCGTCCCGTGGCTCCATGCGGTGTGCAGATGGCGTATCCTGTGGCAGCGGCCGGCGACCGATAGCGCCGAGCTGATTCACGTCTCCGTTGCTCCCGGAAAGAATACCCATGCATGAGTCCAGTTCGTCCGAGACCCACCTGGCTCGTCGCGACTTCGTGGCCACCCTCGCAACTCTCGGTGGGATCGGAGGTGCCGCCCTGGCGAGCTGCGCGAGCACGCAGCCGCGACACGCGGCCGGCGCTCGGGGCTCGATCATCTCTACCGGTGACACGGTGCTGTTTCAGGGCGATTCGATCACCGACTCGAGCCGCAGCCGTGAGACTGCCGCCCAGGCGAACACCCAGTCCGCACTCGGCGGCGGGTACGCCTGGCTGGCTGCCTCGGGACTCCTCGTGGATCGACCCGCGGATCAGCTGTCCATCTACAACCGGGGTATCAGCGGTCACCGCGTACCCGATCTTGCGGAACGCTGGGAGCGGGACTGCTTGCAGCTCAATCCCGATGTGCTCAGCATCCTCATCGGAGTCAATGACGTCTGGCATGCGCGCGAGGGCAACTACGTCGGCGACGCCGAGACGTACGCGCAAGCCTTCGACGCCCTGCTCAGCCGTACGCGCGAGGCGCTGCCCGATCTCCAGCTGATCATCTGCGAGCCCTTCGTGCTCGAGTGCGGGTCCGTGGATGCGAGCTGGTTCCCTGACTTCGACACCTACCGCGCCGCAGCGAAGCGCATGGCCCGGAAGCACCGCGCCACCTGGGTACCGTTCCAGGAAATGTTCGACAAGGCCATCCAGTACGCACCGGCCGAGCATTGGGCCGAGGACGGCGTGCACCCTTCGGCCGCGGGCGCCGCGCTGATGGCCCAGACCTGGCTTCGGGCTACGGAGCACGTCAGCGCGGACGCGTGAACCCATCGCCTGGTCGAGCCGTCGGCGGGTTCATGGCGCCGACGCTGCTGTGGGCATGGACCTGATCAGATACGCGTATTGAATGACGCGATCGTGGCCAGTCGTAGCAGGTAGTCGCGATCGGCCTGGCTCCAGTCGCGGCGCTTCGAGCGGCTCTCGCAGCAGATGATTCCCGCGGGTTTGAAGTCGTGATGGACGATGAAGTCGAGCAGCGAGAGGATCCCGTTGGGCTCGAAGTAGGGCTCGGCCAGTTCCCTGGTCATCGGATGTTCCGTGGCGACGGGCGCGCACACGGTGGTCTCCTCGACGATGCTCTTGAAGTAAACCGGGAAGTCTGACTCCAGGAGGGACTGTCCGTCCGAGACAGTGTTCGTCAGGGCGTCCAGTGCGAGCAGGCACTCGATCCTGTCCGGGTCGTCCTTGAACTTCCAGATGCTGACGAGGTCCGCGTCGAGGATCCTTTCTCTGGTGTCCGTCATACGTCCCGCCGTCACTCGGGGGAGCCGTCCGGGTCGAGGTCTGCCAGCGCGAGGATCAGTCTCTTGCGGGCGCGATGCATCACACCGCGCACGCTCGCAGCCGAGCTCTCGGTCAGGCTGGCAATCGCATCGAAACCGCGTCCCACCACGACGCGCAGGCGCCAGACCGTCCACTCGCGGTCCTCCAGGTGCTCCCGGCAGAGGCGCAGTAGCTCGGCCGAGCGCGCGCCCTCCGTGGGCATTGTCATCGGGGACGACATTTCGGCAAGCAGGGGGTCGCTCTCATCTCGCTCCTCGCCATCGAGGGAGAACACCGAGACTCCTGCGCCACGCTTGGCAGCCGCGAGCCTGCGGTGGTTGTCCACGAGTACACGTTCCAGGGCAACCTTCAGGGCACGACGCAGAGCACCGCTCTCGCGACCCGCGCGCGCTTCGAACCGGTTCGACGAGAACGCGCGCCAGAAGACTTTCTACACGACATCCTCGATCGAGGTGTGGCTCTCGATGGCCCTCATCCACGGGTTCCGAGCAGGGCTCGAAAGCAACTCAGGCCGATAGCGTTCTACCAGCTCCTGCCCCGCGTCCGTATCGCCCGATGCCCATCCCTTGTGGCACGGAGGAACCCTCGGCCTCAGGGCCGTTCAGGGAATGGGGAGGCATGGCGCTTGGGCGAGTCGAGCACTCCGATCGTACGCTGGTTTCAGCAGAGTGCACCCTGCCGCGCTGGCGAGCGTGGGGCAACGGCAGGCGTCGAGCCTCCGGTGCTCATCTGGATAGTGCGCGGCTGAAATGAAACAGGCCGCCTCGCTTGAAGGCGAGGCGGCCTGTTCCGTCGACTGGGTACGAGCTCCAGCCTTTGTTACTGGCTCAGGAGGGCAGCGCGCCTCGGCTACGCTTGACGTCCGGGTCGTCAACGACGTCGGTGTCGGTGTCGATGTCGATGTCGACGCGGTCGACTCCGGCGCGGTTGCCGGCCTTCTGCGCGGAGAACCCGCCAGCGGCCTTCTTCATTTCCTCTTCGGTAAGCTTCTTATCGTTCGACATTGGATTTTCTCC
>JBLHKW010000002.1:0-129155 GCA_047618565.1 Planctomycetota bacterium
GCGTCGTTGATAGGTCTACAGCGCGGGATCGTGCGGGACGTGCTTTCCGCGCTGCTCAGTGACGAGAACGGCGACCCGATCCAGTCCGAAGGCAGTCTGATCGACGCGAGTGCCTGATGGCGAGCGCTAGTCTTAACCTCGGGCTCAAAGCCCTCCTGAGCTCCCAGGCGGCCCTGGACACGATCGGGCACAACATCGCCAACGCGAACACCCCGGGGTACACGCGTCAGAGTCTCGTTCTGCAGTCCGGGCGCTCCACTCAGTTGCGTGGCCTGCAGATGGGCGGCGGCGTGGAAGCCGAGTCCGTCAAGCGCACCGTCGACGACTTCATCAACAAGCGTCTGTTCACCCAGACGTCGATGATGAAGCACATCGAGGCCCGTCTCGGGGCGCTATCCGACACAGAGTCGTTGCTCGGCGAGCCCAGCGGCACGGGCATTTCAGACCTGCTCGGCGAGATGTTCTCGAAGCTTGCGGAGCTGTCGACCTCACCCACGGATGGGGTTGCCCAGACTGCGACCGTGACGTCCATCGGTACTGTTACTAGCCAGATTCGCGACGTCGGCACCCAGATGGATGCCATCGGTACGGAGGTCGTCGGTCGCGTGAAACTCGGAGCGAGTCAGATCAATGCCCTCGCGGATGGAGTGGCGGAATACAATCGGCGCATCATCACTGCCGAATCGGGTGGCGCTGCGGCCAATGACCTGCGCGACCAGCGTGATCAACTTGTACGGGAGATCTCCGAGCAGATCGGCGTGACCGTTGTGGACGCCCCGAGTGGGACCAAGCGCGTCTTCATGGACGGACAGATGCTGGTCGGCGATCAGAGTTCGAACGACCTGCTCGTGAGCGAGGCATCAGACGGAAGCATCCGTCTGATGCTCGCCGGCGGGACCCAGCCCGTCGAGGCGCGTTCCGGCAGCATCGGCGGTCTGATCTCCTATGCCGATACGACCCTGCCCGAGCTGAGGTCGGATCTGGACCGGCTGGCGCAGGGGCTGATCCTCGAGATGAACCGGCGCCACAGCCAGGGCACACCCCCGAGCGGCGGCTTCGGCAGCCTGGTCTCCGACAAGGCCATCGTCGATACGGATGGCGACGGCTCCGTGCTCAATGAACGCCTCGGCTCCCTTGATGGCCCGATCGACGCTGTCGACGGCGAGCTGTTTGTACAGGTACGCAACGAAGCGACCGGTGAGGTGCAGACCCATCGCGTGAAGATCGACGCGAGCCGGATGAACGTCGGCGAGTTCCTCGCCGAACTCTCCGCGCTTCCTCAGCTCTCGGCCAACGCGGATACGTTGGGCCGGATACGGATCCAGGCTGCCACAGGCTTCACCTTCGACTTCAGCCGCAGTCTCGAGGAAGAGGGTAATAGCCAGGGCAACTTCGGCGGCGCGAGCGCGAGCTTGACCAGCGCTGGCGGCGCTCCGTTCGCCCTGACGCCCGGTGACACACTCACTCTCGATTCGGGCTCCGGGTCCTTCGGGATCAGCTTCAACCCGGCCGACTTCGCCAACATGAGCCAGGTCACCGCGCAGGAGGTGGCCGCGGTGATCAATGCTGACGTCGATACGGCGGCCAACGGGATGCGCGCGATCGTATCGGGCGACCAGATCGTTCTGCAGAGCATTGCCGAGGGTAGTGCCGTCTCGTTCGACGTCGTCGGTGGCAGCGCCGCGACGGCCTTCGGCTGGTCGGCGGGGACAACCGTCAGCGGTCAGGATCGCTCCGTATCCGCCAGCCTGCAGGGCTCCTACACGGGCACCACGAACAAGCGACTGACATTCCGGGCAAGCATGGACGGGGACATCGGGTCGACCCCCGGCCTGGCGATCAACGTATTCGACGCGAACGGCACTCAAGTGACTTCGCTCGATGTCGGTGCAGATTACCTGCCTGGCACGGAGCTCACCATGCCGGATGGAATGTCGATCACCTTCTCGTCGGGCACCGTATCCGCCACGGACGGGGACTCGTTCACGCGCCACCTGCTTGCAGATTCGGACACATCTGACGTGCTCGTCGCCCTGGGCTTGAACGGACTGCTGACGGGTACCGATGCCACCAGTATCGGTGTCACGCAACGGGTGCTGGATGATCCGCGGCTGCTCGCGACGACCTCCAACGGAGCGAGCGGTGGCAACGCCATACTGAGAGACCTGTTGGCCCTGCAAAACGAGCACCTCGAGGGTCTGCAGGAGTCGATCGGTGGATTCTATGCGGGCCTGGTAGGAAACGTGGGCTTGCAGGTGCAGTCCGCAGATAGGGCGCTCGAGATTGAGGGACAGCTCATGGCCAGTCTCGAGACACGTCGCGACCAGGTGTCCGGCGTGAGCCTCGATGAGGAGCTCGTCAACCTGATCCAGTTCGAGCAGGCATTCGGTGCGGCCGCCCGTTTCATTCAAGTCGTCGGTGCGCTGCAGGACGAGGTGCTAAACCTCCTCTGAGGAACAACCATGCAGATTCGATTAACCCAACAGTTCGCCTTCAACCAGGTCCGCGATGGCATGCAATCGCAGATCACGCAGATGGCGAAGGCGCAGGAGCAGATTGCCAGCGGCAAGCGCCTGCAGCGGCCATCGGACGACCCCGGGGCCGCGGCACGCGTGTTGAGCCTCGAGGGCCAGCTCAGTGGGGTGCGTACGCACGTGGACTCGATCGATGCCACGCGCCCCATGGTCGAGTCGGCGGCCTCGGCGCTGCAACAGACCACCGGTTTGATGGCGGAGGCGCGTGCGGTGATGGTCGCCGCCATGAACGGAACGCTGTCCGATAGCGATCGGGCCACGATCGCGGGCCAGCTCGACGGAATCCGAGCATCCCTGCTAGCCGTCGCCAACACGCGCATTAACGATCAGTACATCTTCGGCGGCACGGAGAGCCTGGGCGAGCCCTTCGTCGAGGTCACCGAGGGCGGTGTTCAGCATGTCGTCTATCAGGGCGGTGGCGAGGGCAATTCCGTCAGCATTGGAAACGGGCAGTCGATCGAGATCGCGATCGAGGGCGATGAAGTCTTCGGACGTACCCAGCCGACCGGGGTGCAGCTGGCGGGGTTGACCGGTGCCGTGGCGGGCGTGGGCCCGAACGACGGCCAGGGCTACGGAAGCCTGGACATTCGCCATGACGGCACCTCGGGCGCACTGGGCAGCGGGTTGACGTTCGCCTCTGCGGGCGCCAGCGATACGATGCTGGGTGACAAGCTGGTCACGGTCGATTCGGTCGCCGGCACAGTCAAGCTCGGAGCCGGACCCACGCGCAGTGTGCCGGGACCCGGCAGTCCGGATGTTGCGGATTTCCGCATCGTCGACGCGGATGGCAGCGAGCTACACCTGGACTTCAGCGCATTCACGGGCGTGGACTTCAGCGGAACCGTGATTGGCGCGGGATCGATCTCGTTCGACGGTGCCCCGTACCAGTCACTGGACTTCGCCGACGACAACCTCGAACTGGTCGACGGCGATGGCCGCATCTTGCACGTGGATACGCGCGCGATCTCCAGATCGGGCGAGGAGCTTGCGACCTTCGGCGGGACATTGAACATGTTCGACGTACTCGCGGGCGCGGCGGACGACATGCGCGCCGGCAGCAACTTCGATACCGAAACTCTGACCGAACGCCTGAGTAACCGCTTCCAGGATCTGCAGGTCGCGGAAGACGATATCTTCCGCAACCTTGCGCGCATCGGCGCACGCTCGGAGCGCCTCAATGCGGCGCACGACAGGATCGAGGAGGTCATCGTGCACCTCGAGAGCATCGTCTCCGATCTCAGCGACACCGACGTGATCGAGGCGGTCACGAGACTTACCCAGGCCGAGCAGGCCCTTCAAGTGGCCCAGGCCGCCGGATCACGGATGCTCCAGCAATCCCTTTTGAACTTCCTTTAATAGACCATGCTCGATAACTCATTCATGCAAGGCGCCGGAGCGCTGGGCCCGACTTCGGGCCAGTTGCCCGGGGCGGCGAGTACGCCCCCGAAGTCCGAAAACGTCGCGTTCAAAGCGCTGCTCGAAAAGCTCGAAGGGCAGGCCCAGGACCTGGCGCGCGCTTCCGAGGTGGTCGATAGCCCGATCGAGCTCGCGGGAGCGGTCGACAGCGCGAAGGAGTCCCTGGCGGACGCGTTGTCACTGCGAGATCAGCTCTTCGAGGCCTACCGCGCGGCGCAGCAAGGCGCCGATTTCACCGATACGAGCAACCCCGGCAACGGCAGGAGCTGACCCATGGACACGACAGCCCAGAAGGAACTCTCGCGCGCCGAGGCGCTGATGAGCACGGATCCGCGCAGCACCGAGCCGCTATCGGAGGACTATCCGCTCGTGTTCGGTGAACACGCGCCCGGAAGCGTGATCACCGTCGACGAGGAGGTCGATGGTGAGGTCCAGGTGCGCGCCGTATGCGGGATCCTCGTACGCGAACTCATCGTGCCCGGTGCCCGCCTACGGGTGGGCCTGATCGGATCCGTCATGACGGATGCAGAGCACCGCGGTCAGGGCTGGGGTCGCCTGCTGCTCGACAAGGCCGAGGAGGCGTTGCGCAATGAGGGCTGCATTTGCTCCATGCTCTGGGCGGACGATGCGGCCTTTTACGATTCGCTCGGCTATTCGGCGGTGGGAACCGAGTACGACTACGTTCTGGATGCCGCGTTGAGCGCGATCCTGCCGTCGATGCAGGGCGTGCGCGAGATGCGTGACGATGATGTGGTCGCCATCCAGCGTTTGCAGTCCGCACGGGCGGTGCGCGTCGAGCGTAGCCTGGACGAGATGCGTCTCCTGCTACAGATGCCCGGCGTCCAGGTGCTTGTGCACGAGCATGAAGGCGAGGTCGTGGCTTATAGCTGTTTGGGGCGCGGCGCGGACTTCCCTTCGGTCATCCACGAATGGGCCGGTAAGGGGGAGTACTTTCTCGCGCTCCTGCAGGGGCATATCCAGACGCGTGCCGATGCCGGCGACATCGATCCCATGGTCGTGATGGCCTCCGAGGAGGACGCCAGCGTACGGCATTTCTTCGAGATCATCGACGCGCACCGCGTGTGCGGCGTCCTTGGCCTTGCGAAGGCGCTGGATATCGACGTGAGCGCGACCGTCGTGCGGGACCTGATCGGGGATCGTGTCGACGTCTCGATCACGGATGAGGGCACCCTTGAACTTAAGGGCCCCGAGGGCCAGGTGACGATGGCGAACGCGGAGTTGCTCGGTACCCTGCTCGAGCCGAGGGGTGAGCGTATCGCGGTCGAGCAGCTCGAGGCCAGCCTCGGCGCTCAGCTTCCCGAACTTCCCCTGCGTCCCTTCGTGTGGGGCCTCGACTCCATCTGACGGCTCAGTAGTTGTCGGGAAAGAGGCGGCGCTCGACCGCCTCGATCGTTATGTGGATGACCTTGATGTGGATCTCCTGGATCCTGTCCGAGGTCTCTGCGCGCGGGACGACGATCGGGATGTCGACCTTGTCGAGCATCTTGCCGCCGCCCTTGCCGAGCAGGCCGACGGTGGTGATGCCCTTGCTTCTGGCAACCTCGAGCGCGCGCAGAACGTTCGGCGAGTTGCCGCTGGTGGAGATGGCCAGCAGCAGATCTCCGGGCTTGCCGTAGGCCTCCACCTCGCGTGCGAAGACCTCCTCGTACCCGAAGTCGTTGGCGACGCATGTCAGGTGGCTCGGGTCGGAGAAGGCCACGGCGGCGACCGCAGCACGGTTGCCGCGGAAGCGTCCCGTCCACTCTTCGGCAAAGTGCATCGCGTCGCACATGCTGCCGCCGTTCCCGCAGGACATCAGCAGGCCGCCGCGCTCGACCGTCTGCATGGCCGCATCCGCGAAGCGCCCGATGGCCTCCATGTTCTCGGAGTTCTCGACGAACTCACGCAGCGTCTCGGTGGCCTCGGCGAATGCCGCCTGCACGTGCTCCAGGGGTTTCATGGCGGCATTGTGGGCAGGACGAGGGGGTGGCTCAAGAGACCCTTGACGGGCGCAAGCCTTTCGCCCATAAAACCCGCCCTGCCCCCGACCCCAGAGCAACACCTTGAAGATTTCCAGCCTGATCTGGGTCGCCCTGGCCGGCGGCCTGCTGACCTGGATCGCCATCCGGAGCGGTCCCGTCGACTACGAGCCCCTGAGCCTCGACAGCCCGCCCATCGAGGTCCCGGTGCGCCTGGCGAGCTCACCTGGCCCCGGCCAGCGCCTGCGCGTGTTCGACGTGGACGGCATGTGCTGCAACGGTTGCGCGGCCAAGCTCGCCGGCCGTCTCGACGACCTGGATCAGGTCAGTGAAGCGGCGGTCGACGTGCAAGGTTCCACGGTCTCGATCATCGTCGGAGAGGACTACCCGGTGGCGGACCTCTTGACGTTGCTGAACAGGGACAAGTACACCGCAAGCGCACGCCCGTGACGTTCCCGATGCTTGCCGACAGCTATCCTTGTTACGTCGCCAATCGCGCGCGGCATGCCAGCCGGGACCTGGTTGTCACGGATAAGGACAGCGGCCTGGCCCGGGAAGGCGTGCGCTTCGCGATCGAGGACATGTCCGAGGTGCGCCTGCTGGTCACGCGCACGCCGCCCGTTTCATGAGATTGCGTCTTGCCGCCACAGGGCGCGAGCCCATACTCGATGCGGCTGCAAGGATCTCATGTCGGCTCTGAACGTCACCATCGTACAAGCTGATCTGCAATGGCACGACGCCAGCGGCAATCGGGATCACTTCGAGGGTGTGATCGACGGGCTCGGTGATCCTGGTGATCTGATCCTGTTGCCCGAGATGTTCACGACCGGCTTCACTACCGAAGCTGAAGCCCAGGCCGAGCGCTCCGACGGACCGTCTGTGACCTGGATGCGCAGAATCGCCGCCGAGCGGCAGGCGTGCCTCGCTGGGAGCTTGATCATCGAGGACGAGGGTCGCTTCTACAATCGCTTCATCCTGATGCGGCCCGATGGATCGAGTGTCACCTACGACAAGCGTCATCTGTTCAGCGTCGCGGGCGAGGACCGGGACTTCGCCGCCGGGACGGAGCTCATCACGTTCGAGCTGGGCGGTTTTCGAATCTGCCCGCTGATCTGCTACGACCTGCGATTCCCCGTGTGGAGCCGCAACCGTGATAGCTACGACCTGCTGATTTTTGTCGCCAACTGGCCGACTGCGCGCCATCTCGCATGGGAGACCCTTATTCGCGCCCGGGCCATCGAGAACCAGGCTTTCGTCGCCGGGGTCAACCGCGTCGGTACGGACGGCAACGGTCATCCCTACGGGGGCGGCAGCGCCGTGATCGATTTCCTTGGACACGACCTGGCAAACCTTGGGGACGAGGTTGGCGTCGCCACCGCTGCGCTGGACATGTCCGGTTTGACCAGGTTCAGGAGCCGCTTTCCGTTCCATCGGGATGCGGATGACTTCCAGATATCCAGGTAATGCTCATGCTCTCTGTCCTTTGCTCCGTTCTCGTGACCGCCGCCGCTGCTCCCGTCCAGAAAGCGGACCGACCCGATTCTGCAGCGCTCGTCGAGCAGGCGCGGCTGTTCGTGCCGCAGTTTGAAGGGGACCACAAGTACTTCCTGACCACGGAGGAGGAACGCGATGTGCGCGCGGCGGCGAACATCCTCGAGGCCGCCATGGCACTCGATGCGGAGAACACCTACGCGCTTTGGTGGCACGGTCACTGCAGCGTGCTGCTCGGCGAGAACGAGAAGAATCGCGGCAGGCTTGACTCGGCCAGGAGCCAGTACGAGTCCGCGCTGGCATCCTTCGCCGTCACGATCGAGCAGGATCCGAGTTACTACTGGGCGCGTTACTCGCGCGCCATGGCCGAGGCCAACCTGGGGCGCTTCTGGGACGCGATCGGAGACTTCGACGCCGCTGTGGAGATTACGGACGCCGCCATGGCCGAGTCGGATGCGGATCAGATGGCGCCCTTCGTGCGCTTCAAGGCACGCCAGTGGCGCGCGGACACGCGCATGCGCATTTTCGAGTTCGACACCGCGCGCACCGAGTTCGCGCGTTTCTACGCCGACAACGGCAACAACGCCTGGGACCTCGGCTACTCGATTGCCGAGACCTACCTGCGCGAGTCCGACCTCGAGCGTGCGCGGCTGGCGTACGAGGAGATCATCGCGAATCCGGAGTTCGTGAAATTCGACTCGACCTATGCGGAGCTGGCCTACGTCGCGGGCCTGGTGGGCGCGGACGAGCTTGCGGTCGAACGCATCGAGAAGGCTCTGGAGCTGGAGTTCAAGCCGACCCTGTACCCGCGTCTGTGGCTCTGGATCCTCTCGGCGGGCGAGACGCGCGCCAAGGCCCAGGCCGATCTGGCGGAGTTCCTGCAGTACCCGCCGGATGACCTCTCGGCATGGGACCTGACCCTGGGCAAGTTCCTCATCGGCGAAGGCAGCACGACCGACTTCCTCGCGCAGGCGCAGGCCGAGCAGGCACGCCGCATGGTCGAGGCCGTGGCTCTCGACGACCTGATGTGTGAGGTTTGGTTCTACATCGGAATCCGCAGCGACCGTGCAGGCGAGGACGCCGAGGCGCTCGATGCCTACCGGCAGGCGCTCGCATTCCGGCCCGCGCAGCACAAGTGGGAATGGACGTACGCGCGTCATGGCTTGGCCATGGTCGCCGCCCGTTCGGGTGCGGCCGCCAACCCGGGTTTCGAGATTGCGGCCGGGAGCCTCTCACTGGCCGCGGGAAGCGCCCTGAACGGCGTCGATCGCGCCCTCACCGGCCAGGTCGAGACGCTGACCGTACACACGCCCGGCGCTGCCCAGCCCGCGCAAGGCGGCGCCGTCGACGTGAGCAGTCTGCATCCCGGCGACCTGATCCGCTGCACCCTGCGGACAGAGGACGGAAGCATGCGTGCGCTGCGTATCGTGGTCGACGCGCGCTGACCGGATCCAGGCTACCGCTCGCGCAGGGCGCGCTTGTGGATCTTGCCCGAGCCGGTTTTTGGAAGCGTGGGCATGAACTCGACGCTCTTGGGCGTCTTGAACCCCGGCAGCCGCGCGCGGCAATGGCCGATGAGCTCTTCGGCGCTGGCCGCCTCGTCGCGCGTGAGAGCCACCACCGCGTGGACGCGTTCGCCCCACTGCGCGTCCGGCCTGCCGACCACCGCCACCTCGAGCACCGCTGGATGCTCGTGCAGGACGTGTTCCACCTCGGTCGAGTACACGTTCTCGCCGCCCGTGATGATCATGTCCTTCTTGCGATCGACAATATCGAAGAACCCACGCCCGTCGACCGTCGCCAGGTCGCCCGTGTGTAGCCAGCCATCGCGAAGGGCCGCCGCGGTCTCCTCCGGGTTGTTCCAGTAGCCCGCGGTCACGCTCGCGCCGCGTGCCAGGATCTCGCCCACGCTCTCTCCATCGCGCGACACGTCCGCACCGTTGGCGTCGACCAGGCGTAGCTCGACCCCGCGGAAGGCGCGCCCGGTCCTGGCCCGATAGCGCATCTGCTCGTCAACGGATAGCGCCCGGATCTCCGCGTCCAGCAGGCTCATCGTCAGATATGGACTTGTCTCGGTCATTCCGTACGTCTGCACGTACTCGCAGCCGAAGACCTCGCTCACCCGTCGAACGAGCTCGGGAGATATCGACGCACCCCCGGAGAGCAGCATGCGTAACTTGCTCCCATCGAAGCTGCTCGACCCTTCTGCGTGCCGCGTGAGCTGTCCCAGCATGGTAGGGATCAGATTCGTGACCGTGACCCCGTGCGCATCGATGGCCTGCGCCGCCCGGGCAGCGTCAAAGTGCGGAACGAAGACATGACAGCCGCCAGCCAGGGTGACCGCAATCGTCGCCCATGCGTCCGCGAGATGAAACATCGGCGCGAAGTGACCCCAGACGTCGTTCTCGTCCAGCGCGAGCTCCGCCACGGCCGCCTGGGCGTGCGCGCCGACGTTCGCGTGCGTGAGCATGACGCCCTTGGGCTGTCCCGTTGTCCCACTCGTGTAGTAAAGGTGGCAGAGCTCGGAGCTCCACTCTCGATGGTCGTGCGTGGCTGACGTATCGGCACTGGTCCGAGGTCCGTCCAGCTTGGGCCAGGGCGTCGACACCACCCCGTCGATCTGCGGTGGGTCCGCGCTGGTCCAGATAACCCTGTTCAGCGCCGTCTCATGCTCGAGCGCTTCGCCCACGAGTCCTGCGAAGTCTCCGTGCGCAACGAGTACCCGAGGGCCACCATCACGCAGCACCTGCGCCACGCCTCGACCGTCGAGCCGGAAGTTCATCGGCATTAACACGGCTCCCAGCCCTGCAACAGCGAACGTCAGCTCGAAGAACTCGATCGAATTCCATTCAAGCAGCGCCACACGATCCCCCGCGCCAACACCCGCCCGTGCCAGGCCGTCCGCCACGCGTTGGATGCGCGGCAGCACCTCGCCCCAGGTGAGCTGCACCTCCGCACTGACCAGCCCCGGCCGGTCCGGATGCATGGCGCAGGCCCGCTCTAACGCTTTCCAGATCGTCATCCGCCGTCGATGATAACGTGAGAACGGCGATCCGAAACGGACCCATTCGGCAGCCCTGATCTGGCCCACCTCGAGCGGGTTCAAGCTGACTCGGCACAGATGGGCTCGATGGCATCCGCAAGGCCCTCATCGAAGAGTGCGGCCGAGGACCAGGGAGTGCTTGGAGATGCCCAAGTACCGCGAAGTCGAAACGGCGGCATGCCAATGGAGACGCGAACGCCCAAGGCCTCGAGTCGCTGGAATTCCGCCCCACCACCGGCACGCAGACTCGCGCTTTGACTCCCAGGGGGCCTGTGACATGATCGCGACACTCGCTTCGACTCTCCGTCGAGGCATAAGAAAGGCGCTGAAACCCATGAAACACTGGCAAACCTCGCTCATCGCGCTCACGGCGTTTGTTCCGGTAGCCTGCGCTCACCACGGCAAAGCCACCGAGCCGATGGAATCGCCAGCGGCGATTCACACGCACCACGCCATCGACTACATCGAGTTCACCGTCTCGGACATGGCCGCATCCAAGCTGTTCTTCGGAGCGGCGTTTGGCTGGCAGTTCAACGACTACGGACCCGACTATGCGGGCATTCGGAAGGATGGCGGAGAGGCGGGCGGCCTGCGTCTGGACTCGACGAGCTCAAACGGCGGGCCCCTTGTCGTCCTCTACTCGGCGGACCTGGAGGATACCCTCGCGCGCGTGCGCACTGCAGGCGGACGGATCACCAAGGAGCCTTTCGAGTTTCCCGGCGGCCGTCGCTTCCAGTTCGAAGACCCCAGCGGCAACGAACTCGCCGTGTGGTCGGAGAAGTGACCGTGACCACCTGACCGATGCAGAGGCCATACCGTGGATCAGCCGCATAGTCTGAAGGCCGTCGGATACTGGCACTCGGAGTTGGAGTCGAATGAGCCCTTCCCCGATCCGCATCTCCTCGTCGACGTCAGCTGGCGAGCGAGCGACCAAGAATCCAGAACTACCTGCGCGCCGGTCGCACGTCCGTCTCCTGGCGGGGCCTGTCCCACTGCCGATTCTCCTGCGGTGCCTCAGGACGGGAGATGGGCAGTCGCTGCCTGACCGATGGGGAGTGGGTCTGGCCCGAGGGACTTGCTCACTACGTGGAGGCGCATCACGTGCGCCTGCCCGACGAGTTCCTGGGCTGGATGCGCACCTGTGACTGGCATGTTGCGGAGGCCGCGACAACGCTGGATCAGGGCAAGCCGAACACGGCGTTCTGGATCGACTGGGGACGGGCCCACGCGCGTGGCAGTGAGTAGCTAGAAAATGTGTTGGCCGGCATTGCCCGGCATCACGGTCAGGCCGCGTTGCGATAGAGCTGCACGCGCTTTGTGATGTAGCGCGGGACGGGAAGGCCCTCGCGCGCCGCATAGGTGCACATCGCGCGTGTCGTGAACCCGCCCTCCAGCGCACCGTCCGAGAACTCCGCTTCCCAGTCCTGGATCTCGGCCAGCGGGATCGACTGCTGCTCGATCGGCCCCTCGTGTTCGATCGGTCGCGTCATGATGTCGACCATCGCGTGTGTCTCGGACATGGATACGACGGCACCCCAGAGGTGCTCGGTGGTCTGCATGTCGGTCTCGAACGCGAAGCGCAGGCCGGTGCTCTCGGGGCATGCGCGGAACGCTTCGCGCAGGCGGGGCAAGGACGCGCGCGCCCGCTCGAAGGCGTCGAGCAGCAGGGGCTCGTCGGGGTCTAGCAGGATCGGCTCGGGGATGAGGTGGAAGCGGCCGAGCAGGGCGTACTTGATGCAGGGCACGCCGATCACCAGGAAGCCTGCACTCGCGAGCCAGATGTTGACGGGTTGGCCGGGCTGCGGCGGGCGTGGCATCAGCTCGGGCATCCATCCGGCGAGGAGGTAGAGCGCGTAGAGCAGACCGACCGATCCCATCAGGAGCCGGCGTACCACGGGAACCCGGTGGTAGGGCCACAGGCATGCGATGAGCAGCAGCGCCAGGACATCGCACGCGAGGATCGTCGTCAGGCGCACGCCGTTACCCGACTCGAGCGGGAACGTGATCGCGAGCATGCCCAGGATCAAGCACGGAGCGAGGGACCAGAAGATGAACTTCGAACGGCCGAAGAGCGTCTCACCGAAGGTGCTCATACGACCTGGATCGGTCGGTCCCGACGGCCAACTTGAACCGTCCGGGCCAGATGCTGACGACCCTGTGGTGAGCGCCCGGTCGAACGCCTCGGGCGGGCGGTGCCGGTGTGGTCCTGGACCCTGGCTGACAGTGGCCTGTCGGATTGGCAGATGCCCGTCGGATTTTGCTCTGGCTCAGTACATTCGCCTCAGTACATTCGCCTTTCGGTCAGGCGGAAGGCGCGTTTCATGCGGTCCAGGGATGCGGCGGGTAGGCCGCGGGTTTGCGCCACGTCCCGCCATCCACTGACCGCGTGCGCCACCTCGCGGCCGATCTCGGTGGCTCGCGTCGCCTTTACGCGGAAGTAGGGCGCGACCTCCATCACCAGTCCCCAGTCCTGGGCGTTGTCGCTTTCGGAGATGTTCAGTTTCAATCCCTCACCGTCTGGGTTGGGATTCATGTCGTACGCGGGGGCGAGCCGCCAGCCGCGGGCTGTTGATAGGAAACCGTGGTTGCGAAGGTGATCGTCGGTGTTCGAGATGCAGACAGAGAACAGGATCCTGCGCCACAGTTGTTCGAGGTCCACGGGTGTCGATGCGCCGAGACGAATCAACATGTCCGCCATTTCGAGGTAGCTCGCTCCGTCTGCGGCGTCCTCTCCATCAGTTCGCTCCAGCAGGGTCAATGCTGACGCGAAGTGCACGCGTTCACCGCTCGGGGTACGGTCGAAGCGCCGGCTGAGGAAGGTGTGCTGGTCGGAGCCGAACTGCTTGAGCGTTGCCGTTGGTACATCGATCCCGGCGTTTTGGGCCAGCTCGTGTGCGACGCTCTCCCACGCGCCCACATCCTCCTCGTCCCGTTGGCTCGGGAATTTTGCAATCCAGAGATGAGCATGCTCGTCAAGCACGCTGGCCTTCGGCCTCGCGCCGCCGAGCGATCCGCCTGGAGCAATCAGCATTCGGAGCCAGCGATCGTACTCGGGCTCGTTCTCTGCATCGTCGCCTTCCAGCTGCAGGCTGGCGTGTTCGAGAGTGCGCAACGACGTCCATGGCGGCGCGGACAGATCGTCATTGTCATCGCGGAAGATTCCATCTACTCGAAAGCGCAGAGCGCCCATCCGATGACCATCGTGCACGCCGAGCAGGTAGTCGGATTCGACCAGCCGACGCGCCTCACGACCTTCCTTGCGCGCCAGCTGCGCTTCACGCCGCTTCATCAATACGCGACCCCAACGGTCCGGACTGGAATCCAGGAAGATCCCGAAGTTGACCTTCTCCGGGAGGGGGTACTGCGGCCCCGGGTAGAGTCCGAGTGTCGGATCGAGCTGGGCACGATGGGGACCTGCGAGCCACTCGGCCGCGTACTCGAATGAGAAGATCTCCTTGCCGCGAGAAGGGGTTGCGTACAGCCGCCCCATCAATTGGGGGCCGCCCAAACCTCTCCAGTCGGCGCAGACTTCGATTGCCGGTGGACCTCTCATGACGCAGGCCTCCGTGGCGCTCGCTTGCGTGTAGGCAGTTTCGCGTCCTGCAGCTTCCGGCCCAGCTCGTCGTCCTGGCCGATCAGACCCAGGTCGCCGTGCAGCCCGAGGCTGTGGAGCGCGTTCGCATAGGCCCCCATCGTCACGCCGGCCTGCCCTTGCTCGATCGAGCGCAACGTCGTCCGTGAGATCCCAGCTCGCTCGGCAACGAGCTGCATCGAGAAGCCGCGACGCAGCCGTGCGAGCCGAATGTTCTCGCCGAGTGCCTCCAGAAGGCGCTGGACCGCGGGATGGGGGATGTGGGATCGTCGAGCCATAATGGACAATATATCGTCCATTATGGCCGCATTGGGAGCGCTAAACTGACCTTTACGGCGACTGCGGCCGAGAATTCGGCCAGATGCTGACTACGCCGTTGTGAGGGCGCTGTCGAAGGCTTCGAGGACGCGGGCGATCGTGGGCTCGTCGTGGGCGGTGGACAGGAACCAGGCCTCGTAGGGGGACGGGGGCACGATGACGCCGTTGTCGAGCAGGCCGCGGAAGACGCGCATCCAGAGGTCGCGGTCGGATGCGCTGACCTGGTCGAGGTTGTGGATGGGTTCGGCGCTGAAGTAGGGGCACATCATCGAGCCGACGCGGCCCACAAAGAGCGGGATGCCCTTGGCGCTGGTGATGGCTTGCAAGCCGTCGGCGAGCTGGGCGCTGCGGGCTTCGAGGCCCGTGTAGGTGTCGGGGTTGTCGAGCACCTGCAGGGCGGCGATGCCGGCGGTGACGGCGATCGGGTTGCCGGAGAGCGTTCCAGCCTGGTAGACGTCGCCGGCGGGGGAGACCTTCTGCATCAGGTCCGCGCGGCCGCCGTAGGCTCCGATGGGGAAGCCGGCGCCGATGACCTTGCCGAGGGTGATCAGGTCGCAGCGCACCGGGGTCAGGTCCTGGTAGCCGCCGCGGGAGACGCGGAAGCCGGTCATGACCTCGTCGAACACGAGCAGGGCGCCGTGCTCGTCGCAGAGCTTGCGCAGGCCCTCGAGGTAGCCGTCGTCGGGGCGGATGCAGCCCATGTTGCCGGCCACGGGCTCGACGAAGATGGCGGCGATGGCGTCCGGGTGGTTCTCGAACAGGACGCGCACTGCGTCGAGGTCGTTGTAAGGCGCGACCAGGGTCAACTCGGCCAGGGCTGCGGGCACTCCCGGGGAGTCCGGCGCGCCGTGGGTCAGGGCGCCGGAACCGGCGCGTACGAGGAAGGCGTCGCCGTGGCCGTGGTAGCAGCCATCGAACTTGATGTAGAGCGAGCGACCGGTGGCGGCGCGGGCCAGGCGCAGGGCGCTCATGGTGGCTTCCGTACCGGAGTTCACGAGGCGTACCATCTCCATGCCGGGCACGCGCTCGACGATGCGCTCTGCCAGGCGCAGTTCGCCCTCGGTCGGTGCGCCGAAGGCGGTGCCGCGGTCGAGGGCGCTGTGCACGGCGTCGGTTACCGCGCTGTGGCCGTGGCCCAGGATCAGTGGGCCGTAGGCCAGCACCATGTCGACGTACTCGTTGCCGTCCACGTCGGTCACGAGCGCGCCCTTGCCGCTGGCGATGTGCGGAGGCGCGTGGCCGACGCCGCGGTAGGCGCGCACGGGGCTGTTGACGCCGCCGGGGATCAGGCTTCGGGCAGCCTCGAAGATCGCTTCGCTCTCGGTTCTCTTCACGGTGCGAGGCGCGCGGCCATTTCGCGCGCGTAGTAGGTCAGGATGAAGTCGGCGCCCGCGCGCTTGATCGCGATCAGGGACTCTTCCATCACACGCTCCTCGTCGAGCCAGCCGCGCGCCGCGGCGGCCTTCAGCATCGCGTACTCCCCGGACACCTGGTAGGCGGCCACGGGTACGTCGACGGCCTGCCAGACGCGCCGCACGATATCGAGGCAGGGCATGGCGGGCTTGACCATGATCATGTCGGCGCCTTCCGAGATGTCGAGCATGACCTCGCGCAGGGCCTCCTCGCCGTTGGCGGGGTCCTGCTGGTAAGTGCGTCGATCCCCATGGGCCGGCGCGGAGTCCGCGGCATCGCGGAAGGGTCCGTAGAAGGCGCTCGCGTACTTGGCGGCGTAGGACAGGATCGAGACCGAGCTGTGCCCCGACTGGTCGAGCGCCGTGCGGATGGCGCCGACCATGCCGTCCATCATGCCGCTGGGCGCGATGACGTGTGCGCCGGCGTTGGCCAGGGACACGGCCTGGACGCCCAGGTTCAGGATCGTCGGGTCGTTGGCGACGTCGCCCTCCTCGTCGAGCACGCCGCAGTGACCGTGGTCCGTGTACTCGCAGAAGCACAGGTCGACGATGCGCAGGAGTGTCGGTGCAGCCTCACCGATTACCTCGAGGCTGCGCTGAACGATGCCGTCCGGATCCCATGAGGAGCTGCCGTTGGCGTCCTTCGTCTCCGGGATGCCGAACAGGAGCACGGCGGGCAGGCCCTGGTCCTCGGCGCGCTTGGCGGTCTCGGCCAGGGAGTCGACGGACTCGCGGAAGACGCCGGGCATGGACGAGACCTCGTCGCGCACCTTCGACCCGGGCACCGCGAAGAGCGGCAGCACGAGGTCGTCGCGGGTCAGGGTGGTCTCGCGCATGAGCCGTCGCAGCATGCGATGCTTGCGCATGCGGCGCGGACGGTGGATGAGGTTGAATTCGATCTCTTCGCCGGTCATGAGTCGTCGTCTGTGGATTCGAGTGCGCGCAGGAGGGCTGCGAAGGCGGTCGTGGTCGGGTGCTCGAGGACGCGGACATTCTCGAACATGGAGGCGTGCTCATCCAGGGCGAGAGCCGTGGTCTGCCCGATGGCCAGGGTGAGTGGGGTCGCGCTGCCACCGGCCCGCACCCGGTCCGCGTAGGCGCGCACCGCGGAGGGGGAGGCCAGCAGGATCGCTCGTGCGGATTCCACCCCATCGAGGGTCGCGGCGCCAGTCAAGGGGCGCGTCTCGTACACGACGGGGGCCAGGAGCGAGTGCCCGGCGCGCTTCAGCTCATCACCCAGCCAGGAAGACAGGGATCCGCGCGGCCAGAGCACCCGAGATGCGGGGCTGAGGGTGTCGATCAGGGACAGCGCCAGAGTGTTCGCATCCGGACTGGCGGGCAGGGCGGGTTTGAAGCCCAGGGCGCGCGCGCGCTCCTGGGTCCGCGACCCGACGCAGGAGAAGCTCGCCGTCAGCAGCTCCGGCATGCGCCGCGAGGCCCGCTCGAGGGAGTCCAGTGCGTTCGAGCTCGTGACGCAGATCCAGTCGGGCAGGCCGTCGATCAGCGCCACCAGGTCGACGTCCGTGGGGTGAATCTTGATCAGGGGGCGCGGCAGTCCACGCCAGCCCGCGGACTCCGCGGCGCTCACCCAGCCCTGCAGGTCGTGCGCGGGCCCTGTCACGAGCACGGTCCTGGCCGCGTCGTTGCCCACGTCGTTCATGATGCGGCGGCCTCGATCAGCCTGGCGGCGCCGAGTTGAAGGAGGTCCCGGGCGAGGGCCATCCCGAGCTCCTCGGGTTGCGCGGCGGGTCCGCGTCGATCCCGTTCCATGCATTCGCGCCCGTCGACCGAGAGCACGATCGCGGAGAGCTGCAACTCGTCGCCGTGGTGCGTCGCGTGCCCGCCGATCGGCGCGCTGCAGCCACCCTGCAGGTCGTGCAACAGGGTCCGCTCGGCGCGTGCAGAGATCCAGGCCTCAGGGTCCGAGATGGCACTCAGCTTCTCGCGCAAAGCCGTGTCGGAGGCACGACAGGTCAGGCCCACGATGCCCTGGCCGACGGCGGGCAGGAAACGCTCGCAATCGAGTACCTCGGTGATGCGCTCCCCGAGGCCCAGGCGCTCGAGACCCGCGCGCGCCAGGATGATTGCGTCGGCCTCACCCGCGTCGAGCTTCGAGAGGCGCGTCGCCACGTTGCCGCGCAGGGGACCGATGTCGAGGTCCGGGCGTGCTCGCAGGAGCATTGCCGCGCGCCGAATGCTTCCCGTCGCGACCCGTGCGCCCTGGGGCAGTTCATCCAGGCGTGCACCGCTGGGTGAAACCAGCGCATCCTCGACCGGGCCGCGTGCGAGCGCGCCGGCCAGCACCATGCCCTCCGTCAGGACCGTCGTCAGGTCCTTCATGCTGTGTACGCCCACGTCGGCGCGGCCTTTCACGACGGCCTGGTCCACCTCGGCGGTGAAGATCCCGATCTTGCCAAAGCGCGCCAGTTGACTCGACAGGTCGATGTCGCCACTGGACTGCACCTCGAGAAAAAGAACCTCGTCGTCGGCGTTCGCGCAGGTCAGGAGCCCATGGGTGCACTGCGCCTGCCAGAGAGCCAGGGGACTGCTGCGCGTTGCGAGCGTGATCGTCATTGAGTGTCGAGGAAGCGCTGGTACTCCCAGTCGAGGGCTTCTTGGGAGCGTGTGCGCCGAGCGCTGTCCTTCATCTGCGCCAGGGCCACGTCCATCAGGCGGCGCGTGACCTCGTGGGCCAGCTCGATCTCGCGCGCATTGGCGTGCTCACCAGCGATCTTGTCGAGCGCTTCCTCGCGGCCCTGCTCGAAGCGCACGCGCAGCTCGGTGATGGCGGGGGTGAAGTCTGCGAAGGTGCGCAGCGAGAGGAACTTGTGCACCTCGGCCACGAGGATCGAGGAGGACTCGGCCGCAGCTTCGTGGCGCCCTTTGAGGTTCTTGGCGACCACGGGCTGCAGGTGATCGAGGTCGTAGAGCAACACGTTGTCGATAGAGCGCACCGCATCGTCGACGGCGCGTGGCACGGAGAGGTCGATCACCAGCAGCGGCCGGTCCCGGCGCGAAAGCACCTTGCGATCGAAGTGCTCGGCCCCGATCAGGTGCGTCGTGCCCTCGACGCAGGCGATGATCATGTTGGTATCGCTGATCGCGGGCATGAGATCGTCCAGGGGGCGCGCCCGGCCGCCGAGCTCCCGGGCCGCGTCCTCTGCCCGCGAGAACGTTCGGTTCAGGAAGGTGAGCGAACCCACCCCGAGGTCCTTGAGGTGGCGCGCCACGAGCAGTCCAGTCTCACCGGTGCCGACGATGAGTGCCTTGACGTTCTCGAAACCGCCGAACACGTGCTGGCCGAGATCGACGCCGACGCGCGCCACCGAGAGGGTTCCCTGGCCGATATCGGTCTCCTTGCGCAGGCGTTTTCCGACCTTGATCGCGTGGGAGATGAGCGAGCCAACATGGGAGCCGGATCCGTTCACCGAGTCCGCCGTATCCGCACAGCGCTTGAGTTGACCGAGGATCTCGGTCTCGCCCAGCACGACGCTGTCGAGTCCGCCCGCGACCCGGAAGATGTGCATGACCGCGTGAACGCCGCGGTACTGGTAGAGCGCTGAGGGCTCGGCGTTGCGGAATACGCGTCGCTGAATGATGGCGCTGGGGTCCGCAAGCGGGCGCGCAGCGACCAGGATCTCGGTCCGGTTGCAGGTCGAGAGCGCATACGCCTCGAGCACCTCTTCGGCCTTGATCAGGTCCACCAGGCACGGCTCCAGATCCGTACTTTGGATCGCAAACCTCTCGCGCACGTCGATCGACGCGGTGCGGTGGGACAGGCCCAGCAGGTGGAATTCGATCTCGGATACGGTGCTCACGGGCGCGAGTGGAAGGAGAGGCTCGGCAGCAGCGAGATGGAGAGGGCAAGCGTCAACACGATCAGTCCGGCGACGGCGGCGATGGACGCGCGCCGTGCGGTGACTCCGCGGATGACCTGCGAGAAGGCGATGAATCCGAAATGGATCCAGATTGCCATGGTCATCAGCACGGTCGGGTCGGTGTAGTTGAAGTCGGCGACGGAGTCCCGGTGGGCGATCCAGATGCCCAGGTTCAGGCCGACGCTGAGCAGCAGGAAACCCGCGAGTGCTGCGCGCCGTGTCATGCGCGCGGACAGGGACAGGTCGGGGAGCTGCTGGTAGAGCGGGCCGAAGCGATTGGCGCGCATCTGGCGGTACAGCAGCAGATAGATGCAGCCGTAGACCCCGGAGAGCAGAACGGATGCGGCCGCCAGCACGCTGGTGCAGGCGTGCAGGGCGACCAGGCTGGTGCTCGTGGTGCGGGCGATCGGGGGCACGGAATGCAGCGGACCGAAAGCGGAGGCCGGGAACTGCAGGATACAGGCCAGCGTGAGCACGATCGACGCGGCGGCCGGCTGTGGCGCACGCAGGGAGATGACCAGGAACAGGGACACCATCGCCAGGACGACCGCCGACAGAAGCAACCAGGTCGAGAGATCGGGGAGGGTGCCGGCGGCCTGCCAGTGGGCGATGAAGAAGCCCGCGTGGGCAACGACGGTGCAGAGCAGAAGCAGGCGTCGCATGCGCACGAACGGTGGTTGCTTCGATCCGGCGAAGGCCATTCCGTAGAGAATGGCGCTCAGCAGGTAAAGCACGGGCAGGGCGACTCCCAGGGCCTGAACGAGTGCAGCGGTCACGCCACGCCTTCCTGCGGCATGGCCGCTTTGAGTTGCCGGGCGCACTCGCGTCCACAGCGGATACGCTCGTCGATGGACACGCCGCCGGTGAAATTGCCGACCAGGTGCAGCTCCGGCTGAGCTGTCGATAGGGTATCGAGCAGGTGCTCGATACGCGCTGCGTGTCCCGGTGCGTAACGCGGGATCGCGTCTGGCCAGCGTTGGACCAGGGCGGTCACCGGGTGCGGGATGGTCTCGCGTGGCAGGGCCATACGCAGATCCTCGCACGCGAGCTCCAGGATTTCCCTGTCCTCCTTGCCAGCGACCTGTTCGCTGCGGAAGATGGCGCTGATCGCGCCTCCACCTTCCGGCGTGCGGCCGGAGAACATCTTGGAGACGAACAGCACACCGAGAGCGGTGGGTGCGCGCCCGGCCGGTGCGTCCGGCGGGACCAGAAACCCGAATCCATCGGGCAAGAAGTCCCTTTCGAAGCCGAGATGAACGACGCACACCGACGCGTGCTCGACGCCGCTCAGGGCCTCGTGCTCGACGCCGGCGGATTCCAGCAATCGAGCCGTCGGGCCGGCGGGTGTTGCGAGCACCACATGGTCGCAGTAGCGCAAGCTGCCGTCGTCCAGCTCCACACGCCAGGTCTGGCCTGTGGACGTGACCGACGTGGCCGAAACGCCGAGGCGCAGGCGCTCGCCCAGGGAGGTTGCCAGCGCCGCGGGCAAGCGACCGAGTCCGCCCTCCAGGCTGAGCAGGTCCGGGCTGCTGGCGGCGGCGCCGGATGCGCGTCTGGCGCGGCCCTTGTTTCGTATGCCGCGCAGGACGCCACCGTGCTCGCGCACCATCGCCCACAGCTTGGGGAAGGCCGAGGCTGTACCGAGCTGCTGGATCTCACTGGCGTAGACGCCACGCACGAAACTGCCGCCGAAGGTGCGCGCGATCTCACGCCCGAAGCGCTCCGTGAGGAAGCTCTCGAAGTTGGGGTCGTCGTCGTCCGGTTGCGGGCGCCACGCGCGGAAGCCTTCGGTCAGGAGTCGCAGCTTCGCGCCCCATGACAGCAGGCTGCTGCTCAGCAACTGACCCGGTTTCATGGGCAGGGCCTGCAGGCGCCCGTCGGCAAACAAGAAACGTGTGCGCGCTGCGGGACGCGAGCTGACCAGCTTCTCGCCGATGCCCGCGTCGAAGCACAGCTCTCGGAAACACTCCGCGCTGCTCGGAATCGAATTGGGCCCGGTCTCGAACTGAAAGCCTTCGCTCTGAACCGTTCCCATGACGCCGCCGGCGCTGGTACGGCTTTCGAGCACCTGTACCTCGAGCCCCGCGCGGGCGAGGTCGAAGGCGCAGCTGAGCCCGGCGATGCCGGCTCCGATGACGGTCACGGTCTGGTTCACCGAGCGAGGCCCCTTCGTTTCAGAGCGTCCGCGAGAACGTGTTCTTGGAATCGCGCCCGTCGGCCTGGCGCGCGGTGAAGTAAGGGTCGAAGGTCAGTGCGACGTTGCGCATGAACATCTGCCCCATCGATGTCAGTCGTACCTCGCGCTCGCTGCACACCACCAGTGCGTCAGCCACGAGGGGCTCGAGCGCGTGCAGTGCGTCGGCGAAGGTCTGGTCGAAGGAAATGCCATGGCGCCCCTCGACCACGGCCTTGTCGATCACGCCGTTGCACATCAGCGACAGGATCACGTCACGCCGTAGATGGTCGTCGGGCGTCAGGCGATGGCCGCGCTTGGCGGCGAAGCCGTCCGTCCCGATGCGCTGCTTGTAGTCCGGTTCCGCCATCTCGTTCTGGATGAAGGCACCGTCGACCTCGCCGATCGCGGATACGCCGAGCGAGACCATCTCGCTGCCGCGGTGGGTCGTGTAGCCCATGAAGTTGCGGTGCAGCACACCCTGATCCAACGCTACCGCGAGCGGGTCGTCGGGCAGAGCGAAGTGGTCCAGGCCGATGTAGACGTAGCCCGCATTCTCGAACTGCTCGATCGCACGCAGGAAGATGGCGAGCTTCTCATCGGACGAGGGCATCGCCTCCTGGTCGAGGGCGGTCTGATGTTTCTTCAGCCACGGCACGTGGGCGTAATGGAACAGGGCCACGCGCTCGGGCCGCATATCGATGACCGTGTCGACGCTGCCCTCGAAGCTGCCGCGCGTCTGGAACGGCAGGCCGTACATCAGGTCGATGTTGACCGACGTCATGCCGGCCTCGCGCGCCGCCTGCACGATCGTGCGCGTGGCCTCTTCGGGCTGGACGCGGTGCACGTGCTCCTGGACCTTCTCGTCGAAGTCCTGCTGGCCCATCGAGATGCGATTGAACCCGAGGCTCGCGAGAAGCACGATCTGTTCCGGTGTCGTCACGCGCGGGTCGACCTCGATCGCCACCTCCGCACCCGGTGCGAAGTGGAAGACCCGGTCGAAGACCCTCTGCACGCGCTCGATCTGCGCCAGGTTCAGGTGCGTGGGGGTACCGCCGCCCCAGTGGTACTGGTGCACGGGCCGCGTGCCGATGCCGCTACGCCCGACGGTCTCGAATTCCGCCTCGAGGGCATCGAGATAGGCCTCGACCCGATCCGTGCGGCGCGTGATGGTCACGTTGCAGCCGCAGAACAGGCACATGTGCTCGCAGAACGGCAGGTGCACGTACACGGATAGCGGATCGTCGCGTTGCGAGGCGCTTGCGAGCAGCTGCGGATAATCCTGCGGGTCAAACTCGCCGGTCCAGTCCACCGCCGTGGGATAGGACGTGTAGCGCGGCGCAGAGGTCGCGTACTTGTCGAGCAGCTCGCGCGGGACGTGGCGGACGGAGGTCATCGTGAGGTCGCGCCCTGTGGATCCAGCACCGTGTCCCAGAGCGCGGCCACGCTCTCGATTGGCGTCTTGGGCAGGATGCCGCTGCCCAGGTTGAAGATGTAGCCCTGCTGGTCGGCGAAGGCGTCGAGCACCGCGCGCGCTTCGCGGCGCACGACGTCGGGGCCAGCGAACAGCGTGGTCGGGTCCAGGTTGCCCTGCAGGGCGACCCGATCGCCAACACGTGCGATGGCGTCAGCCGGGTTCACGCGCCAGTCGATGCCGAGCACGTCGGCGCCCGAGTCCGCCAGGACCTCGAGCAGGTGACCGCAGCCGTTGGCGTAGACGATCACCGGTGCACCGGTGCTCTTGACCGTGGTCACGAGGCGTTTCAGGTGCGGCAGGATGCGCTCACGGTACACGGCCGCGCTGAACGTGCCGCCCCACGAGTCGAACACCTGGACCACGTCGGCCCCGGCTTCGAGCTGCATCGTCAGGTACGGGATCGAGACGTCGACGATCTTGCCCATCAGGCGGTCGAAGCCCTCCGGGTTGTCGAACATCAGTGCCTTGGTGTGCTCGTAGTTGCGGGATGTGCCACCCTCGACCAGGTAGCTGGCCACGGTGAACGGGGCGCCACAGAAGCCGATCAGGGCGCGCTCCTCACCGATCTCCTTGCGCACCAGCCTCAGGGTGTCCGCCAGGAAGCCCGTCTTGGCCTTGGCGTCGAAGGTCTCCAGCGCGTCGATATCCGCATCCGTGCGCACCGGCGGCGAGAGTACGGGGCCGCGGCCCTCGATAAAGTCGACCGTTACGCCCATGGCTTCAGCCGGAACCAAGATGTCGCAAAAGACAACCGCCGCATCCATGCCGAAATGCCGGATCGGCTGACAGGTGACCTCGGCTGAGAGGGCCGGATCGTGGACCATCTCCAGGAAGGTGTGATTCCGGCGGACGGCCTGGTAGTCCGCCAGATAACGGCCTGCCTGGCGCATCATCCAGGCGGGAGCGCGGTCTACGGGCTGCTTGCGGCAGGCAGCAAGGAATCGTGTCCGTGAGTTCATGTCGGCTTTCGCGGCGGTCTTCGGGGCCTCGGATTACTGATCGACCTTAATAGTAAGGAACGCGAGGGTCCAGTTGTCCCGGATTCACGCCAGATTCGGGCCGGCAATGATCGCGCAGAGCCGGCCAGCCCGCGCGCCGGATGGCCCTGCCCGGTGTGGCGCGGAGCCCCAAAAAGAGCCCCGGCGCGACATGGCCGTTCGCCAGGTCACGCCGGGGCGTGGGTCGGCCCCTTGGCCGAGCCTTCCACTCAGGTCGTCTCGTCAGTGGGCCCGAACGAGGGTCTTCAACGCAGCCCCTCGTGCAAGCGGCCCGCAATGCTCTCGGCGCCCGGGGAATCGTTGTTGGCCAGCACGATGACGGCCAGTCCACCCCCCACGTGCAGCATCGCCGCCAGCCCAGGTCCGCCGCCCGCGAGCATGGCCTCGCCGCTCCAGCCAGCGCCGCTCCATCCGAAGTCGGGGCTGACCAGGTCATCGGAATAGAGGGCGTCGAAGAAGCGAAAGAGGTCACGGCCCGTCGAGTAGCTCTTGCCCCAGGGGCCGCCCTTGACCGGCTCGTGGAACGTGTTCCTGCGCAGGGTCGACGTCCTTCGGCCCGTGTAATCCATGTAGGTGTATCCGACGGCCACCCTCGGCGTGACGTGGTCGGTCTCGAAGAAACCCGTCTCGTGCATGCCCGCAGGCTCGAAGATGCGCTCGACGACGTACTCCGGATAGCTCAGTCCGGTGATGGCCTCGACGATGGCGCCGAGCACCGTGTATCCGTAGTTGGAGTACTGCTCCCGGGCTCCCGGCTCGTATTCAAGCGGCTTCGGTCCCCAGATCGGGATGTAGTCATCGATCTCGCGCAGCAGCTGCATCGGGGTACTGAAGTAGTCCCCATCGAAGTAGTCACCGAGCCCTGCGCGGTGAGTCAGGAGTTGCTGGATGGTGACTTCCCGCCGGACGCGCTCGTTCGGATAATCCGGAAGGAAGTCGCCGACGGTGTCGCTCAGGACGAGTGCACCGTCCTGCGCCAGCTGCATGATGGCCATTCGCGTGTAGTCCTTGTTGAACGAGCCCACATCGAAGCGAGTGTCGGTCGTGTTGGCGACGTTGAACTCGATCGAGGCCAGGCCGTACGCCCGCTCGAACCACACCTCGCCGTCGGATGCGAGCAGCACCACACCCGAGAATCCCTCCTCCTTGACCATCTGCCGGATGTACGCGTCGATCGCTTCCGCGGGACGCGGGTCATCGGAGTCGACGCTGAACGGCGGCAGGGGGTTCGCGCGTTCCTCGCCCATCTGGATGGTCTTGACCTTTCCGGAGTCGTCGAAGAGGAAGCTCAGCCGGACGTAGCCTTGACCTTCGGACTCGACGCCGACCATCGCTCGTGTGGGATCCGGGGACATCGTTCGCTTGACGGTGAGCTTGCCGAGCTCGGCAAGCAGGGCTGCGTGCGAGTCCCGCCAGCCCTCTGTCTCCGGGCTCGCGAAGTGATCGGCGCGGTAGGCGGCCATCGCCTCGACACCGGCGTTGTAGGCGTTGACCCAGGCCACGGCCATCTCTTCCAGGCCATCGGTGGTGATCGGAGAGCCAGGCTCGGCGCCGATGGCCGCACGCGCTTCGGCTGCCGGGCCGTTCAGGAACAGGGCGAGGATGAAGGCGAGTAGGCGAAGGGAGTGGAGCATGTTTCGAGGGATGGGTACGGAGTGACGGTCCGTTGCGAGCTCGTAACACGAACTCAAGCAGCTCTGGTGAATGCCACGGCGACGCCAGGGGTTCCCGGAAACGTCGATTTTCCCTCTCCGGGCAGATTCAGCCCGGCTCGGGGCCAGAGCGATCGGGGGCGGCCATCAGTCGTTGCAGCTTCCCGGTCTCGCCGACCGACTCCAGCGTTCGTCCACCGATTCTGTGGGGCACGTGACACTCACGTCCGAGGTCCCACACGTCACGCAGGAAGAGGTCGCCGATCGCCACATTCGACAGCACTGGAGCGATGTACGCGCAGTCCTCGAAGAAGTAGTGCGTCACCTGTGAGTGCCGTGACGCTCCCGGTCTCTCGATCGGGCTGCCCCCGTGTAACAGGTTGGCAGACCAGACGAGCACCGTCCCCTTCGGAACCTCGAGACGCTTGAGTTCAAAGTCCCCGTTCGCCGCCGCCTTGCGCGCGTAACTGGCGAACCGGGTGTAGTTGTCCCCAGCCGCGACGGTCGAGTCTTCGGCCCAGCACTGCAGGTGCTCGAGTCGCACCACAGGCAGGCGCTGGCTGCCTGGGTAATAGATGACGGGCCCGGCATCTGCCGCGACATCCTCCAGCGCAACCCACACACCGCACATGAAACCGGATGGCAGGCTATCGAAGTGGATCGTATCCGCGTGGACTTCTTGCTCGCTGCCCACCGGGAAGTTCAGCGTCTGGAACGGAATCGGCTGTCGCTGATAGAGGAAGCTCAGTAGTTCCGTCACGCGTGGATGGCACGCCAGCTTGCGGACGGCGGGCGAGACCCACCAGGCATCCTGGACGCGGCAGGAGTGCTCCTGCTCCAGGCCTTGTTTGAGGAGCCTCACCACCTGCGGCGGCAGGTCATCGAAGATCGCGCGTGGATCGTAGAAGCGTTTGGAGTCCTCGACGATGGCGTCGATCAGGTCCCCTTCGATCCAGTCGTTGAGCACCAAGAACCCGTCGGTCCGGAATTGCTGCGCGAGCGTTGCCAGCTCTGCCGGAGCTTGCATGTCGGCCAGCTGCGCGGGAAAGAGGGGCGAGTCGATCCACGGGAGCCCGAGGTTGCCCGGGTTCAGGAAGGGAGTGTCGGTCATGATCGTCGTGGTCGTTGCGAGCGGCCTACCTCGTCAGCATACCAGGGCCCGGGGCCTTCGTGCGCGCGCCCTCGGCGCACGCCAGAGGACTTCCGGGTGACGCCCGTCGGCGGCGATGAACTGCCGCTCCCATTTCGCCTCGACTTGGCCGTATTCCGGAGCTAGCTTCCGGAGCAACCTGGACCGGCTCGATATCGACCGGACCGGAGGCCCCCTGTGCCTGACACCGACACCCGAGCCCCTGCCGATCACGAGTCTCCTCGCCCGGCGCCCGATGTGAGCGCCCGGCGTCGCGCCTTGACGCGCTCGCTGATCATCAGCGCGGTCGTCGTGCTGCCGCTGGTGCTGGTGGTCGGCATCGATCTGGATGCCTGTGCAGCGGGCTTTCGCAAGCTCGATGCGCGCCACGCTCTGGCCCTGTTCGGCTTCTACGCAAGTGCGGCACTGCTGCGCGGCTTCCGCCTTCAGGCGTTGCTGCCCGCGGGAGTCTCGTTGCCGCGTCTCGTGACGGTCTCGTTCCGGCACCAGTTCTTCGCCACGTTCATGCCCTTCAAGACGGGCGAGGCTGCGCTCCCGATCATCCTCAAGGGCGATGGCGTGCCGATGAGCCGCTCCATCGCTGTGCTGGTCCTGACCCGTGCCCTCGACCTGCTGGCGCTTCTGACCGTGCTGTCGGTCGCGTACCTCCTGACGCGCCACGATCTTCCACCCGAGCTGAACGGTCTCGGTTCCGTGCTGCTCGCCATCTGGTTGGGCGCCACGGGACTCGCGGCCTGGATCCTGATCGGCGGAAAGCGGACGGCCGCCAGTCTTCGAGCGCGCCTGCCGCGCTTCTTCGATCATTTCGGAAAGTGGGGGGCTTCCGCGGCTCGAGCGGTGGACTCCATCATCGCCGCTACCCTTGAGATTCCGCTCGGGCGGGTCCTGCGCGGCCTGCTGATCTCGCTCGGCGTCTGGAGCGCGCTCGCGGCCTACAACGGCGTGCTCTTCGACCAGATCGTGGGCGGGCAACCGCTCGCCGTATGGGTCGTGCTCGCGATGTTCCTGTCCCTCGGATCCCAGATCCCGATTCAGGGCTTTGCGGGCATCGGAACCACGGAAGCGCTGACCGTCGTGTTGCTGGCGTCGGTCGGGATTCCCAAGGAGGCAGCTCTCGCGGCCGGAGTCGTGATCCACGCGGTGCAGATTCTGTTCTGCGGTCTGATCGGCGTGCTCGGATTCGTCGCCGCCCTGCGCGTGCGCTCACGGGGAACTGGCGACTGAGCGCTATAGTCTCATGCGCTGGCTTCGTCCGCTTGAGTGACACACCCAGCGCCCCCAGGTCCGTCGCTCCGATGATGCGCTGAACGGCCACGCCGCGGCGAAACACGAACAGCGTCGGGACGGAGGATGCGGCGGGTCAGGCCGGGAGGATGTTGCAGGTGCGCGTTTCCTCGTCGAACCAGATCTCGACCTCACCGCGCTGAAGCAGGGCCTCGACGCGGCGGACCTTGTTCTCAGCTTCGGCCATGTCGGTCCCGTCGCGCGTGACGAATTCCTCGATGACGCCGCGCAGTGCATCCGGCGCGAGGTCCGACGGGGAGATCCGGATGGCGGGTGAGGGTTCCATGGGTGGGCTATCGAGTCAGCACGAAGCGGACGGTCTGCGAGTCGCCGGCCGTCAGGTACAGATCCTGGGTGCGCTCGAGATCACGGCCGTAGAGCATGTACGACGTCTCGCCCGCGGGCACGAGGAAACGCATGAGTTTGCCGTCGCGTACGGTGCGGTCGGCGAAACGCAAGCCGTCGTGGAAGACCGCCAAGCGTGCCGTCTTGCGCCCCGTCATCGTGACTTCCACGTACGCGCCGGCATGATTCGCGTTCAATTCCAGACCGTGGGTGCCCGCCGCGACCCGCGCTAGCCGCGTCCAGTGTCCGTCTTCAGTCCAGGCCGTCAGGACTAAATCATCCCCGCTCAGGCCGTTAAACCGAAACGTGCCGTCATGCGTTCCCATGCTCCGGGATCCGTTTTCGGTGACCAGGGCGATGTGCGCCTTCGTCGGCTGGCCACTCCCGTCGAGCACCCTGCCCGCGATGACGTGTGCCTCCACCGGTGCGCTATCGGCCGCGGGTCGAGTCGCGCGCGATGATGTCGCACTGCAGGATGTGAGGACGGTAGCGACAGCTACCGTCAGGGTTGTCTTGCGCATGGTCGTCCTCTGCGGTGCAGGTGGGTGGCGCTCGTCAAGGGTAGCGATCACATTGCACCCATAATAGGGAGGCATCGCAGCACCGGTTACCAACTCTCTACCCGCGCCTGTTAGACCAGGGGCGGCGTGGGTATCGGCGGGGCGTCGAGGGTCCGGACGCTCGTTCCGAGCGCCGTGGCGGCCTCGGCCGCGAGCACGTCGTGGCAGGTCAGGACGATGACCTGTCGGCGACGACTGACCTCGGTCAGCAGGGGGTAGAGTGCTTTGCGGCGGTCCGCGTCCCAGTGCACCAGGGCTTCGTCCAGGATCAACGGCAGTGCGGAGCGGCCCTCGTCAAGGTGGTCGAGCAGACCGAGTCGCAGGGCGAGGTAGATCTGGTCGCGGGTTCCACGCGAGAGGGGGGGCGCCGCGGGCAGTGCTTCGTTGGAGGCGTCGTGGACGAACAGGCCTGCATCGCCGCCCGCGGGGTAGTCGAGGCGCGTGTAGCGGCCGGCGGAGATCTTGCGCAGGTAGGCACTCGCACGCCGCAGGACATCGGGTTGGTTCTCGGCGCGCCAGCGACGATCCGCGTGGCCCAGGATGGCCTCGGCCAGCGCCAGTCGATCGTGTTCGCGTTCGACGGTCTTGACGCGCGCCTCGAGCTCGACCACTTGCTCCTTGGCGTTTGCCACGCGGTTGGCGGGACACTCTCGCTGCTGTTCCGTCAGCTGGCCGATGCGCCCGTGGATCGTGGCCGCGCGCTCGTCGAGGGCCGAGAGCTTGCGTGCTCGGACTCCCTCGGCGTGCTCGCCGAGGGAGTCCGGATCGATCATGGGCTGGCCCTCGACCAGGTGCTCCCAGCGCGCGTCGAGGCGCAACTCCTGTAGCCGGCCGTCGAGGTACTGCGCGTCCTGGATGCGCTGGTCCAGGGTGCGGTAGGCCGCGCAACGGTCGGGCTGTCCGAGCACGTTCTTGCGTAGCACGGCGGTGATGCGTTCGAGGCGCCCACGCACGCGCTCGAGGCGCGGCCGGCAGGCGTCGATGAAGGTCTGGGCGCGCTCCCTCTCCGCGCGATCGGCACGCACGCGCTGTGCCCGTTCGCGTGCCCGCGCAAGGGCATCCTCCAGTTGCGCGAGGGCTTCGATCCCGTCCGCGGACGCCCCGAGCTGTAGCTGTACGAGCAACCCTTCCCAGTCCTCCTCCTGGACTTCCAGCTCGCGCGCAAGCCCCAGGGTTCGGTTCTCGGCCGCCTCCAGCTCGTCGAGGCGCGTCACCACCGCCTCGAGCTGGTCGATCAGACGCGCGAGTGCGAGCGGCGTCGACCCGAGGCGCTCGCCCAGGCCGAGCATCGCGAGCGTGCTGCGCACGGGCTCCGGTGTGTGTTCGACCTCACGCGAGAGTCCGCGCATGCGCAGCTCGAGGTAGGACAGGAACAGGAAGGTCAGGCCCAGTGCCACGAAGGCAGGCGCAAGCCAGTCGAGGGATGTGGCCACCACGACCGCGGTTCCGACGAAGGCGCAGAGCCAGCCCCAGACGGTGGCCCATTCGTGCTTGCTGCGCGCCTCGCGATTCGACTCCCAGGCGCTGAGCTCCGCTCGCAAGCCCTCGATCGCGAACATGCGCACGCGCTGCAGGTGTGCACGCTGCGGGCGTCCACCCGCCAGACGCGTCCACGCAGCCAGCGCTTCCCCTTCGACGCGTCGCATCCGGTCGCGAGCGTCCTCCAGGGCTTCCTGGCGAGCCTCGTAGCGAGCATGGGCCGTGCGCGCCGCCTCGATCGCGCCGGCGTGTTCGAGGATGCGCGCATGTGTGCTCGTCAGGACGACCCGTGACGCTACGCGCGTCTCGTGCTCGAGCATGGTCTGTGCCAGCTCGTGTGCTTCCGATTCGAGTTCCTGTGGATCGAGCAGGGGCTCTCCGGCAAGTCCGCGCAGGTCGAGCGCGTTCAGGGCGTCCCGCCGGCGGCGCAGGTCGGCCACGTCCCTGAGGAAGACCGCATCTTCACGCTCCCGCTCCAGGGCGACCCGCCGTGCGCTCAGTTCTTCCAGCTCCGTTCGCAGGGACTCGTGTTCGAGGATGCCGGCACGCAGTCCTTCCTCGGCCTTGCGCGCCCCGTGGAATGCCTTGCGTGCTTCGTTCAGCTCCGCCCGCAGGCCGCGCGCCAGGGGCTTGCCGCGGTTGTCGGGGCGCCAGAGGCGCTGGCGAGCTTCAGCGAGCTCCGCGCGCACGCGGTGCATCGGAAGCAGTCCAGGGAGGGCGCTCTCGCCGAGCAACATCTCGTCGACCGCCTGGCGCACGTCGTCCGATAGCTCGACCAGCTGGGTGGAGGTCAGCGCGTAGACGGAGCGAAACAGCGAGCGCGAGGTGCCGTCGGCCTCTCGCAGGGGGCGGTTGGACTTGCGGGCGCCCGAGAAGGCGGCGCCCTCCTGGGCGATGCGCAGCATGGCCCGTGAAGCCAGCTGACGTTCCACATGGATCTGCTCGCCGCCGGGCAACTGGAACTTTCCGCGTACCGTCAGCGGCTTGCCACCCGCGCTCCAGCGTGTCAGCGGATGTCGCTCGCGAGTGGCGGGCTCGAAACCGTAGAGCAGGGTCTCGATGGCCGCGAGCCAGGTGGACTTTCCGGCCTCGTTCTGTCCGAGCACGACCTCGACCGCGTCGTTCAGCGCCCAGGACTGCTGCTCGAAGGTGCCGAAGGACTCGACCTCGATGCTGGTGATCCTCATGGCGCCCCCGGCTCGAAGCAGCGCTCCAGGATGTCCTCTTCGATCCCGTCAAGCAGACTCAGGAGGTAGCGCTGTCGGTCGCTCGCCGCCGCGTCGTCGCCGTGGTCGTCGAAGCCGGCTAGCACGCCGGGCGCAAGTTCGCGTCTCAGCCGGCCCTCGCGCCGGGCTTCTTCGACGGTCGCGAAGACCGCCTGCAGTACCGAAGGCGTGTCGTGCAGGCTGGCCATGTCCCGTGGCATGCGCAGGTCGCGCGTGTCGATCTCGACCTCCAGCGCCACGCCGCGTGCGATCAGGTCCTGCTCGAGCTCGCGACGTGTCTCCGTATCGCGCAGCCGGATTGCGAGCGGTGTGGCACCGCGCAGGGCGAGTCGAACGGCCAGTTCCTCGTCGCCGCGTTGACGTTCGGCCTCAATCTCGAGGGTCAGGACATCGACGAGTGCGGCGATGCTGCTCAGGCGTTCGAGGCCTTCGACTTCGATCCTTTCCCAGCGCACCGGTGCGAAGGGAACGAAGGTCGGTGTCGCGCTGCCTCCGGCACGCGCCTCGACGAGCAAACCGCCTTTCGGGCCACGCTCGCGCGCGTTGCGGCCCTGGAGGTTTCCGCAGTACCAGACGGGCATGTCGGGAATCGCCTGCTGGCGGATATGTACGTGACCAATGGCCCAGTACGCGTAGCCCGGATGGACGAAGTCCTGGGCCGTGGAGGGCGCGTAGCGGTCGTGCTCCTCGGCTGCGCGCGCGCTCTCCACCTGTGTGTGCAGCAGGCCGACGACCGGGAGGTCGGTATCCAGGCGCGGGAAGGCCTGTGCGAGATTGCGCGCCTCATGATCCGTCTCGTGGCCTGCGCCAACGACGACGCCGACCTCGACGCCGTCGCGATCGAGCACGCGCACGGGCTCGGGGCGAGAGCTACGGAACACGTGTACCCGACCGCGCGAGACGCTTTCACGACCGAGGTCCAGCCCGGGTGCGCGCTTCCCGGCGCCGCCCGGATCGTGATTTCCGCAGGCGTAGAGCACCCACACGCCGGCCGCTGTCAAGCGCTCCACCGCGCGCACGATCTCGATCTCGGTGGGCAGCGAGAGCAGCGGGTCGTCGAAGAGGTCGCCGGCCACAAGCAGGGCGTGCAGCTTCTCCTGGATCGCGTAGTCGACCGCGCGGCCAAAGGCCTCGATCGTGGCGCTCCGCAGGCGCGCCCGTGTCGCCGGTCGCCCCCCGAAGTGTGTCTCCAGATGCAGGTCTGCCAGATGCAGGAAGCGAAAGGCCATCGCTGCCAATGTACTTGTCTCCGCAGCCCAACCCAAGGCGCTCCCGCCCTTCGGTCGACGAACGCGGCCGATGTTCCCATTTGGTCCTGGCCTGCCGAGGCGTGCGGTGGATCATGGGCAGGAAGAGACCATGTAACTTGACTGGCCGAGGTGTCACGCGGCGCTGTAGAACGCTGGCCTCGCATGGGATACGGAACACATGGACGAACCGCAGTCAGAAATCACGCCGGAGACCGTGCTGGCGCCGCGCTCGCGGCTGGGCTGGAGCATGATGGCCTTCGGCGGCGTGCTGCTGCTGTGGGCCGTGTTGGGGCTGGCCAGCGCGGGGTATGGGAGTCGACCGACACGGGACTTCGCCGCACGGCGTTCTTACAACATGGTGAAGCGAGACGTCCACACAGCGTTTCCGACGGCCCTGATGCGGGCTGCCGCTGGATTGAGCCTTCTGGCGCTGGGAGCCAGGACACGGCGGCGAGACTGAGGCGCAGGGGTTATAGTGGTGCGCACGTAGTCCAGCGACGGACGCTTCCCGGTCCGGAACCGAACCATGAAACACCTGTTCAGCTTGCTCCTGCTCTCCGCGCTCGGGGCTGCCCCGCTCGGTGGCTGCAACCGCGTGGTCGAAGGCAGTGCCGACGTCCTGCGCTTCACGGCCATTCCCGATAACAACAAGACCGAGCTCGAACTGAAGTTCGCTCCCCTGGCCGAGCACCTCGGTGAGGTGCTCGGGGTGCCGGTCGAGTACGTTCCGACGGCCGACTACTCGGCGTCGGTGGAGATGTTCAAGAACGGCGACGTGGACCTGGCGTGGTTCGGTGGCCTGACAGGCGTCCAGGCGCGCGCTGCCGTCGATGGGGCGCGGGCGATCGCGCAGGGGCGCGTGGACCCGAAGTTCAAGAGCTACCTGATTGCTCATCCCTCCGCGCGGGTCGAGGCGTCCGGATCGTTTCCGGTCGAGGCGTTGCGTGGCAAGCGCTTCACCTTCGGCTCGCAGCAGTCCACGTCCGGGCGCCTGATGCCCGAGTACTTCATCCGCGCGGCCACTGGCCAGGCGCCGGACGAGTTCTTTGGCGAAGTGGGTTTCTCCGGCTCGCATGACAAGACGGCCGAACTCGTGAACGCAGGCTCCTTCGAGGTCGGCGCGATCAACTACCGCACCTACGACTTGCTTCTCGAGGAGGGAAGGATCAGCGCGAATACGTGTCGCATCATCTGGACGACTCCCGAGTACGCCGATTACAACTGGACCGTTCACCCCGGGGTTGAGGAGACCTTCGGCACGGGCACGATCGATGCGCTCCAGGCCGCCTTGACCGGGCTCACGCAGCCCGAATTGCTCGCGGCCGTGCAGCGAGAGGATGGCCTGATCGGTGCCGAAAACGACGATTTCGAGGGTATCGCCGCTGTCGCGCGGGAACTGGGTTTCCTGCGTTAGCCGGGTCCCTTGGGCGCACTATCGATGGAGTCCGATGCGGTCCGTGGCGCGTCCTTCGACGTGCAGCAGGTCGGGGTGACCGTCAGCCACCGCGGCGAGCGCAAGGCTATTCTCGAAGGCATCGACCTGAGGATTCGCCCTGGAGAGTGCCTGGCGTTGGTGGGCCCGAGTGGGGCGGGGAAGACGACCCTGCTGCGCACACTGGCCGCCGGACAGCCCACGACGTCTGGCGCCATCGCTGTGGATGGCCGAGGACTCGCGGGATTGAATTCACGCGGCCTGCGCGCATTGCGTGCACGCCTTGGCTTCGTGCATCAGGACCACTGCCTGGTGCCGAGCCTGCGGGTCAGTCACAACGTTCTCGCCGGCAAACTGGGGCAGCGAGGGTTACTCGCGAGTGCGCGTTCGATGCTCTTCCCGGCGCGCGCGGACCTCGAGCGTGCGCACGCACTGCTCGAGGATCTGGGGATCGCGGACAAGCTCTTCCAGCGCGCAGACACGCTTTCGGGAGGTGAGGCCCAACGCGTAGCCCTGGCGCGCGCCCTGTTCCAGGAGCCGCGCGCCCTGCTTGCCGACGAGCCCGTGGCCGCCGTGGACCCTGCTCGTGGTCGGGACCTGATCCGGCGCATGCTGGACCTGGCGCGGCAGCGTGGACTGACGCTGATCGTGAGCTTGCATGACGTCGAGATAGCGCGCAGCTTCTTCCCGCGCTCGGTGGGATTGCGCGCGGGCCGGGTGGTCTTCGATCGTGCTACCGAGGAGCTCGATGACGCCGACTTCGTGCAGCTGTACGAGCTGGAACGGGGGATGCCGCGTGATTGAGCGGCGGTCGGGCTTCCCGGGGGGGCGGCGCGGCTGGGTGCTCGCGGCACTGGTGGCGATCGGTGTGGTGGCGTGGCTGCAACTCGGACTGGCGCCAGCGCGGCTCGTGCCGCGCGCGGGCGGCCTGCAGATCGCTCGCGACTTCTTCGCAGGCGCACTCACGCCGGCGCTCGATTACCAGTCCAATGACGTGCCGGTCGGTGCGCCCCCATTTTTGCTCCGACTGCTGTCTGCCTTGGGGAGCACCGTTGTCTACGCCGCCGCTGCCGTCGCGCTTGCGCTGCCGGCGGGACTGCTGCTCGGATTCGTGGCTTCCAGCATCTGGTGGGCAGCGGATCCCATGCGGGGCGGCTCCCGGCGCCGCGTCGGTCGGTCGGCGCTGGCTGGCACAACACAGGCCGCAGTACGCACGCTCATCGCGGTCCTGCGGTCCGTGCACGAGCTGCTCTGGGCCGTCGTCTTTCTGGCGGCGATGGGCCTCAGTCCGGTGACCGGCGTGCTGGCCCTGGCGATCCCCTATAGCGGGACCTTTGCCAAGGTCTTCTCCGAGATGCTGGACGAGGCTCCCACCGACTCCGCCCGGGCTGTGCGGGGCGTTGGCGCCGGATCCGTGGGCGTTTTTCTATGGGGAATCCTGCCGCGCGCCCTGCCCGACATGGCTGCCTACGTGTTCTATCGCTTCGAGTGCGCCATCCGTGCCTCGGCGGTGCTCGGGTTCTTCGGCTTTCCGACCATCGGCTACTTCCTGCGTGCGTCGTTCGAGGACACCCAGTATCGCGAGGTGTGGTCCTACCTGTACGCCCTGCTGGCCCTGGTCCTGTTGCTCGAACTGTGGAGCAGCGCCTTGCGGCGTCGATTCGTGGCATGACGTCGCGGGCAAACGAGATCACACGCCTGCATCGCGATCGGCCGCGCAGCAGGTTACTGCGCGTGAGCTTGTTAATCCTGACGCTCCTGGGCCTGGGGTCATGGCTGTGGACCGCTGTCGGTGCGATCGACATGTTCGGAGCGCGTCGTTTGACGAACCTGCGGCGCTTTGTTGCGCATGACGCGATGCCCTATCCGTTTCGTGACGGGGAGTTTTCGTGGCGCGGGTTGGGGGACTGGATCGCGACAATCTGGGAAGCGCAGGCCCGCGCGGGCGCCACCTCCACCTTATGGATCGCCGTGGTCGCGATCCTGATCGCGGGTTCCCTTGCCCTGCCCCTGGCCCTGCTGGGGGCGCGGGTGCTTGCGGCCTCCGATCCGTTCCTGCCTGGGGGCATTGCGGGTCAGGGCGAGTCGAGGTGGACCCTGAGACGCACCCTGGCGCTGCTCGTGCGCAGTGCATGCGTCGCCATGCGCGCCATTCCCGAGTACGTGCTGGCCTTCCTGTTTCTTGCGATCCTGGGCAGCTCCCCGTGGGCCGCGATCCTGGCCCTGGCCCTGCACAACGCTGGCATCCTGGGGCGGCTTGGGACGGAGACGATCGAGAACCTCGACGTGATGCCCCTGCGGGCAGTGAGACTTGCCGGCGCCGACCGTCGCGCGCTCGCCCTGTGGGTGGCCCTGCCCCTGGCGTTCCCGCGCTTCCTGCTCTACTTCTTCTACCGCTTCGAGACCTGCGTGCGCGAGGCCACGGTACTGGGCATCCTGGGCATCGCCTCCCTCGGCGCTTTCGTCCAAGAAGCGCGCGCACGTCAGCGCTATGACGAGATGCTGTTCCTGATCCTGATCGGCGGCGCGATCGTCCTGCTGGCGGACCTCGCGTCCCAGCTCGCACGCACCTGGATCCGGCGCGAGACCTAGCAGGCCGTGGTGGAAGTCACGACGCGCTAGAATCCGCCAGGATCCGCCCTGGCGGCGTTGCGCTTCCTCCGAGTATCCGCAAATACGCGTCGTCAGCACGCCTTGCCATGACGAACCCTGACGGCCTCGATCCCGCCGTGACTTCCACCACGGCCTGCTAGCCGATCGTCGCAGTGAACCGAGCCTGAGCAGGATCCAACGAGCCTTGGGCCCCGCAGAAGAGCGTTGCCCGTCGGCTATTGCCCTGGGGCGCCACGCCGTCGCTTCGTTCAGGGGAGTCGCTACCGCACGTGCCGGCAGGTCGAACGTGTGCAGGTCATATTTGGCACGCGCTGTAACGACGGACGGTTGAAGCGCGTACCTGGTATTCGGTGCGACTGCTCGGTGAAAGATGTCGCGGCCAACGAAACCCGCACCTCAGCATGGAACCATGCCGAACTGTTTCTTCGCAGCCGCCCTCTTCGCATTCCTATCGCCGCTTGCCACGGGACAGGACGCGCTCGACGCGCTCGTCGAGGGGGTTCATCGAAAGCAACAAAACGTTGGCGTCGCGGTCACGATGTATCGGGCAGGTGAGCGTATCTACGAGAAGTACCTGGGTATGGCCGACCTCGAGAACGGAGTCCAGGTGCACCGGGGGATACGCCTCGGCATCGCGAGCGTCACGAAGCTCTTCACCGCAACGACCCTGCTGATCATGCGCGGCGAAGGTGAGGTCGACCTGGACGCGCGCGTGCAGGAGTATGTGCCGGAGTTCCCGGTGAAGCCCCAGGGCGAGAGTACCTTGCGAATGCTCGCGACGCACCGCGCCGGAATCCCTCATCCCCAGGACAGGACACCGAAATTGTTCGCGACGCATTATGAGACGGCAACGGACGCGCTCGAGGTTTTCACGGATGAGCCGCTCACGTTTGTACCGGACAGCGAGGCGGGGTATTCGAGCTCGAATTACAACCTGCTCACGGCGGCGATCGAGGGAGCCGCGGGGCAGACATTCCAGTCGGTGGTGAAGGCCAGGCTCCTCAAGCCGCTAGCCCGGGTCATTCATGAGCCGCGAGGCGAAACGCCTCGATTCGGCCCCTGCCGGTGCTTGGCGAGCATTGGACCCGCAGACGACCTTGTAAGATCGTCGAGGACGCCAATGCTCGCCAAGTGCCGGCAGGGGCTGAAAGGACGGCGAAGCCGGCCGTTCGTGGGGTTTCGTCCGCGTGGTCATGAATAATCCGGTCTAGCAGCCCGCCCTAAAAACTCCCTACTCGACTTCGCCCTCTCCGCCGCCGCTGCGTCGTGCTCGTCGAGCCGTGCTCAGCGGCCCTACAGGGCCGCCTCCGCCGTCTCGACTTCGCACTCCTTGCTGCGACGAAGATGGCTTCGTCTCGCTACGGGACTTTTTCAACGGGCTGCTAGGTCTCGAACAGACGTCATTCGACGACGTGCTGCGACCGCTTCCGAATCGATCGCGCAGGTACAGCTATTACCACCCGTGGACCTACGCGGAGAGCGAGGAGCTCTATTTCGTTCCCGTCTGGGACTACAGCTTCAATTCCGGCGGCGGCAACCTTGTCTCGACCGCGGACGAGCTGGCGAAGTTCGGAGAGTCCCTCGCAGAGCTCGAGTCGCTCACGCTCGACGACTTCGAGCTCTTGCTCGGCTGGAGCAGCGAGCTGGACTCCAGGGGGAGGCGGCGTCTGTTCGTCTCTGGCTCAAACCCCGGCGTGCAGGCGGCCCTGGCCGTCTATCCGGAGGATGGCCTGGCGGTGGCGGTGCTGGCGAACACCTGGGGCGTCGGCTCACGATCAGGCGAGATGGTGCGGCTCGCGAGCAGCGTGGCGGAGACGTTGTTCGAGGGCTCCTGATCACTGGGCCAGATGATCCCATGCGCGGGTCCAGCGGCGGACTTCAGGCTGGCGTTCAGGCCTCTGCGCGCGCGATGAGGATGTCCACTTCCGATCGCAGGTGCGCGATCACGTCGTCGTAGCTGAAGGTGCCGACGGTCTCCGGGCCGCGTTTCAGGTTCACGGTCTTCGGGCCACACCACAGTCCCAGGTCTGCATCGTCCGTTTCGCCGGGGCCGTTGACGCGACAGCCCATCACGGCGATCGTGATGTCGTGGTCCGCGGCGTAGGCGGTCATGCTCTTGACCTCTTCCGCAAGTTCGATGAAGCGTTCGTTCTCCACTCGCGAGCAGGAGGGGCAGGCGATGATGTTCAGGCCCTCGAAGAAGTTCGGTGGAACGGATCTGAAGCGGCCATTGGCGATGTCGTCGATGATGGAGCGCCCGACCTCGATCTCGAGACCCTTGTCGTCAAAGGGCACCGTGAGCGAGACCCGCAGGGTGTCGCCGATGCCGCGCGAGATCAGCTGTTCGAAGGCAATGCGCGTCTTGATGATGCCGTCGGGCGGCATGCCGGCTTCGGTGACCCCGAGGTGCAGGGGCACGTCTGGCCGTGCCTTGGCGAAGCGTTGATTGGTCTCGATGACCACGCGCGGGTCCGAGTCCTTGATCGAGACAACGTAGTCGCGAAAGCCCAGGTCATCGAGCAGTGTGCAGTGGTCGAGGGCGCACTCGACGATGGCCCCGTTGTGGTCATCACCGTGTCGCTCGCGGTAGCTCGGAGCGATCGAGCCCGCATTGACCCCGATCCGGATCGCGCAGTCGTGGGACGCGGCCACATCCGCGATCCAGGCCACCTTGTCCGCGATGCTCTTCGATCTCTCGTGGTGGTGCAGGTGCCCCGGGTTGTAGCGGATCTTGTCCACGTGGGGCGCGACCGGGAGCGCCAGTCGGTAGTTCTCCTGCAGGTCGACCGAGAGGCGGGCATCGGTCGAGCCACGGATCTCGGCCAGGGCTTCGACGTCCGCCGGACTGTCTACTGCAATGCGGATGAGGTCGGCGCCGGCACGCTCCAGGATCCCGATCTGGCGCAGGGTGGCAGGCAGGTCGCTGGTGCGCGTGGCCGCCATGCTCTGGACGGCGATCGGAGCTCCGCCCCCGAGGGTGAGGTCACGGATGCGGATCGAGCGGGTCGTGCGTTCGGGGCTCATGCGGAGTGGTCTGGACTGTCGTGCGGGGCGGTGGCTGGGGGGATTCTAGTCGCACCAGCGCGCGGAAACGGGGCTCGTGGAAAAATACAAAAAAAGCTGCCCCACCTGTGCCCGAGACCCCGGATGAGGGGCTGGAAAGTGTCTGATTGGTCCCCGGTCGGGGCCGGCTTGCGTGTGATTCCCCTCTCACTTTGAGCCACTGCTCCGGCCAGGTACCTCTTTCCGCGGGTGTTTTGCACCTGCTCCAACCCCTCACGGACCGCGCCCCGAGAGGGGTTGGCCTTATTTGCGGACAAAGTTTTGTCGGCACGCGTTAGCCCAAGGTGACCCGGGGAAGTGGCCCCGTGCTGGGTTAGAATGCTGGCGAAGGAGAGATTGAGTTGAAGGCGAAGATTCTGGTCGTTGGTGGGGGAGCCATGGGGACGTGCATCGCATTGCACGCCGCCACGCGCTGTGACCCTTTAAAGGAGCCCGTGATCCTGATCGAGAAGGATCGGCTTGGGGCCGGGTCCTCCGGTCGATCGAACGCGATCATCCATCAGGGATATGGAGATCGGCAGCTGGCGGGGATGGCGCGAGACGCCCTCAAGGTCTACGCCGGGCTCGAGCAGAACACCGGGCGTTCGGTCGGCTACCGCAGAACCGGTGTGCTGCTCTTTGCGGGCCCGAACGACACGGCTGCGCGCGCGGAGCTCGAGGCCAATATCGAGATGCAGTCCTCGATCGGCATCGATGTTCGACGTGTCGAGGCAGAGGAGATTCGTGGCATTGTGCCGGGCATCGAGGTCGAGGACGGCACGCTCGGAGCCTTCGAGCCCGACGGTGGCTTCGTCGACTCCGCGCGCACGATCCAGGCCTTTGCAACCCTGGCGCGCGACCGTGGCGCGGCGACGCGCATCGGCGTCAAGAACCCGACGATCCTGGTCGAGAACGGCCGTGCCATCGGCGTCGAGACCAGCGCCGGCACTTTTTATGCCCCGATGATCGTACTCGCCACCGGGCCCTGGACGCCGTTCATCCTGCGCGACTTCAACATCGACCTGCCCCTGCGGGTGGTGCGTACGCAGCAGCACTTCATCCGCATGCCGATCCCGTCCCGCGACGATGAAGACGAGGCCACATTCGATTCGAGCGATAGCTCCGAGTTCGAGACGCGCTTCGTTCCGGACCCGCTGGACCGCATGCCGGTCGCTCACCCGGTTCTGTACGACCTGCAGAAGGGCCTCAGCATCCGGTGCGAGCCCAGCGAAGCCCGCACGCGCATCACGCGCCTCGGCTTCAAGCAGTTGCCGGACGTGTCGGACCCCGAACAGCTGGATCGCGAAGTCGATCCGGAGTTCATTCGCTGGGCGCGTCAGTCGGCCTCGTCGCGGCTACCCGTCTACGAGACCATGCCGGATGTGGGCTCCCAGGCGGCGTGGATCACTCTGACGCCTGACGAGCGCCCGATCGTGGGGCCCGTCAAGGAAATGCCCGGCCTGTACGTCGCGACCGGATTCTCGGGTAACGATTTCCAGCTCGCGCCGTCGATCGGCGAGGGCATGGCGCAGATGCTGATGGACGAGCCGGTGAGTGCCTTCGACCCCGAGTTCTTCTCGCTCGAGCGTTTTCAGCAGGCGCGGACCTGATAGATCCCGGCGGGCGTCTGGCTCAGTCGTCCTTGAGGACGCTGGTGATGCGCACGCCGTAGCTGTGGTCGATGGTGACCACCTCGCCGCGCGCGACGATACGACCGTTGACCAGGATGTCGGCCGGTTCGTGGGCTTCACGATCCAGCGGAACCAGGCTGCCCGGGCGCATGTCGATCAGGCGTGCGAGGGTCATGCGTGCCTTGCCGATCTGGACGGTCACCCGGACGGGCACTTCCAGCAGGCTGTCGAGGCCGATCGGTTCACCGCCCTCTGCCGAGTCGAGCTCGTTCAGGAGGTTGGACTCGACCGCGACGGTAGCCTCGTCGATCGACTCTTCGATGGTCTTCTTTTCTTGCTCGGTCATGGCCGGGTCCTCTCAGTTTTCTGATGGTTGGTCTACTTCGCCACTGCGCGGATCCAGTTCGGTGATGCGCACGGCGAGGGTGTTTCCGATTCGACCCATCTCGGCCGTCGCGCAGACGCGGTCCTCCACGTACAGCTGGAGGGGTGCGCCCTCGCTCATGCCCAGCGGGATGACGTCACCCAGCTCGAGGCCCAGCAGATCGGTCAACGGAATGTCGATCGATGCAAGGTATGCCTGCATGCCGATCGACACCTTGTTCAGGTGCTCGGGTAGGGAATCGGGATCGGTCTCGTCTCCATCCTCGGGCGAGAAGCCACTCAGATAGAGGCGTAGGTCACTCGTTCCACCGATGCCCTCAAACTGCATGTGAATTGCGAGACGCGGCTCCACGCGATCCGTCGAGGGGCTGACCTCGGCCAAATCGGACGCGCTCTGCACCATCATGACGGGTTCGAGTGTGAGGTCGAACGCGCGTGCGATGGGGGCGGTGACCTCGTCCAGGAGTTGAGCGATGATGCATAGCTCGGCCGAGGATAGCTCGCGTTCGGTTACCTCGCCCTCGAACATCCCTGTCAGGATGGCCTCGGCAGCCGCCGCGGCATAACCGCTGTCCCATACGAGCCAGCCGAGCTCACCCTCGCAACGGAAGCACCGCAGCAGGAACGGGGCACTGAGCCCGTCGAACACCTCCGCCGCGTTCACTTCCGTGACCGCACACAAGTTCATCTTCGTGGTTTCCCGCAAGAGCGGCCGCATGTTGGCGCAGATCTCCTGGAACTTCGACACGATCTTCTTGGAGATGCTCCGCACGCGCTCGGCAGAAAGCCGCCTGGGGCGCTGGAAGTCCCTCAAGGAGACCTCGGCCGCCTGCGCCTGTGCGACATCCCCCGCGATTTCGCGGATGGCGTCGGTCTCTGCTTCGTCCAGGCTAGGGCTCACGTTGGGGAATCCATCAGACAACTACTGGGCGATCAGCTCTCGGGCAAATAGCTGCCGAATACGTCCATGGACGCCTACCTTGACCTCGCCCTCGAACTCGAGCTCGATCTCGGTGACGTCCACATACAAGGTGTCGCCAGAAGTGGTCAGGAGCTTGAGGTCCTCTTCGTCGCCATCGAAGGTGAGCACCTCGCCCTCATCGATCTGCAGCGTCTTCTCGATGGAATTCACCTTCAGGACGTGGCTGTGGAACCCGCCTCGGAAGTTGGTTTCGCCAAACGAGATGCCAGGGCGCAGGCCGCTGACCGAATCGCGCGCCATCGGCCGGGTCGTCTCGCCGATGTGGACCGGGAAGAGGACCGGGTTGAGGGCATCGCGTAGCTCCAAAAGGAACGCCTCGCGCGCCGCCCCCTGGTAGGTCTCGACCAGAGTCTTGGTGGAGATGATCCTACCGACCACATCGCGCAGGATCGGATCGTAGAGCGGGTCGGTCGCTCGCTTGGCGAGGTAGGTCTCGTCGTATGCAATGTACATGCAGTCCAGCAGGGTCTGCAGGTAGCGACGCTGGTCGTTGTCGCGCAGGTTCGTGTTGAACTTTTCCTCGAACAACGAGTGGTGGTAGGGGCCACTGAAGCGGCGCACCGAGTCCTTGGCCGGTACCGCGAAGGACGCTGCGGCGGCGCCTGCGGCGATGAGGCCGAAGATGGCGCCGACGATCATCAGCGGTCCCTTGCCCTTCTTGCTGCCCTCTTCGAGATCGTCCGTCAGGTCTTCGTCTTCGTCTGCCATGGTGGGTAGGTCCCGTTCAGTTACTCGGAGGGGTGATCAGCTGGGCGTCGACGGTACGTACCGTCTTGCCATCGCGAATGGTCTCTTCAAGCCAGCCGCGCGCTTGCACGCGCTCGGGCCGGAAGCTGTGTGTCTCGATGAAGAAGGATCTCACCGCGGCAGCGCGCGTGAACGCGAGCCAGTGGTTGTCTCCGCTGAATGCCTCGGCCGCGTCCAGCGCGTGTCCATCCAGCAGCAGGATCTGCCCGGAACCGGGTCGCAGGCTGTCGGCAAGGCGATCCAGGTACTGGCGGCTCTGGTGGGTGATCGTGGCCGAGTCGGGGTCGAACAGCGCCACCTGGGGCTGGAGCATCGTATTGTGGGGCTCCATTGCCTCGAGCATCTCGGCTCGAAAGAGCTCGGTCTGGCTGGCGGTCAGGTGTGCCTCACGGCGTTCGGGGTCGGACTCGGGCGGAAGGTTAAAGCGCCGCCGGACGTTGGCGAAGATGTTGGCCTTCTCCTCGGCCGACATGGTCCCGGTCAGCCCGTGGGACTCGACTGCCACGATGAACGAGCCAAGGCCCTTGGCGAGCATCCCGAAGTTCTGCTCCTGGGCCATGGACACAAGCAGGATGAAGAAGCACAGGATCAGCGTCATCATGTCCCCGAAGGACACCATGTATGCCGGGGCCCCTATCTTGGGCTCCAGGGGCTTTTCCTTCTTCGCCATGATGTACGCGCGCCGGTAGGGGCGTCAGTCCCTCTGCATGCGGCGGGAAACGGAAGACGCTTCTTGGGCCGGCCAGATGCGGACCTCGATGCGGCGATTGCGCGTGCGCTCACGGGCTGTACTGTTCGTGTTGAGCGGTGCGGTCGAGCCGAGGCCTGCGACCTGCAGCCGCTTGGGCGAGATGTTGCTGGAAGCCATGAGGATTTCCGCGGCTGCAACAGCGCGCGCGCAGCTGAGTGCCTCGGCCGTGGGATAGCGCGAGGAGGGTTTGAACTCGGAGTCGGTGTGCCCCTCGATCACGATCGGGTTGGGGTAGTGCTGCATGACCCCCGCCATCTGGGTCAGGCTGCGACGCAGGGACGAATTGACCGTCGCATCGCCCGGCTTGAAGCAGGCGCTCTCCTCGAAGTGCATGACGATCCCATCGCGAGCGCTCAACGGGTCGAACTCGATATCCCCCTCGAGTGCGCGCTGCCCCATCTCCTCGGAGTTCTTCAGCAGGGCATCCGGCGGCCGCGTATGCGGGTCCTGGCCACCACGCGTCGGATGCATGGCGCTCATCGTGTCGTTCTCGGGCGGGTCCGTCATGGATGCGCCGTGGTCGTCCTCGATCGTTCCCCGAGAGCCAGTGAGTTCCTGCGGGAAGGGGAACTTCATGTACTCCTCCGTGCTGGAGAACGTGAACAGCAAGATGAAGAAGGTCACAAGCAGCGAGATCATGTCCACGAAAGTCGTGATCCACTCGGGCGCGCCCTCCAGGGGCGGCTCTTCCTGCTTTTTAGGCTTCTTCTCCATGGCCTTCGCTCAACCCTCGACCTGGGTGCGCATGCTCGGAGCCAGGTAGCCCTTCAGCTTCTCCTTGATGAGCTGTGGTTTCTCTCCGGACTGCACCGCCACCACGCCCTCGATCATCAGATTGCGAAGCAGCGCCTCGAGCTTGGCCCGGATCTCGAGCTTGCCAGCCAGGGGGATGAAGACCATGTTGGCAGCCATGGCCCCGTAGAGAGTCGTCAGGAGTGCGGTGGCCATCCCGATACCGATTGCGCTCGGGTCGGAAAGGTCCTGGAGCATCTGCACCAGGCCAACGAGCGTGCCGATCATGCCGAAGGCGGGCGCGAAGGCGCCCATCTGGTCCATCAGCTTCTTACCGGTCCAGTGGCGTTGAGCCTGCCATTCAGCTTCAAGCTCCATGATGTCGCGAACGGTCTCGGCGCTGAAACCGTCGATCACGAGCTGGATGCCCTTGGCGAAGAACTTGTCGTCGACCTCCTGCAGCTTGCTCTCGAGTGCGAGCAATCCTTCCCGGCGTGCCAGGTTTGCGTAGTCGACGATGCGCTCGATCTCATCCGTCGGCGTGCCGATCTTCTGGACCGCGGTGACGGTCATCACCTTGAATATCCCTTTGATGTCGCTCGCGGGGAAGGCCATCATCGTCACCGCGAACGTTCCGCCCAGGACGATCACCATGGACGGGATGTGGATGAAAATAGCGACGCCGCCGGGGCCGCTCGCCATGGCGACGAAAATCAGCGTGAAGCAAAGGACGGTGCCGAGGATGGTGTTCAGATCCATTGGGGAGGGCGCTCTCAGGGGAGGAGAGAGTCTCTTCGTATATCGGACGCCAGGGGCGGTTGACCCAAGGGTCAGGCGACACCTTTTGGCGTCCTAACGGCTTCCAGGGAGGGGAGTTAGGCCGGTGCCCGATGGCCCGATCTAGAGCCCTGCCTTGCGGTAGGAGTCGGCGTACTCCAGATAGCGGTCGCGCGGAAGCGCGTTGATCAGCTCAGAGGCCCTTTCTTCCGTCAGGCCGCGCAGGATCTGGGCCGCCTGATCGGGCAGGAACATGATCAGATTGGCGGCCAGCTCGTCGACCTTCCCGTTCTCGAAGATCTTGGACATGCTGGACCAGCTGGCCTCCTCGCGCTCTTCCTGGGCGCGTTCATCGCGCGTCAGCTCATCCTCGCGCAACTCGAGCTCCAGGTCGTGCTCGATCAGGGTCGTGCGGATCTTGACCAGCTCTTCCCAGCGTTCGTCCAGCTGGCGCTCGCGTACCTTCAGCTCCGCCTCGCGTCGCGCGAAGTCGATTGCGCGCTGGTTGTTCGCCTCGACGCCGTTCTTCATCTGGCTCTGGAGTTGCTCCAGTTCATCCGTGGAGAAGGGCGACTCCAGCAGGAATGCTCTTAGCGGTGAGGCCGCGGACTCGATCACCTCGGCCTCCGGTCGGTCGTCCATGGCAACCTCCTCCATCAGGTTCGCCGGCTCGTTTTCATCGGTATTCGGCTCCTCGGGGCTGGGGAACAGGGCACCGATCACCGCCAGCTCGTGGGGTGGCGTGCCCGACATTGCGGCGAACGCCAGGAATGAAGAGAAGAAGAGCACGACGCCGCCGGATGCAAACGCGAGGTACTTGAGGATGTTGTTCATAGGGGTTCGTCTTCCTGTTATCTGGCTTGGGTCCGACGTTTGGCACGCCGTGCGGCGGTCTCATCCAGCTCAAGGTTGGCTTGCTTCTCGGTCTCTGAGCGAAAGCGCGCGCGTTTCGTCTCTTCGAGGTGTTCGAGGGCGCGCACTTCGATGCGCGCCTCGGACCAGGGTTGGCGCGCCTGTTCCGCCTGCAGCGTCAGGGTCGTTGCGGTTTCGCGCCGACGCAGGCAGACGCGCGACATGCTGTCGATCGAGTCCTGGCCGCGAATGGCGCTGCGCGGATCGAGGGGGCCCGAACGGACCTGATCCGCGAGCTGAACCTCCATCTGCCGCCGCTCCACAAGGGCCTGGCTGAATGACTCCTGGGCTTCACGCGCTTTCGCCTGTTGTTCCAGAAATGCGGCGCGGGCGACGTGCTCCTCGATGCGGCGCACCCGGAGCACGCGCGCCAGCCTGAAGTTGAAGTTCTTCATTGCGAGACCCCCGCATCAGCGATCAGGCTCAGCAATTCGCACGTCTCGGCAAACGGGGTCGCGTCGTCGGCCTGGCGTAAGAAGTGGTTGATGGCCGGCATTCGCTGAATGGCATTGTCCAGCAGCGGGTTAGCACCGGGCTTGTACGCGCCAATATCCAGCAGGTCGCGTGCGTCAGCGTGGGCGGAAATCCACTCGCGAACCTGTGCAGCTCTGGCCATGTGTTCACTGTCGACCAGCTCAGGCATGAGCCGCGACAGGCTTGCCGGGACGTCGATGGCCGGGAAGTGCCCCGAATGGGCGAGCTTGCGATCGAGCATGATGTGTCCGTCAAGCAGCCCGCGCAGGGTGTCCGCTACCGGATCGTGAGGGTCATCGCCGTCGAGCAACACGGTCAACAGGCCGGTGATGCTTCCGGTCTCGGTGCGTCCAAGGCGTTCGACGAGCTTGGGCATCTCGGCGAAGAAGCTGGGCGGGTATCCACGCACGGTCGGCGGCTCACCCGCAGCGAGCCCAACTTCACGCGAAGCGGCTGCGAAGCGTGTCACCGAATCCATGACGAACAGCACCTCAAGACCCTGGTCACGCAGAAACTCCGCGATGGTCAGGGCCACGAAAGGGGCCGTGAAGCGTTCGATCGGTGGGCGGTCGGACGTTGCCACCACGACCACCGACTTCGCTCGCCCCTCCGGTCCGAGCACGTTGTCCAGGAAGCTGCGCACTTCGCGTCCACGCTCGCCCACCAGGCAACAGACGACCACGTCGGCCTTGGTCCCGCGCGTAGCCTGGCCGAGCAGTGTGGACTTTCCGACGCCGGAGCCGGCGAAGATGCCGAGCCGCTGTCCGGAACCGATGGTGAGCAGCGAGTCGATGACGCGGATTCCCGTCTCAAGCGGCGTGTCGATCGGAGCGCGCGAGAGAGCCGCAGGGGCGGCCTGCCGTACGGAGCGCATGGGGCCGCGGCTGTGGATCCTGGGGCCGTCATCGATCGGTGCGCCGAAGCCGTCCACGACGCGCCCGACGAAGTCGTGCGTGATCGGTATGGCGAATGGTCTGCCGAGGGCATAGACCTCCTGCATGGGAGCGATGCCGGCCAGGTCGCCGTGCGGCATGAGCAGGCTGGATGCCCCGCGGAAGCCGACCACCTCGGCGTAGATCGGGTCGAGCGGTCCGCGGTCAATGCGGCAGAGTTCTCCGAGCGCGGCGGGCAGGCCCGCGGCCTCGACCAGCACGCCCGAGATGACCTCGACGCGCCCCCTGTAGGAGGGGCGGGTCGCGCTGGGCACGAGCGAGAGCATTTCGTCCACGCTCGGGATCATCGGGCGGCCTCGAGTAGTTCCTCACGAACGCGCGTAAGTGCTGCGTCGACGTCACGCACGAGCAGTCCCTGGGGCGTGGTGACGTGCACATCGCCGCGGGCTATGTCGGGGTCCGCTTCGAACCGGGTGTTCGACCTGAATCGAGACGGGTCGCAGGATTCCAGGTCGTCGGGGTGCAGGTGGATAACGCACGCACTTCGCCCTGTTGCGGCTACCGCCAGCGCGTTCCTGACGATCGCTTCGACGTCGTAATTTCCCGCACCGAGTTCCGTACGAAGGATCTCCCGTGCGATGCCGACAGCCAGCTGGATGGCGAACTCCGGAAGATCGGCTTCGATCTTCTGGTGGACTGCATCGATTGCCTCGGCTCGTTCCGTCAGTGTCGCGAGCAAGGCCTCGACCTGCGCCACGGACGCGCTGCTGGCGAACGCGTTGGCGGCCGACGAATCGCCACTCTCGCTGTCCGCTTCGGCGGCCTGCTGTAGATTCTGAGCCAGGTCGTCCAGGCTCGAATGACTGATGCGGCCTGCTCGGACGGGCGCGTGTAGAAGGACGGTGTTACGCGGCATGTCAGCTGACCAGTTCTTCCCCGGAGCGCGCCGGTGTGAGATCGCCGCTCTCCATCATTCCACGAGCGGCCTTCAAGATCTGGTCGCGCGCGCGGATGACGTCGGTCATCGGTACGGCTCCCGCGATCTCGCGTTCTTCGGAAACCATCTCGCGCACGCGCGAACTCAGGTTGGACATGATGTTGTTCTCGACGTCTTCCGGGCTGGCCTTCAGGGCGATCGAAAGGGTGGGCGTGTCGATCGAGGCCAGGATCTTCTGCATGCCACGCTTGTCGATCGTGCCGAGATCCTCCCAGGCGAACATGTACTCGCGAACCTCGTTGGCGATCTCCTCGTCCGCGCTCTCGAGACCTTCGAGGACGACTTTCTCGATCTCTGCCTTGGTGTAATTGAGGAGCTCGGCAACTGTTCGCAGGCTATCCGAGCGGTCGATCTGCGCCGGCTCACCTGCGCTGGCACGCAGGCGGCGCTGGATGTCGTCCGCGATGGTGAGCATCGTGTCGACGTTTGGCGGCACGATCTGCGTCATGCGACGCACCACATCGAGCGCCATCTCAGGCTCGTAGGTAGCCAGTACCTTGGCCGAGGCCTCGGGCGAAGCGTGCGACATCACCAGCGCCACCACGGCGGGCGACTCCTCGGTGAGGATGCTCACGATCCGGTCGGTCGGGACCTTGTCAAGAAACCCGAGCGGGTGTGCGCGTCGCCGCCGTTCGGCGATACCCTCGATGACGCGGTCCGCCTCCTCGGGACCGAACGTGCCCGCAAGGATCTCGTACAGCTGGAACTTGTCCTGGGGGCGCACGCCGGCCTGCGTGTGGACCGTGCGCGAGAGCTCGAAGAAGAGCTTGTCTACGGCCTCGGGCGAACAAAGGTCCGGGCTGAGCTCGGTCATCGCCTCGGCGACGTTTGCCACGACCTTGGAATCGAGCGAACGCATGACCAGCGCTCCAACCTGCTTGTCGAGACTGAGCAGGAAAGCCGCGACCTTCTGGGTCCCGCTGATGCTAGCTGAGCTCACTTGCTCCCCACGAAGGTGTCGTCAAGGGCCCAGCGCGAGAGGATGGCGCTCACTCGATCCGGGTCGTTGGCCAGCAGGTCGGAGATCTGTTGTTTCGCCAGCATTCCCACGTCAACGTCCTCGTCGGCGAACTCACTGGCCATGCGGGCGCGGACGGCTTCCGGTCCGCTGCCCGAGACGGCTACCCTTTGCGCGGCCGCCTTGTCGCTCTTCTTGAGGCTCTTCATCAAGATGAACAAGAAGCCGAGCGCTGCCACAATCTCGACGCCACGTTCGATCAAGAGTTCGACGGTTTCATTGGCGGGTTCAGGTGCCGGCTCCTCTAGAGGCGGGACGATCGCTCCGGACTCGTCGCGCTCCAGGCCACTGAAACGCGCCGTGTTCGATGTGAAGGTGTCGCCACGGGTGTCATCGAATCCCACGATGCCCTTGACCCATTCGGACGCCTTGGGTAGCTGGTCGACGAGGCTGTCGTCGAGCAATAACGTGACCGCCAGGCGATCCAGTTGCGGCGCGGACTGAACCTTGTGGACGGTCGTCCTACCGACCAGATAGTCCTCGGTCGACTCGCTCGTTGTAGCGGGGGCGAGCGTGACGGGCGCGGGGCCGGCGGCTCCAGCTGCACTGTTGGCGTCGGCGCCGACGAGACCGCCCGCAGCATTTGAAGGTGTGGGAGTCTCGGACTCGAAGGTGCGCTTTGAAAGAGGGGTCTTGCTCCCGGGGTCGACGCCCTCATTGACCGACTCGATCAAGTCGTGTGTCCAGCGGCTATGGACCGTCGCAACGGCCAGCCCGACGCCATAGGTCTCGTCGAGCACCGCCTGTACGTCCCGCTGCAGGTCGCGATCATGGCTACGTTGGAACTCGAGCACCTCGTCGAAACCCTTGTCACGTGCGCCGTTGAAGACGCTGCGTCCATACTGATCCGAGATGACCACCTGCTCGCGCTTCACGCCAAAGGCCGAGCTCACGATGGTCGCAACGGTTTCGCTCTGCTCGCGATCCGGGTCAAGGATTCCGCGCAGCTGCAGCACCACGGAGATGGTCTCGGATTGCGGACGTGCGAAAGCCGTGTGCGGAGGGCTGGACGAGTTGATCGTCGCCCGTGCGATCCAGTTGTAGACCTCGAGCATCTTCTCGACCTCCTGCCACTTACGCTTCTGCAGCAGTTGGCGACGTTCGCCGGAGCCGAGGAATGCAGATGCCGCACCCGAGGGGCCAGACTCGATGCCACGCGGGCTCGCGCTCAGGGCGCCTTCGAGGTAGATGGCGTTGAGCGCCTCGTGGTAACGACCATCTTCGGCCCAGATCGTGTAAGGGCCGGGGCCGTTGCTCGTCTTGAATCGGATGCCGGCGTTGGCGATCGCTCCCGATGCGCTGCCGAGCTGCGATTCGTCGAGGTTGGAGCGCAGCAAGGTGAATGCCGGGTTCGCCGCGCGGTAGGTCGAGATGCCGACCATGGCGACGACGAGGAACATTGCGGCGGCCACCACGATCCGAGTCGGGCCGTTGGTGTCCTTGAGCTGCAGGAACAGTTTGCTGAGTAGGTCTTTCATGGATCAGAGCGTTAGACGCCCATGCGCATCACTTCGCGGTAGGCATCGATCAACTTGTTCCGGATCTGCATGGCAAACTGGAACCCCAGTTCGGATTCCTTCAACTGTGCGGCCACCTCGTGGAAATCGAGTTTGCCGTTGACGACTTCCAGGTGGACGCTGTCGGCCTGGCGCAGGGAGTTGTCGACCTCCTTGAGGCCGCTGCTGAGGATCTCGGAGAACGCCGCGGCGGACGTGTCGGAGGCGCTGGATGTATCTGCACCGGGCGCGAGCTGTGCAGCCTTGCCCTGCATTGCATCCAGAGTCTGAGCCTGCCGCTTGAGCGCGGATTCGATAGCCGAGCGGGCCAGGCTGCTGCTGCTACTTCCAGTGCGGTCGATCATGATTCAGTACTCGTGGCGACTACTCGGCCAGACGGATTGCGCGAGCCATCATCTGCTCGAAGCTCTTCTGGACCTTCAGGTTGGCCTCATAGGAACGCACGGCCGTGATCAGGTCAGCCATCTCACGGACGGTGTTGACGTTGGGCATGCGAACGATGCCCTCGGCGTTGGCGTCCGGATGGGAGGGGTCGTAGATCTCCTCGAAGGGTGTTCGGAAGTCCTCGGAGATCTTGGTGATCTCCACACCAGTGACCTCCGACCGTCCGTTGGTCGCGCGCTCGAGGATCGGCGCGAAGTTGACGACCTGGCGTCGGTACGGCTGGTCCGAGTTGCCTACGCGGGTCGACTGGGCGTTCGAGATGTTCTGCGCAATGATGTCCATGCGCGAGCGCTCGGCGGTCAGGGCCGTCGCCGCGATGCGCATTCCGCCGAACAGTTTGTTGAGATTGTTCATGGTCTATCGGTCTCCGTTGATTGCGATGTTCATCGTCCTCATCCGGCTCGACAGGATTCCGGCGTAGAGCTCGAAGAGCAGCCGGTTCTCCTGCATTGCGCTGACCTCATCCTCGATCACGACGTTGTTCCCATCCGGGCGCGACGGCGACTCCGTGTCGACCGTGACCTGGGGGGTCACCCGGGTGAAATCGTCCTGGCGGACCATGGCCTTCTGAAGCATGGATTCGAACTCGACATCTCGCCGCTTGAAGCCGGGCACGTTCTGGTTGGCAACATTGCCAGCCAGAACCTTGGCCCGGAGCGTCGATGCGGACATGAGCCGCAGCAGGGCAGATACATCGGTGCGCGAGTCCATGGGATTCTCCTCAGGCGACGAGCCCGGATTGCTTCCAGATCTTCATCTTGTTGGACAGGGTGCGCGCCGTCAGCCCAAGCCGACGAGCTGCCTCGCTCTTGTTGCCGCGCGTGGACTCGAGCGTCGCCAGGATGGTGATGCGCTCGATGTCCGCGACGGTGTTGTTGGCCACGATGCGCCCGAACTCCGCGTCCTCAATCGTCAGGTTCGCTGCCGACAGGCCCCCGGCGGAGCGCGCCAGGGCGGAGCTGGGTCCGTACTGCATCAGATCGGCAGGCAGGGGCTCTTCGCCTCCCAGAATGACTGCTCGCTGGATGACGTTCTCCAGCTCACGCACGTTTCCGGGCCAGTTCCATGCCAGCAGGCACGTCTGTGCCTCCTCCGTGAGACCGTGCGGGCTGACCCCGTTCTGGGTCGAGAAGTGCTCGACGAAGTGCTCGGCCAGCGGCAGGACATCCTCCTTGCGATCGCGCAGGGGCGCGATGTGGATCGGCAGGACATGCAGTCGGTAGTAGAGGTCCTCGCGGAAGCGGCCCTCGGCGACCTCCTTGGCCAGGTCGCGGTTCGTCGTGGCGATCACACGTACGTCGACCTTCAGGGTCTTCTGTCCTCCGACCCGCTCGAACTCGGCTTCCTGAAGCACGCGTAGCAACTTGGCCTGCATGTTCGGGGAGATCTCGGCCAGTTCGTCGAGCAGCAGGGTGCCGTTGTCCGCGAGTTCGAATCGGCCAGCGCGCTGGCGGTGTGCTCCGGTGAACGCGCCGCGCTCGTGCCCGAATAGCTCGGATTCGAGCAGCTGCTCGGATAGGGCTGCGCAGTTGACGCGTACGAAGGGAGCTTCTGTGCGCGAGCTGTTCTGGTGGATGTATTGGGCGATGCGCTCCTTGCCCGTACCGCTCTCGCCGGTGATCAGGACGGTGCCGCGTGAACGCGAGATGCGAGCTGCCGAGCGCAGCAGTTCGATCATGGCGTTGCTATGGGCGATAAGGGGCATCACGCGCGTTCCCGCCACCTCGGAGCGCAGGTAGTCGTTCTCCCGCTCCAGTTGCGATGTGCGTGCGATGCGATTGAAGACCAGCTCCAGCGTCTCCGGAGTGCAGGGCTTCATCAGGAAGTCCCGTGCGCCGTGTTGCATGGCGTCGACCGCAGACTGGATCGTGCCGTGGGCCGTTATCACGACCGTGGGCAGTTCCGGTGCACGCTCGTGCAGTGCCTTCACGAGGGTGATGCCGTCCATCCCGGGCATGCGCAGATCGGTCAGCACGATGTCGGGCTGCTCGGCGGCGACGCGCAACAAAGCGTCGTCACCGTCGGTAGCGACGATCGCGGTGTGTCCCAATGCCTGAACAGCTTCGGAAAGGAAGTCGCGTGAGAGCGGATCGTCATCCACGACGAGAATGCGTTGGGTGGCCATCGCTGCGTACCTATCTAGGGTCTTGGGGGAAACGGAGGGTGATTCGAGCGCCCGTGGGGGGGGCCGGATCAGGAATGATCTCGAGCGAGCCGCCGTGCATTTCGGCGACCGTGTGCACAAGCGGTAGACCCAGGCCAGTGCCGTCGGCGCGGGTTGTATAGAAAGGTTCGGTGACGCGCTGGGCGAGCTCGGCAGGGATGCCGGGGCCATCATCAGTCACCTGGATCTCGACCTGGCTGGCGAGCACGTTCAGGCTCACGATGACGCGGCCTCCATCCGGCTGAGCTTGCACGGCGTTGGCGGTCAGGTTGCGAATCGCCTGGCGCAGCATCACGCGATCGGCGACGAAGTCGATTGCGTCGGTTTCGAAGTGCAGTTCGATGTTGTCAAGCTGCGCGCTGAGATCGCGGGTGATCATCGCTTCGACCTCGGCCAGGAAGGGGCGCGCGCGAACGGTCTCGGGGCTGAGGCGTTCCGGGTCGGCGAAGGTCAGCAGACTGGTGATGATGGCATCCGCCTCGAAGACGCCGTCGCAGATGCGCTCGGCCCAACGTGCCTGCTTTCCATCCGTCTCCATCGAGCGCTTGAGCAGGGATGCGAAGCCGAGCACCGCATTCATCGGATTGCGTAGCTCGTGGGCGATGCCGCCGGCCATGGTGCCCAGGGCCGCCATCTTGTCGAGCTGGTGAACCTTCTTGTTCATGCGCGCCAGTTCCGTGCGGTCGTCGAGAATCTCGACCGATCCGGTGGCGGCGCAGGCGTCGCCGTCAGCCACGGGTGAGACGCGCGATGCGATGACGAGACGCCGGCCGTCGTGCGCCGCGATCTCCCGCAGCCCGCTCTCGCTGTTCGCCTCGGGTAGCTCCGGGATGTCGTTTCTGCCCAGCAAGTCCTCACTCGTGTAGCCGAGAATCGCACAGGCCGCGTCGTTCACCTTGATGATCCGCTGACGTGCATCGCGCACGATCACGCCCGTGGGCAGCGAGCTCAGGATGGCCTCGAGGTGCGCGTTGACGGCATCCAGCTCGGCCACCTTGCCCTCGAGCTTCGCGTTGGTGAGACACAGCTCGTCCTCGACGGAACGGGCGCGTCGAGCGAGGCTGGTGTAGCTCTTCTCGAGGTCGCGGGAGATCTCGGACAGATTCAGCATGGCGGCGTCGAGCTGGCGCTGGTCGTGGGGTTGCGTGGGGGTTTGAGTCACTTCGATTACTTGTCGTTGGCGCCGTAGAAGCGCTGTTTCCACTGGAGAAAACTGAGGTCGTGTGCTGCGCGGCGGGCGATGTTCTCGTCCTTGGTGTCGGCGATCAGTACCTCGTAGCGGGCGATGGCCTGATCACTCTGACCCAGGGACTCGAAGGAGCGAGCGGCCCAGTAGTCGGCTTCCGGATTGTCGGGGAGGGTGGCGAGCACCTCGATCGCTTTCTCGAAGCGGGCATCCCTGAACAGGAGGCGTCCCTGGCGTAGGGTGTCGGCGCTGTATCCGCTGGGCTCGAGCTGGCCCTCCGGGATGGCCGGCATCTGTCTCGGAGCAGGCTCCGGGCGGGTGGATGTAGTGTCGGGCGCCTTACCGGCGACCTGGTCCGTGAACAGGTTCATCAGGTGCTGCTGGTCGACGTGCGCTTGCAGATCACGCAGCTCCATGCGTAGCTGGCTGATGAACTCATCCTGCTTGGCGGGCGCGCCGGTGGGAGGTTGTGTGGCATCCATCACGCGCTGGATGGCCCCGGCTTCGCGGCGCTCGATGGCACCGGAGATGAGGAGTATCTCGTCGATCGCGGCCAGGGTGCTGGACAACGCTTCTTCGGTGGTGCCCTGCAGGGACTGCGGGTTCATGGCCGCCGGTAGGCCAGCGAGCGCGGTCATCCCGAGCCCGATGGGGTAAGTGAATTTCATCATCAGAGTCGTCCCTCGAGCGCGTCGAGTGCTTCTTGCAGTTGTCCGTGGGCTTCGTAGATGGTGGAGGCCAGCAGGTAGAGGCGGCGACGATCGTCACGTTGACTCAGGTGCGGGGCGACCTCGCGCAGGATGTCGATGGCCATGTCGGTCAGGGACTCGGAGTTGAGCGCGTTGGCATAGGTGAGGCCAAGTTCGAGCAAGAAGGGTTCCTTGAGCTTGTCCCGCTGTTTGTAGAGCAGCTGCAGCCCACGTATCGCCTGAGCGCCATGTCCCGTCTTGAGCAATTGTTTGGCATGCGACAGGCGTTGCGTGTCGTTGAGATGGATGATGCTGTCGGTCTCGAGGCCGATCCGTAGCCGTGCTTCGATGGCGTAGGCGTCGATGGACGCGTCGCTCTCGAGGTCGCTGGCCCATGCTTCGATGAACAGGACGCCGAGCTCATCTCCGGAGTCGAGAGCTGCCCTGGCCGCACTCTGCAGTGCTTCCCGTTGGGTCGCACCGCTCGTGCGCTCGGCCAGCTGGAGCCACGCGACGGAAGCCTCGCTCGAGCGGCTGGCACGTTCGAGTGCCAGGGCCCGGATTTCGAGCACCTCGATACCGGGCTGATCTTCGACGCTGTACTGCGCCGCCAGATCCAGGCTGCGCAGCGCATCGATCGCATTACCCAGCAGCGCCTGGGCCCTGGCGCGAAGCACGAGGCGAGCGCGCTTGTCCTGATCGGATCTGGTCGGGTAGTACTGCTCGAGCGCCTCGACGGTGTAGAGCGCGTTGCTCGGCTGATTCGAGTAGCAGAGGGCACGCGCGAGTTCGAGGCGTGCCAGAGCGTGATAGGGGTGCGGCTGGCTGATTCTCGTCAGCTGCTGGAAGCGCCGCGCCGCGGCATCCCATTCACCGAGCTCGCCCAGGTGGATTCCGGAGAGCAGCATGGCTTCGGCGGTGAACTCCGACTCGGGGTGGCGCTCGATGAGGTATTCGTAGTGGTTGACGGCCGCCGCCAACGCGCCTCGACTCTCCTGGATCTCGGCCAGGGCCATCTCGGCACGGATGCCTTCGGGTCGGCTTGGGCTGCGGCGCAGTGCGCGCAACCACGTCACCTCGGCGAGGTCGAACAGATCCTCCGGGGTAGGGAAGGGCGGCGTATCGTCGAAGATCCGGATCGTGTCGCTGGTGAGCTGTCCGCGCAGGCCGGCCGCGCCCAGGATCCAGTGGATGGCCTCGGAGAACGGGCGTTGCTCGAAGTACAGCTGCACGGTTTCGGTTGTCGCAACATCTTCGAGGCCCTCCACCTGGAGTTTCAGCTGCCGTGCAACGTTGCGCACGACGCGCCCGATCGGGGCGTTGTCCGCGTGGACTGTCAGCAACGGGCCATCGGGTGACTCGCTGATGGTCACCTCGAAGCGTCCGGAGTCTGTCCCGGCGGTGACACGGCCCTGGGTTGCAGGAGCGAGTATCAGAAGAAGTGTGGCCAGTATCATTGCTCTGCCTCCACGACAATCGTGTCCAGTCTCTTGGCTTCCGCGAAGTAGCTCTCGGCGACGAGGAACTCGGACTCGGCCAGCACGTCCGCGGTGATGATCAGGCGGTCGCGGTTCGCAAGCAGTCTGTAGAGCCGGCGACGCGCTTCGGGGAACTCACCTTCCTCGATCTCCTTGTGGGCCAGCTCGAGCTCGCGGCTTGCGACATCGGTGAGCACGGTCGGCCCACTGGTTCCCGCCGGCACGAGCTCGGGCGCCTGGCCGCCAGTCGAGAATGTCCGTGCGTTACCGTCGGCCTGTTGCGCCACCGAGATCGAACGGGTCAGGTCCTCGCGAACGCCGTTGAGGGCGCTGTTGAGCGACCGGCTGAGGCGGCCGGCGATGAAGATCAGGCTGGCGTTGACCAGCAGGAATGCCGCGGCAATGCTGATGACCATGCGCCGATTCCAGCCCGTGTCCGCCACGGGAGCGGTGGCCGCGGGCTGTTGCGCGAGGATCGCGAGGCGTGCAGCTTGAGCCACTGCGAGCGCCTCGTTTGCAGACTGACGTGCGACCTCGCTGACCGGCGGTAGGCCGCTCGCGGTCGGGGTCGCCGTGGAGGGTGCCGCTGCCGCGTGCTGGGCAATCGGTTGAGCAGTCGGCTGAGCCAACGGGGCCGGCTGCTCGACCACTTCGGCGACGGTCTCGCGCTTGGCGATCAGGTCCTCATGCTGCAGAGGCTGTGCCGGCTCGGACGTATCCGGATCGATGGGGTTGTTGAAGCTGAAGAGATCCTCATCGAGGTCCGACGTCCCGATCGCCGGAGGCCCGGAGTCGATGGGCGCGCTCGGCGTCGGAGCCGCAGATGCCTGTGGCTCGGATGCCGGCTCTACGGAGGCGAGCGGATCGTCCAGTGCCTCATCCGCTTCGACGAAGCTCTCGAGGATCTGCGTGCCGGAGCTCAGATCGCCGAGATCTCCCTCCGATTCGAGGATCGCATCGTGGCCCGCGAAGTCGAAGATATCGTCGTCCTGGGTGGCATCCAGGCCGCCATCCGGGGCGTCACTCGGACCGTCATCCAGCTCGTTGGCGAGTCGGATTTCGGCCGCGAAGTTCTCATCGGAAGGAAAGTCGAACAGATCCTCGTTCAGGACGGCCTGCTCGTCGGTCCCCGGCTGAGCCTGGGCGAGTTCTTCAGTGTTTTCCGCCATGTCAGCTCCGGATTGCCATCTGCAGGGCACGTCTCGGATCGGGACCGACGAGCAGTCTTCCGATGATGACGGCCAGGGCCGGGGAGAGGTGATAGACGTCGGCGACTTCCTGGTACTGCAGGGAGGCGAGTACCTTGCGCGCGGTGCTGGGATCCAGGAAGTCGAGATCGGAGAGGTCGACCGAGTCGGAGTCTTCGAACTGGACGTTGCTGGATACGAAGCGGGCGCGGATGGTGGCTCCCTTGCCGAGTGCGCTCTCGATGCGCAGGTCCTCGGACAGCGCTGTCGCGCGGGCAATGCCGCCATCGAGCGCACGCGACATGCACCCGGTGCTGACCAGCACCGGGTCGAAACCGATGCCCTGGTCGCTCACGACGACTTCGAACTCGTGATCGGCGAAGGTGACGTGCAGCTCGACCTGGCCCGTGCCATGGGGATAGGCGTGGCGTTCCACGTTCTCGATGATGTCGGCACATACGCCGGCGATACGGGCGCGGCAGGCCGGGCCGACACCGCAACGCAGGGCGAAGGCGGCCACGTCGCGCGGTGCCTGGGCGATATCGACGGGCGTCGTATCGAAGACACTGACGAAGCTCTGGGTGTTCTGTATCTGCTGACGGAAGCCGCGCATGGCTCGCGTGAACTGCTCCGCGTCGAGCGGCGTATCCAGTCGCCCACGGATGCCCAGCTCCATGGCTTGCTGTGCATCGACCGTTCCAAGCGGGGAGGCCAGGACCAGGGTCCAGGGCTGGAAGCCACGCTGCTGATAGGCGCGCAGGAGGTCGAATCCGCTGTCCTCGCCGAACTGCAGGTCGGTCACGAGGAGATCGCCGGGGACCATCTGCAGCGCGCTGTTGAAATGTGTAGCGCTGCGTACGATGAACCCTTCGCGGTCCAGCCACCAGCGCATCGCGAGCCTCGACTCACCGTCGGCGACCACGATCAATGCTGTCCTGGGTGCGGTATTCATCGTGCCTCGCCCCCGGTATTGATAGGGGGCAGGTACGCCTCCGGCGCCAGGGCGACGGGAATGCGGACGATGACGCCCTGGGGGTTATGGGCTGATCCAATCGGCGAGACGGTGCCATGCATGCTGGCGAAATCGGGTAGCGCCAGTGCTGTGGTCTCGGCGCACGTCGGGGCCGGGCCTTGACGGTCGTCGATCAGGGCGAAGACGGCATCGGTGCCCTCGAGGTTGGCGTTCAGGAGGACAGCGTTGGCTCCCCGAGAGAACATCGACTGCGCCAGATCGCGCAGGCCGGCGATCAGGCGAGCATCGTCGATGAGGATTGGTTGGGCGGATTGCTCGGCCGAAGCCAGAAGCCGGTCACGGAGAGCACGCGGCAGTGAGTGCCGTGCAGCCCGGCAAACTTCACCCAGTGTGCAGGCGAGTACGGGCTCGCTGCTGGTGGGTAGCGCGCGCCCTGCGAGCGCATCGATTTCCACGGACAGGGTCGTGAGACGTAAGAGGGCTCGTTCGCAGAGCTCGCGCTCGGCGGGATCGATGCGCTGTGTCATCTCTTCCAGCACCGTCCGCAACGCCGAGAGGGCGAGCATCGGGCGGCGGATGGAGAGGCGCTCGGTCTGGCGATCGATTGAGGTTTCGTGCATGGGGCTGATGTCTGCTCGCAGTTACTGGGGAAGCAACACGAGTGCCATGCACGGATGTCGACCAAGACACGGAAAGGCTTGATGGTCGAAGGCCCTAATCGAGAAATTCTTTCGCCTTTGAGTCGGAAAATGGCGCCTGTCGAGATCGCTGGACATGGCCAAAAGTTCGACATGTGTCGGGTTTTTCAACCCATCGCACTCGGGGAGGACACCACCCTGTTGCGTCACGGGGTGCCGCTGGACCAGGCCGTCGAGGTGGTCCGGGGTGGAGGGGCCTGGGGCCCCGCCTGGCCTGTCAGCCCGCGGCCGTGGCGATGCCGTAGGCGCGCAGCTTGTTGTAGAGCGTCGCGCGGTTGATCCCGAGCTCGCGCGCGGCGCGGCTGCGATTGCCATCAACCTCGACCAGCACGTGCTCGATCAAACGCTGTTCCACATCGCGCAGGCGCAGGCTATCGAGCGGCAGGCTGGCTTCGTTCGTTGTCCGGGCGTGTTCACTGGGGACACCGCCAGCATCCAGGTCCGGGGCGTCAATGCAGTCGGTTTCGGTAAAGATGGCCGCGCGCTCGATGACGTTCTTGAGCTCACGCACGTTCCCGGACCACGGATTGGCCTGCAGCAGCTTCATCGCAGCGTGAGTGAACCCACTGAACTCACGCGAGAGTGTGCGCGCAGTCTCGTTCAGGAAGCGGCTCGCAAGGTGCGGGATGTCCTCACCACGCTCGCGCAGGGGCGGTACCTGGATTGAGAGCACGTTCAGGCGGTAGTACAGATCCTCGCGGAAACCGCCTGCTTCGACCATTTCAAGCAGGTCACGGTTTGTGGACGCGACGATGCGCACGTCCATGGGCAGGTCGTGATTGCCCCCAACGGGTCGGTAGCAGCGCTCCTGCAACACGCGCAGCAGCTTAGCCTGCAGGCCCAGGGGCATTTCTCCGATCTCGTCGAGCAACAGCGTCCCACCTTCTGCGGCTGCGATCAGCCCCTGGCGGCCCTTGCTGTCGCCACCGGTGAAGGCGCCCGCCTCGTAGCCAAACAGCTCGGCTTCCACGAGGCTCTCGGTCAACGCGGCGCAGTTGATGGCCACGAATGGGTGCTGGCTGCGGTTCGACCCCTCGTGAATCGCACGCGCCACGACCTCCTTGCCCACCCCGGACTCGCCCGTGATCAGGGTCGTCGTCTTGGGCGCGCGGGCCACTCGCTGAACCTGCTCCATGACCCGGCAAATGGCGGGCGACTGCCCGATCATGGGGCTGTCGGTATCCTCGGCTACCTCGACGATGCCCCGCGGGAGGGCCTGTTCGATGGCCTCTTCGACCGACTCCAGGGCCTCGGGCTGCGTCAGGAAATGGAATGCCCCGGCGCGCATGGCGGCCACGGCGTCCTCGATGGTCGCCGAGGCAGTATGGGCGACGACGCGGGCGCGACGCGGGTCCTGGGTGAGGTCCGCAAGCAATCGCCAGCTGGCCTCCTGGGGCAGGCCCAGGTCGAGCAGCACCAGATCGGGCGTATCGAGGCTGACGGTCTCGAGGGCGGCGGCCTGTGAATTTACCCGTGACACCCGGTGGCCCTGCGAACGACACATCCGGACCCACTCGATGTGGGCGTCGGTGCTCGCTTCGACGATCAGGATATGGGCCATCGGGGAATGGGGCAGGAAAGCGTTTCCGGGTACGCGGCAGGGGGAGGTGCCGTAACGGCCGCTCTCAGGGCGCCCGCTATTAACTGTGTAGGGAAACGCCATCGTCGCGATGCGCTGAAAGGTGAAGTGAAAAAAAGGGCCGGCCCGGGCTCATCCTTTCCCCAGGTCCTCCGAGAACTCTCTCGAGCCCAGCAAGGACGTCTGTCCGGGCCGGACTCAACCTCAGCCATCAACCACTAGAGAGAAAGAACTATGGGCCTTCGAATAAACACGAACATCGCCTCCATGAATGCCCAACGGCACATGGGCAATGTCACCATGCGCCTGCAAGGTAACTACTCACGCTTGGCATCTGGCCTGCGTATCGCTTCCGCCGCCGACGACGCCGCTGGACTGGCCATCTCGGAGCGAATGCGCTCCCAGATCCGCTCCTACGGAGTCGCCGCCCGGAACACTCAGGATGGCATCTCCTTGGCGCAAACCGCCGAGAGTGCCCTCAACGAGGTCTCAAACCTCCTGATCCGTGCTCGTGAACTGTCTGTCCAGTCTGCCAACGGCACGCTGGCCCAAGCCGACCGTAACACGATCCAGGTCGAGGTCGATGCCATCATCGACGAGCTCACCCGGATCTCGACCGAGGCCGTGTTCAACGGCGTCGCCCTCCTTGATGGCACGGGTACCGTGAACATTCAGGTCGGTATCGAGGCGGGCCAGACCGTTTCGATCAACGCTGTCGATACGACGGTCTCGACGCTCGGTGTGGACACCCTCAACATCACGAGCCAGGGCGCCGCGAGTGCAGCACTGGGCACTCTGGATACCGCCATTGGATCAGTCAATACCGCCCGCGGTCAGCTTGGCGCGGCGCAGAACCGGATGCAGAGCGCTCTCAGCACGACACTGAACGTGCGAGAGAACCTCTCTGCAGCTGAAAGTCGTATCCGCGACGTAGACATCGCTTCGGAGACTGCGGACCTGACGCGGAACTCGATCATGCAGCAAGCCGCTGTATCGATCCTGCAGCAGGCCAATGTCCAACCCCAGATCGCGCTATCCCTCATCCAAGGATAACGGAGACGCGGCACTCTAGTGCCGATCGCTGAGGGGGGGCCGTCCACGTGGGCGGTCCCCGTTCCCCAGCGCATAGCGCGACGCGGCTCGAACCCGCACCTGTTCCTTCACAACAATCAGATTCAACCATCCGGTCGCCTGCGGCGAATCGTTGGCGGATCCCCCGTGCCACGGGGATACGCAACGCGCAGGGCCACCGACCTGGATGGCAAGTACTCTCGAGCTTCTCAAGTCCCTCGAAGTCTTGCTCCGTCGTCCCGTTTGCGGGGGGCCATACGAGCGGGCGGTCCCAGGGAGCCCGAGCGTTATTCGTACCCGCATCTTTTTTAGCATCTATCCAAGGAAACTAAATGGGACTTAGAGTCAACACCAACGTCGCGGCCATGACCGCGCAACGAAACCTGCATACGGTTTCAAGCCGTTTGAACGGGAACTACTCCCGTCTGTCATCGGGTTTGCGTATCGCAACGGCCGCTGACGACGCCGCCGGCCTCGGTATCTCCGAGCGCATGCGTAGTCAAATCAAGTCGTTCGGCGCTGCTGCGCGGAACACGCAGGACGGTATCTCCCTCGTGCAGACCGCCGAAGGCGCTCTCAACGAGGTGTCGAGCCTCCTGACCCGTGGTCGCGAGCTGGCCGTCCAGAGTGCCAACGGCACGCTCAGCCAGGCTGACCGTGACACGATCCAGGTCGAGTTCGCGGCGATCAAGACCGAGATCGAGCGTATCGCTGACGACACCTCGTTCAACGGCGTTCAGTTGCTCGACAACACGACGTCGCTGAGCATCCAGGTGGGCATCAACAGTGGTGAGACCGTCGCCATCGCCGCGGTGGATACCCAGGGCTCGGCCCTCGGCATCACCTCGCTCGACCTGTCGAGTCAGGGCGGCTCCACTGCCGCTCTCGCGACCCTCGATACGGCGATCGGTTCCGTGAACACTGCGCGTGGTTCGCTGGGTGCCAGCCAGAACCGTCTTCAGAGTGCTCTCTCGAGTACCCTGAACGCCCGCGAGAACCTGTCGGCTGCAGAGAGTCGTATCCGCGACGTCGACATCGCTTCCGAGACGACGGACCTGACGCGTAACTCGATCCTGCAGCAGGCCGCCACCTCGGTCCTGTCGCAGGCGAACGTGGCGCCGCAAATCGCGCTGTCACTGCTCGGCTAGTCCGTAGCGTAGCGTAACCGGCTCATCAGGGCCGGTCATCGAGAAGGGCCCCTCACGGGGCCCTTCTATCTGTTCCGGTGCGCAATCACGCCGTGCGTGAGTACTGGTCCTCTGGGACCTGGTAGTGCGCGCGCGCCTCCAGCAACGGAGAATCCAGCTCCCAGCGCGACGAGTGGGCACGGGCACGGTCGGCGGACCATGCGTTGGAGAGGCCCCAGGGGTCACGGACTAGCAGCTGTCCACTGTCGTAGGACTCCAGTGAACAAGCCTCCCGGCCGTGACGGCAGCGGGCGGTGAACCAGGCCACGAAATCGTGGGCGACCTCCACGGCCTCCGGATAGGCCCTGCCGCAGGCGGGCATCACGGCGGTCTGGAGCTTCAGCACCGTGTCCCATGCGCTGGTGTCGGCGAGGCCGTAACGGGTCTGCGCCCAGCTCACGCACTCGGCGTGCAAGCTGCCCCAGGATGCGCGCGCGCGGTTTCCCTCGCGCAGGGTGCCCATGTCGATGGGGCCATCGAGCAGGGGATTCAGGTTGGGGAGGCTGGTCGGCGACGCCTTCAGGTCATCGAGCAGATCCGTGAGGACCTCGACGGGCTGCAGGCCGAAGTCCCGATCCAGATAGGTCAGGATGTAATGCAGGACGCCCAGGTCCCGGGTCGCTCGCTGGAGCTGTGAAGCGCGTTCCGTTTGTGTCATGCGTCTCTTGATGGGGCCCGAAAACAGGGCGCAGAAGGTTCTCGTCAACCCTGCCCCCTTCGGAAGTTGGCGTGGATTGCTGGAGCGCCAGGTGGAACAAATTTCCATATCGGGCCCGACTTGGGGAATGGAGCAGGTTTTCCGCTCGCCACCCTCAAGCTTTCCTCACCACACCCGATAACTCATTGAAGATGTCTGGTGCAGGGAGCTTGAGATGACAGTAGGTAGCGGTATCAGTTTCAGTGGGCTTGCGAGTGGTCTCAACACCACCGCGATCATCGCGCAGCTCGTCTCTATCGAGCGCATACCGATCAACGCCCTCGAGGCGGAGCAGCAAGAGGCGCGCAGCAAGATCTCGCTTATCGACGACTTCGGAGGGCTTGTAAGGGAGCTGCAGGACAAGGCCGAGGTGCTTTCCAAGTCATCCAGCTTCTTCGCGTTCACGACATCGACCAGCCACGACAACATCACCAACGTGAGCGTGACGGGCTCGCCGGTCGCCGGTTCCCATAGCGTGACCGTCAACTCCACGGCCGCAGTGGACCGCTGGGCACTCGACGGGGTCGCGGACTCCACCACGGATCTTGCGAGTGCAGACGGCCAGACGCTCAGCTTCGATGTGAACGGCAACAGCTACTCGGTCTCGGTGACCGCCGCCGATTCGTCGCTCACGGAGGTGCTGGATGCGGTCGAGGCAGCGGTCGGTACCGACGTCAACGCATCGATCGTCAACTCCGGAACGGTGGAGAGCCCGTCCTATCAGCTCGTGCTCGCGTCCGGCAGCAGCGGCGTGGCCTACAAGATCACGAACCTCACCACGGACATCGCCGGCCTGAACGCGACAGCCACGAACATCACGGTCGGCAGCGACGCAGAGGCCGTGATCGATGGGTTGACGGTCATCCGCTCGAACAACGACTTCAGTGGTGTTATTGAGGGCCTGGGCCTGGACCTGATCGCCAGCAGCGCGACCGAGATGACGATCACGGTCGACGCGGATCGCGATCTCGTACGAAGCCAGATCGACGAGTTTATCAGCTCCTTCAATGCCGTCGTGAAGTTCACCAACGACCAGAACAAGTACACCGAGGCCGAGGGCGCGGGCGGGCTCCTGATCGGTGATGGACTGCTCAGGTCGGTGCGCCGTGACCTTTCGAGTGCGCTGGACGTGCCGATCGCGACGGTTTTGGCCGACACCGAGGGTTACTCGACCCTGTCCCTCGTCGGCATCCGGCAGCTGAGCAATGGTAGCCTCGAGATCGACGAGACCATCTTCGACGCCAAGATGGAGGAGAACATCGAGGCACTATCCGGTCTGTTCGTGGATAGCGACGGTTTCGACAACGGTGGGGCGGATCCCGACGACCCGGCCTTCCTGGTCGACACCACTACCGATGATGGTCTGGCGGACAACCTCGTGCGCAGTATCGAGCGCATGTTCGGGACCTTCAATGGTTCGATCATCGACCAGGACACAGGCGAACGCCAGGTGCTCGAGTCGCTCTTCAAGGGGCGCAAGACCGCTCTGGAATCCAACATCAAGCGCTTCGGAGAGCAGATCGAGGCCAAGGAACGGCGCCTGGACATCTTCGAAGCCACGCTTGTGCGTCGGTACGCCGCGCTCGAAGAAGCCATCGGAGCGCTGAACGCCCAAGGCGCCGCTCTCGCCAACGCCCTCCAGTGACCCCAAGAACCTGAAACAAGAGTTATGGACTCCAAAGCCGTAGCCGACGCGTACCGACAGGGATCTATCGAGAACGCTCCGCCGATCAAGATCATCCGGATGCTCTACCAGGGGGCCCTCCGGTTCCTGACCGAGGCCATCGCGGCCGGGGCCGATAGCGTCATCTTCCGGGATCGTGTCGCGCGTACCGACCAGATCGTGACGGAACTCCGTCTGGCTCTGGTGGCGGATGCCGATCCGTCACTGTGCGAGAACCTCGAGAACCTCTATCTGTTCGTCGAGAGCTGTCTGATCGACGCCATGCGCAACCAGACCACCGAGCCACTGGCCAGCGCGCGCAAGATCCTGACGACCCTCGGCGAGGCCTGGAAAGAGGTCGAGATCACCTCGGAGCAATGAGCGAGTCTCACATCGTGTTCGGCGGGCTGGTCAAGGTCCGCCACTGGATGGAGGCCTGTCTGGAAGCGCTGGAGTCGGCCACACCGGCCGATGAGGGCTTTCGTGCGGCCTGGAAGTGCCTGGAGGACGAGTTTGCGGACCTCGGACCGGTGGACCAGCTCCAGGGCCGTGTCGCGCGGGACGAGGTTGGCCAGCTGCGCGGCAAGCTCGAGGAGATGACGCGTCTGCATGCGGTCCTTGCGACCGTTGTCGGTCAGCGGCGAGACGAGATAGGCGAGGCGTTGCAGACCACACGCGACCTTCGCAAGCGCCTCAGTTTCTACGGCGACGCTCCCAGCGACGTCTGCGACGTCCAGGGCTGACGAACTCCGGTCGCGCCGGGTGTCGAGTTTTCGAACAGGCATCGGGACGCCTGTCGAACATCTCGACAGGGCCTGACCAGCGACGCTGAACGTGGGCCTCAGCGTGGCCCTGAGCGCTCGATGCGGCGCATGGCACGCCGCTTGCATGGTGGCAGACGATTCCATAAATCGTTTCCACACCCATGCAGATCATTCCCAGTCTCCTCACGCCCGTACTCGGCCAGGCCGCCAGCGCGGCCAACGGCCCCGACCTGACCCGCTACTTCATGGTCTGCGGGCTCATCGTCTTCCTGATCATCGGGCTCGGCTACGGCTTTCGCCGTCTCTTCTCCGCCAGCTTGAAGCGTCGCGCGTCGGGGCGCTCTCTACGGCTTGTCGACGTGCTTCCGCTCGGGGGCAAGCAGCGCCTGGGCGTGGTGCGATGCTACGACCGTACCTTCTTGCTCGGCCTGGGTGAACGTGATGTCACCCTCGTCGCGGAGCTGGATTCGATCATCGGCGCCGAACCCGCCGGCAAGCCCGTGGCCGGCACGAAGGTCGCCAAGGAAGACTTCGTCCAGTTGCTGGAGAATGCGCAGGAACGCATCCACTCCACCAATGCGGGCATCCCCAAGAGCGCTGATGAGCGTAGAACCGAGCTTGTCGGATGATCCGCCGTTTTCTGTTCATCGCTCTTGTCGGCTTCTTCATGGCCCTCAGCGGGCCGGACGCCGTTGCCGTCCAAGGGGCGCTCGAGGAGGCCGCCGTGGATGCAGCCACACAGCCCGGCCGCTTCACCAAGGCGCTCGAGATCGCGCTGTTGCTCACGGCGCTCTCGCTCCTGCCTGCGATCCTGATCACGATCACCTGCTTCACGCGCATCGTGATCGTCCTCTCGTTCGTCCGTAGGGCGCTCTCCATCAATGAGCTGCCTCCCAATCCCGTGCTGATCGGGCTGGCCTTGTTCCTGACTGTCTTCGTGATGCAGCCGGTCGGCAAGCGCGTCTACGAGCAAGCGTGGGAGCCGTATCAGGCCGGGACCGTGTCGGTCGAGGAGGCAGGCACGCTCGCATGGACCGAGCTGCGCGGCTTCTTGGTGGCAAACACCCGCAAGGATGAAATGGCCCTGTTCGTGGGCATGGTGCACGCCGCGGATGGGGACAGCGTGGGCACGGGCCCCGTGCTCGATCCGGAGACCCTGGCCAACCCATCGGTCATGGTCGTCGTGCCAGCCTTCATTCTCAGCGAGCTCAAGACGGCCTTTCAGATGGGTTTCTTGCTGTTCTTGCCGTTCCTGGTCATCGACCTGGTCGTGTCGAGCGTGCTGCTCTCGATGGGTATGTTCATGCTGCCGCCGGTGATGATCTCGACGCCCTTCAAGATTCTGATCTTCGTTCTGGTCGACGGTTGGCGGCTCATCTGCGAGTCGCTCGTGACTTCATTCATCACTGCCTGAGGACCTGAACTGTGGACCAACTCGATCTCAAAGTCGTCGACCTTGCGCGCGACCTGCTCATGACGACGATCCTCGTCGCGGCCCCAGCGCTGATGATCGGCCTGGTGGTCGGCATCACAGTGAGCCTGTTCCAGGCGCTGACCTCGGTGCAGGAGCAGACCATGTCGCTCGTACCGAAGATGATGGCCGTGATGATCGTCACGCTGCTCCTGATGGCGCCCGCTCTCAGGATCCTGCGCGACTTCACCTCGCGCATCCTCGACGAACTCAACACGTTCGGACTCAGCTGACCGATGTTCCCCCCGGGCACTGTCGAATCCTTCGGTCTGTACCTTGTGCGCACCAGCGCCATCGTGCTGGGCTCACCGCTCTCGGGCGGTGCGTCGACCGTGGGTAGTTACAAGGTGGCCTTGATCGGCGCGCTCGCCGTTCTGAGCTTCTGGCTCGTGGGCAGCCCGGTCGAGGCTGGCTACCAGCCGCTCGACTACGGTCTGTGGGCCCTGCGCGAGGTGCTGATCGGAGTCGGGCTGGCGTTCATCTTGCACCTGACGGTGATGGCGGTCAGCGTGTCCGGTGACCTGATCGGTCACGAGATGGCGTTTGCGACCGCGAGTGTCGCCGACCCCGTGAGTGGTGTGAACACGCCCCTCGTCTCTCGAATCTACGAGGTCCTGTTTCTGATCGGACTGCTCTCGGTCAACGGTCACCACTGGCTGTTCCGCGCCCTGATCGAATCCTACGAACGCGCGCCGGTGGGCCGGCTCGAGTTCAACGCCAGCCTACCGATGCTGATCGTGCAGCTCTTTGGAGAGCTGTTCGCCGCGGGTCTGACATTCGCAGCTCCGATCATCGTGCTGCTGATGCTCGTCACGATTCTGATCGGCCTGCTTTCGCGAGCGGTGCCGCAGCTGAACATCCTCGAGTTCGGGTTCAGCATGCGCATCGTGACCGGCATGGGCGCCATGTGCCTGTTCGCTCCGTTCCTGGTGCCCGCCATGGAGGCGTTGCTCGGACATCTCATGAACGGGCTCGACGCGGGCCTGGATGCGCTGGAGATCTGATGGCTGAGGGAACTGAGAAGGACGACAAGACCGAAGATGGAACCGCGAAACGGCGCCAGGATGGTCGCGACAAGGGCCAGGTGGCGTACTCCAGCGAGAGCGTCGCAGCGGTGATGCTGATCGGCACGTTGGGTTCAATCTACATCGGAGGGGGCCAGGTGGCCTCGGCTGCGGCCGGGGTGCTGACGCGCATCCTCACGGGCCTGGGCGCTGCGACGGACAACATGGAGCTCGCCGGCAGCGCATCCCTGATCGTCACATCTGTCGAGGCCGTGCTGCCCGGGCTGGCCGTGATCGTGATCCCTACCCTCGTGCTGGGTCTCCTCACGGCCTTCATGCAGGTCGGTGTTCAGATCAGTCCCAAGGTGCTCGAGGTCGACGGAAGCAAGCTCAACCCCTTGAAGGGCCTGAAGCGCATGTTCAGCGCGCGTTCGGTCATGCGCACGGGACTGGCTGCGCTCAAGATCGGTGCGATCGGCGCCGCGGTTCTCGTGGCCGCCAATCTGCAGATGCCGCGCGTCACAGTCCTCGCCGGGCTCGATCCGCGCCCCGCGATCATGCAGACCGGAGGCGTCCTCATGCGCTCCTTCGTCGCGGGCGTGGTGGTGATGCTCCTGATCGCCGCGGTGGACCTGTTCTTCCAGCGCATGCAGCACGACAAGGACATGCGCATGAGCAAGAAGGAGATCAAGGATGAGAACAAGGACACGGAGGGCGATCCGCACGTCAAGTCGCGCATCCGTCAGATCCAGCGAGAGGTTGCTTCGCGCCGCATGATGGCCGACGTGCCCGACGCGACGGTCGTGATCACGAACCCGACGCACTTCGCAGTGGCCCTGGCCTACGATCGCGGTGATGCCAATCTCGGCGCGCCGCGTGTGGTGGCCAAGGGCGTCGACCAGGTCGCGCTGAAGATCCGAGAGATCGCGAAGCAACACGGCGTGCCCATTTACGAGGCGCCGCCGCTGGCGCGCGCGCTACACGCACAGACCGAGATTGGTGACACCATTCCCGCTGACCTCTTCCAGGCCGTGGCCGGTGTACTGGCCTACGTCTACCGCCTGCACGGCGGAGCGAGCGCTAACCAGGCCTGACCATGGCACCCACCCTAGAAACTGACGCGGGCTTCGCGGCCTTCCTTCGCAAGTACTCGGACGCCATGCTTGGCGTCGGCGTGCTGGGCTTGATGGTGACCCTCATCATGCCCATGCCGCCGCTGCTGCTGGACCTGATGCTGGCCCTCAACATCAGTTCGGGAGTGCTCCTGCTGGTGCTGACGATGAACGCCAAGGCGGCCACCGAGCTGTCGACGTTTCCGACCATCCTGCTGTTCAGTACCCTCTTTCGCCTCGGTCTGAACGTCGCCAGTACGCGTCTGATCCTGACGGGTGGCCAGCCGGGAAGCGTGATCACGGCCTTCGGGAGCTACGTCGCAGGCAACAACCTGGGCGTGGGAATGGTCGTATTCCTGATCCTGATCATCATCCAGTTCGTGGTCATCACGAAGGGTTCCGGTCGGATCAGTGAGGTGGCCGCGCGCTTCGTGCTGGACGCCATGCCCGGCAAGCAGATGGCGATCGATGCCGACCTGAATGGCGGGTTGATCGATGCGGATCAGGCCAAGGCGCGGCGCGCCGAGGTGAGTGGCGAGGCCGAGTTCTACGGAGCCATGGACGGTGCCTCGAAGTTCGTCCGCGGCGATGCGATCGCTGGCCTGATCATCACCGGGTTGAACCTGCTGGGCGGTATAGGTATCGCCACCTTCAACGGCATGTCGATCGCGGATGCCGCTCGCCGCTACTCGATGCTGACCATTGGTGACGGCCTCGTGTCGCAGATTCCTGCGCTGTTCATCTCGACTGCGGCCGGCGTGCTCGTCACGAAGAGTTCAGGCAACGAGACGCTCGGACTGAAGCTGTTCACGGAGGTCAGCGGTCGCCCGAAGGCCACGCTCATCGCCGCGGTCATGATGTTCACGGTGGGCCTGCTGCCGGGCATGCCCAAGATTCCGTTCTTCGCCCTGTCGATCGTTCTCATGGCCGTCTGGCGCAGCACCACCTCACAGGCGCGCGAGGAGGCGCGGGTCGAGGGCGACTCGCCCGATGGTGCTCTGGCAGGAGCGGCCGAGGCCGCGGCCGAAGCGGATGGCGAGGACGTTGGGGAGTTGCTGCAGGTGGACCGCGTCTCGCTCGAGATCGGCTATCGATTGATCCCCCTGGTACAGGAGAAGAGCGGCGGCGGCATCCTCGAGCATATCGCTCAGCTGCGCCGGCGCTTCGCGTTGAACGAGGGCCTGATCCTTCCGCCAGTGCGCATCAAGGACAACATCCGGCTCGGACCGAGTGTCTACAGGCTAATGGTCGGCGGCGAGGAGATCATGTCGGGCGAGGTGCAGCCGGCCAAGATGCTGGCCATGGACTCCGGTCAGGCGAGCGCGCCGGTGCAGGGCACCGAGACCGTCGACCCGGCGTTCGGCCTGCCCGCCTGGTGGATCGAGGAGAGCACCCAGGATGAAGCCGAGATCCTCGGCTACACCGTCATCGATCCGACCAGCGTCCTGGTCACGCACCTGGCAGAGACGCTGCGCAAGAACCTACACGAGATCCTGACTCGCGACGACGTCAAGGAGCTGCTGGAAAACACCAAGAAGATCGCGCCCGCGGTCGTCGAGGAGCTCGTGCCCGACAAGATGGGGCTGGGCGAGATCCAGCGCGTGCTGCGCAACTTGCTGCGTGAGCGTGTCCCCATCAGGAACATGCCGGCCGTGCTGGAGGTGCTCGCAGACAACGTCGGGCAGACCCGTGACCCGGACGCGCTCTCGGAGCTCGTGCGGCAACGTCTGGGGCGCGCGCTCTGCGAGGCGCATTCGGACAAGGATGGGACCGTCCACGCAGTGACGCTCGATCCGGCTATCGAGGGTCAGATCGCGTCGGCTGTCGGTATGGGGACGGATCCCGAAGGGACTCCAGTCACGCCGATGTTTCTGCAGCAGCTGATGGAGAAGGTGGGGGCGTCCGTGGCGCAGGCCACCCAGGGCGGCAAGGACGTTGTGCTGCTCGTGCGCTCGAACGTGCGTCGTTTTCTGAACGAGCTCGTGCAGGCGTCGTTCCCGAAGTTGGATGTGCTCTCTTACAACGAGGTCGTGCCCGCACGCTCCGTTGAAACCGTTGCGATCGTCAGGATGGAGGACTAGAAATGGATCTTCAGCAGGTTGAAGGCAAGAACATGCGCGATGCTCTGGAGCGTGCCCGCGACGCGATCGGTGAACGGGCCGTCGTCATCAGTCACAGTCGAGGCGAGGACGGCCGGGTAGTGCTGGCCGTGTCGAACGATGTGCCGCGCAGTGTTCAGGCGCTGCAGGCATTGCGCGTCGAGGCGGCACGGACTCTGCGCGACGGTGCAGCAGAGCGCACTCAGCAGAGCCCCATTGTCTGCGATGATGTCGAGCGCCGCATGCACATGAGTGGTTGCAGTGCCAAGTTCGTGGCGCGCGTGGTCGAGGAGACGCGCTCGCGCCAGGATCGGGACGGGCATCCGCTCGACGTGGCAGCCGATGTCATTGGCGCCACGTTCCCTGTCGCCCGTGCCCGAGCCGCGGCCGGTACGACGCCCATCATGGCCTTCCTGGGCCCGACCGGGGTCGGGAAGACGACCACCATCGCCAAGCTGGCCGCCCGTCTGGCCCGTGCAGGGCGACGCGTGGCCTTGACCACCTTCGATCGCGGTCCGCTCGAAGGCACCCTGCAGGCCTACGCCAAGCTTCTGGGACTGCCATGCCTGGATGTCACCACCCTCGACTGGAAGCAGGTCGCCAGTGACCACGATGTCGTGCTGCTCGACACGTCGGGCAACGTGCGCGGAGACACCCTGGCCCTCGGGCGCCTGGCGTACGCCGGCCCTCCCGGTCTACGTGTCGATTCCTATCTGGTCTTCTCGGCCGCGCACAGCGCCGCGGCGCTCGAGGAAACCGTGCGCCTCACGGCACCTCTGGAGCCGGTCGGCTGCGTGCTCACGAAGCTCGACGAGGTGCCCTTGCCCGGGCCGATCCTCGAGCAGGTACTGGGGCTGAGCTTGCCGGTCGCCTTCCTCTCCGATGGCGCCAGTTTCAATGGGCGCTTCCACCGCGCAGCGCCCGAACGTTTCGCCGACCTTTGCCTGCGTGGGAGAATCTCGTGACAAGCCCGAAGCACAATCTGCAGACACCCTTCGTGCTCGTGACAGGTGGCAAGGGGGGCGTCGGCAAGACAACCCTGGCTGTCAACCTGGCTGTCGAATTGCAGCGCTCCGGACTGCGAACGCTGATCGTCGACCTGGACCTCGGACTGGCCAACGTCGGCCTGCACCTCGACTTGCCGCCGGGGCAGAACATCGAGGATGCGCTTTCCGGGCGCTGTTCCCTGCAGAGCTGCGTCGTGCAGTCCGCCGATGGCGTGCACGTCCTACCGGCCAGCTCGGGAAGCGAACACATGGGACGCCTCGACGTGACGCAAAGCGAGGCTCTGATGGAGGGCCTGGCAGAGCTCTCGGCGTCCTTCGACATCATGATTGGAGACAGCGCCGCCGGGATCGGTCCCGACGTCCTGGTCTTCGCACGCAGCGCCGACAGGGTGCTAGTAGTCACCACTCCGGAGGTTCCCGCACTCTCCGATGCCTACGGGCTCATCAAGGCGCTCGATCAGCACGGACTGCGCATCGATGCCGAGATCCCGACGCCCGAGGTCGTCGTGAACCTCGCCAACGGCCTCGAAGAGGGCCGCGCCATCGCGCGCAAGCTGCGCCTGGTCTGCGAACGGTTCCTGTCGCGCTCGCCGCGTCAGGCGGGATGGTTGCCGCGCTCACGACAGATCTCCGAGAGCGCCGGTCAGGGCCACCCGTTCGTCGTCGCCAGCCCTGAAGGCCTGGGTTCTCTGTGCGTTGGCCAGATCGCCGAGCGCGTCGGCCGCACCTGTTCGGCCAAGGTTGCTGCGAGCTGCACATGAAGTCTCCCAAGAAGGCCGCGATCACGACTCCCTTGAGCGACGCCTGGGTCGCATTGACCCATCGTGTTGCCGCCATCGTCGGAGCATCGACTGCCTTGATCTCTCTCTTGTGGGATGTGCCCGTGAGCCAGGCCTCCGCGCGCGGCGCCCTGGCGTGGTTGGCGGTGGGTCTGATCTCGCGTGCCACTGCCTGGCTACTGGCCCAGACGTCCCAGCAGGCCAGTTCCTGATCTCGGTTTCTCATGGGAATCCGTGGGATCCAGCTCCGAACCTCCAGAAACCAGTTGAGTAAATCGCCAGAAATGGACGAAGCCTGATCGATATGGAGAGCCAGAACTCGACAAAATGCGCCACCAATGGAGCCACCGCGGCGAGCTCCTACGTCGACCGTGACAAGTTGGCGCTGGACCACGTCCCCCTCGTCAAGCACATCGTTGGCCGGCTGAGCTTCGACTTGCCACCGAGCTTCGACCGCGACGACATGTACGGATTCGGCATGCTGGGCCTGCTAGCTGCCGCGGATTCGTGGGACGCTAGCCGCGGACTGCAATTCTCGACCTATGCGTACTCTCGCATCCGGGGCGCGATCCTGGACGAGCTACGGCGGCAGGACTTCCTGCCCCGCGGCCGCCGCGAACGGGTGCGCGCGCTGGACGAGGTGATGCAGCGTTATCAGAAGGAGCGGGGAGCGCGTCCATCGCCGGAGGAGCTCGCACTGGAGCTCTCCATCACGGTAGAGGAGGTCGACGAGATCCTGCTGAGCTCCATGAGCGCAGCCCAGGTGTCCCTCGACGACGGACCCACCGAGGGGCTCGTGGCCATGCTGTCCGACCCGCGTTGCGAGGGGCCGGATGGTAGTGCGGAGTTTGCCGAGATGAAGGAGCTGCTCGTGGAGACCATCACGAAGCTGCCCGAACAGGAAAAAACAGTCATCACGCTCTACTACGGCGACGACTTGCTGCTGAAGGAAATCAGCACGGTGCTGGGCGTGACCGAATCGAGAGTCAGTCAGATCCACAGCCGGGCCCTCTACAGGCTCAACAAGACCCTAGGAGCCCTCACGGGCGAACCGCAACGGGAAGATTAGTCATGCCCGATTCAGTGCAGCCCATTCGGCTTCCCGCCGTCACCGCGCCCGCCTCCCGCAAGGGTGGCCGTGGCAAGGGGACGCCCTTCACGCTGAATGAGGAACCGCCACCGGATGCCGAAGGCGAGCACAGCGACCCGGCTCCCAAGGCGCGCTATCCCGAGCATGACATTGGCCACAAGCCCAACGATGAGGAAGGCGCCACGCTCGACGTGACCGGCTGACCCACCACCACATGAATCACATCATCAAGAAGAAACAACTGAAGTCCCACGGGACGTCTCCCAAGCACGAAGGCAAGGCCCACATCGAACTCCTTCGTGACGGTGATGTCGTGCGCGCGATCGAGGTGCGCTGCGCCTGCGGAAGCGCGACCGTCGTGGAGCTGGACTACGCCGATCCCCAAAGCCCCGCACCGAATTCCAGATGAACACGTCCTCAGCCCTACTCCTCGGCGCGTTTTCGAGCTTGCTGCTGCCCGCCTGCCTGGCATTGCCCGTCGGCGACAGCGGCTGCCAGCACGCCGACTGCGCCCAGTCTTCACACGCGTCGGTTCCGGTCCAGGCGCAGCCCGTTCAGGCCGAACGCATCGATCCCGCTCCGGTAGATGATGAGGCGGACGCCTGGGCCCGCAGCCTCGCGGAACCGAGCGTGCTCTACTCTCGTGACGGTACGCCGGTACAGCAGGCGAGCAGCGCGGCATCCGTACCGCTGGAGCCGCCGGGCATGCTGGATACGCGCGACGTGGAGCGTCCTGAAACTGGACGCCTGTACCTGCTCGAGCTCTATCAACAGGCGGTCGACGAACGTGACGACCTGCTCGACGAGGTCATGCGTCAGGAGGCGTTCCTGCTCGAGCTACGTACCGCGAACGCCGTGCTCGTGACCCAGGTAAGCGAGGTCCAGGCTCACTCCATGGAGCTGGATGCCGACAAGCAGCGCGCCGAGCAGCAGAGCTTCGAGCTCGCCAGCAGGTTGACGGCTGCGCAGATCGGCCGTCTTCAGGCCGAGTTGCGCCAGCTGCGCGCGGAGAGCGAAATGCTGGATCCGGGCGGCATGATAGGTGCCAGGCTCGGTTCGGATCCCTCAATGCTGGAGCCCGAGCGCGCTTCGGGTCAGCCGTCGGAGACCGATCGGAGGCCTCGATGAGGACCCCGATTCTCGTCGCTCTGCTCGTCACGGGGTGCATGACACCCACGGCGCAGGTACCCGACCTGGCGAGCTCGCGCGTCGTCGCTGATTTCGACACGTACCGCTTGCGGCGCGTGGGACTGCTTCCGTTCACCGGCGATGATCTGACCGGAGAGGAGGCGCGCCACCTGCAAGCGTCGTTCTTCACCGAGGCCAGTGCGGTCGCTCCGTTCGAGATCGTCCCTCTGGATACCAGCGACGTGGCCGAGATCCCGGCCAGTGACCCGTTTCGCCGGGGCGTCTACAAGCCGCGCACGATCATCGACGTGGCGAGGCGCTTCCACCTGGACGCCGTGATGGTCGGTACCGTGACGGATCGACGTCTCTTCTCACCGCCGCGCATCGGCTTGCAGCTCGATATGGTGGTCTCGGAGACGGGCATGGTGATCTGGAACTCGACGGTCCACCTGGACGGAGCCCAGCAACGGGTGCGCAACAACATCAAGCTCTGGGCCAGCATCGGTCAGGGCGACCTGGAGGAGGTGGACTGGAAGCTCTGCCTGCTGTCGCCACGTCGCTTCGCTCAGTTTGCCACCTACCATCTGGCCCAGCAGATCGCTGAGTAGTCAGGGGTAGTCGGGCCGCCTGGTGTGGCCTCTTGCGCGCCCCGGCGTGGACGCCAGAACGCACTCGATCGACCACCGGTCGCTGACGCGATCGGGTGGTCCATCGTGGCTTGGGGGTCAGGGGTCAGCTGTCCTTCAGAAGTCCACGTGCGGCACGCTCGACGATCTCTGCGTCGTTCAATGTGCCTGCTTCGTAGGCCGCCCGCAGCGCCTGAACGCGTTCTGCGCGGTCTGCCGATCCCGTGTCGTTCTGCACCTGTGCCTCGAGGCTCTTGACCGTCTGGGACAGCTCGATGCGGTCCTTCTTGTCCAGGCGCTCCGGATCCGACCCTTCGCGGATGATCTCCCGCGACGGCGCCGTGATATCCGACCCTAGCTTCCCAGCCGTCGCACCGGGGTCTTTCGACCCTGTGATGCTGTTCAGTTGCTTGTGGATTTCCATGATAGATCTCTCCTGTCGGAGCCCGGCGAATGGGCCCCGAAGTGTTATCGGGTGCCTCAGGGCCAGCATGAACGTTTTATGGAGAAATTCCCTGAAGAGGGTCCTGCCGACCCAATCAGGGCCCAATTTTCCGAACGGCCTGGGTCTGGTGTTGGTGGGGGAGCAAGCCCAGCGGCCGCTTCGCGGCGGGAGCGGCCTGTAGCGCTCGTCCCGAACCCCACCGAAGCCAGTCAGTCGGCTTTCTTTCCGACATCGAACACGAAAGCCAGGGCCACGGCCCTCCACGCCTTGTGCAACCTGGGAACCGCTCGCATGATGCTGGCATGGGTTCGCAAATGCGCTCTGGGCCCCGTGGGGCATGGCTGATCGGGTTCCTGGCGTGCCTCCTGGGGGCACCATTGCTGGGCCAGGGGCAGGCGGACGACCGCTCGTCGCGGGTCGACTACGTGATCGAGGCCCGTGTCGATGGGGAGACCAAGGTCCTCGACGGGCGCGAAACGATCACCTGGACGAACCGCACCTCGGCCGCGGCCAGCGACCTCTGGTTCCACCTTTATATAAACGCCTTCTCCAACAACCGCTCCACGCACCTGTGGGAGGGCAAGGGCAAGGTGCGCCGTGGCGGCAAGATGGAGCGCGGCTGGGGCTGGCAGCGGGTCACCTCCGTGAAGGTCGGGGGCACGGAACTGGTCGATCAGCTCGAATTCGGTCAACCCGACGACGGCCGCGGAGAAGACCGCACCGTGATTCGCATTCCCCTGCCGCAGCCGGTCGAGCCGGGGGCGTCGATCACCATCGAGCTCGAGTGGGCCTCTCAGTTGCCCCAGGTCCAGCGCCGGACGGGCTACAAGGACCGCTTCCTCTTCATCGCACAGTGGTTTCCCAAGCTGGGCGTCTTCGAGGGCGCCGCCGGCTGGAACTGCCACCAGTTCCACTACAGCAGCGAGTTCTACTCGAACTTCGGCACCTACGACGTGACCCTGGATCTGCCCGAGGAGTACGCGGGCAAGGTCGGAGCATCGGGGGTGCAGGCGGGTGAGCCCATCGTGGCGGACGGTCGCGTACGCACACGATTCCTGGCGCCGTCACTCGCCGATCGCGAACGCGTCGACTGGACCGGCAAGTCGCCCCTGGTGCACGACTTCACGTGGACCGCGGACCCCGGCTACGTAGTGCGGGATGAGGTCTTCAGCTTTGACGCCTGGGCCACACGTTTCGCCGATGACGTGGCCGAGGTCGAGCGCTCCCTGGCGGCGGCCGGTGAGGGCGTGCTGGGCCAGGCCCGGACGCGCGACGTCAAGGTGCGCGTGTTGATCCAGCCGGAGCGCGAGAGTCAGTGGCAGCGTCACTTTGAAGCCACCTGCGCCGCGCTGTTCTTCTACGGCCTGTGGTTCGGCGAGTATCCCTACGAGCAGATCACGGTGGTCGATCCGGCCTGGGGCGGCCACGCTGCGGGGGGCATGGAGTATCCGACCTTATTCACCTGCGGTACGCGCCTGTTCACCTCGCCGCGCATGCACCGTCCCGAAGGCGTGACCGTGCACGAGGCCGGCCACCAGTTCTGGTACGGATTGGTTGCGAACAACGAGTTCGAGAACCCGTGGATGGACGAGGGGTTCAACTCGTACACCGACTCCGAAGCGATGTATCGGGCCTACGGTGAGACGCGCGCAGCGACCTGGTACGCGGACCTGCCCGTCTGGGGCCGGCGTGCAACCGCGCGTCCCGGTGGTCGCGATTGGGCGGACTGGATCACCATGCGCAAGATCCCGCTCGGACTGGTGAACCTGCGTCCGCTCGGGCCATCGGGCTTCATGGACTGGTGGAAGGACCAGCCCCTGCTAACACTCGCCGAGCAGGTCACGGATCCGCGCTGGGCGGACCGTTCCGGCTACCTGCGCAACCCCGAGTGGGATCCGATCACCACGAGTTCGTGGGAATTCGTCGATACGAGCAGCTACGGGACCAACAGTTATCCGCGCCCGGCCGCGGCCTTGAGAACCCTGGCTGGACTGGTGGGGCGCGAGACATTCCTGCGCGGCATGCGCTCGTACGCCAAGGAGTGGCGTTATCGACACCCGTACCCGGACGATTTCTTCGAGGCATTCCAGGCCGGAGCGGATGTCGACATGGCCTGGTACATGGAGGACGTGTTTCGCGGGACCGGGACGCTGGACTGGAGCGTGCAGGTCGGGCAGCGCCGTACACCGCCCGAGATTGGTTTCTTCCAGGGGTCGGACGGGGCGTTTGCGCAGGTTGCCGAGGCGGATGACGAGGACGAAGAGGAGGACGAAGACGAGGACGACTTCGACGACGAAGGTTCGTTCGCCGACGGCGAGGAACGCCTCTTCGACGTGCTGCTGCGTCGCAAGGGTACGCTGCGGTTGCCGGTCGATGTCCTGGTCAAGTTCGATGACGACACCGAGCAGACCTACACCTGGTCGCGTGAGATGCAGGCCGACGTGAAGTGGTGGCGACTACCGATCCCACCGGGGCCCAGGAAAATCCACTCGGTGATCCTCGACCCAGAGCGGCTGATCCTTCTGGACGCCGATATGTCGGACAATCAGTGGTACGCCGAGTCGGACGAGGTCATGCCGTGGCGCTGGGCCGAACGGGTGCTGGTCCAGTACGAGCACATCCTGCACTGGTTCGCAAACACGGGCGGTTGATCATGGAGACGAATAACTCAACCGACGGCGGGCGTTCGTGGACGGCGATCAAGGCCGCCGCGGCGCGTCCGACCGTCTGGATCAGCACCTGGGCCGCGCTCTTCGCCATGGGCCTCGCGCTAGCCTTGCCCTGGCAGGCCTGGTTCGCCGACAGCACTTCCCATCGGTACGCCATCGATGAGCTGATCGCGTCGCTCACGGCGACCTTCCGCGTGGACACGGCGGCGGCGACCGCGCAGCTCGATTCGCAGACCGCGCAATCCGGCGCTGTGATGGCGCTGGCAGCAGTCATGCTGGGAATCTTCTCGGCGGGTGGCTGGCTGGTCATCTTCCTCGATGGTCGCGATGGCCCGCGACTGCGTCGTTTCCTCGGGGGCGGTGCACGCCACTTCGCACGCTTCTTCCGTCTCTGGCTGCTCTTGATGCTGCTCCTCGGTGGCTGGTACTGGCTCTTCTACGAGGATCCCTGGGACACGTTCGTGCTGACACGCTGGCTGCGCGTACCGGAGTACGATCAGGGTGATCTCTACACGATGGACTCCGAGCTGCACGTGGTCGCCCTGGGCTGGGCGCGCGACCTGCTGTTCGGTCTGGGTTTCGCGTTTTTCATGGCCTGCGGGACCTATGCGCGCACGCGCATGGCCTATCTGTCACGCTACTCGGCCTTCACAGCCCTGCTCGGCGCCCTCGGCATGATCCTGCGCCACCCGATTCGTACCTTGCGTCCGCTGATCGCACTGTTCGTGTTCGAGGCCTTGTTCGTGACCCTGGCTTTGGGCTGGTCGGTGCGCGCTATCGGTTGGCAGCTCGGGCACGGGAACTCCGTGTTCCTGGTCCTGGCCCTGTTCCTGCTCGGCCAGCTGGCCGTTCTGTTACGCGAGCTCGGTCGTGGCGCCAAGTACCACGCCGCGTTACACGTCGTGCACGCCATCCGCCCCAGATCGGACGACCCGGAATTGACTTCGATCGGTGGCCCTGGCGGACCCCAGTACCCCATCGACGAGAACTCCGAGGCCGCGACGGACGGCTTCGGGGCGACGATCTAGCCTGGTGGGGGAGGAAATACGGAGCCCGGGCAAGGAAATACGGAGCCCGGGCAATCTCCACCACATGGCCCTAGCCGGCCAGCAAGCGAATGCAACTCTCCGCCATGTGGTGGAGATTGCCCGGGCTCCGTATCTCCGCTGTCAGAGTCGGATCGGCAGCGATCGACCCAGATCGACCCGGTCTGGTTGGACCAGGGTCGTGTAGGCGAAGGCCTCGACGCCGTTGGCAACGGCGTGTCGCAGCATCCGACCGTACACCGGGTCGATGTCGTCGGCGGGTCCGAAGCTCTCCACGTCGTCGCGGGACACGCAGAAGAAGATCACGCCACGGCCGCCGGCCTGGACCACGCCCTCCAGCTCGACCAGGTGCTTCTGGCCACGCTTGGTGACCGCGTCGGGGAAGGACGCGTGGCCGTCGCGCACCAGGGTCGTGCTCTTGACCTCGACGTAGCAGGCTGGGCGCCCGTCGTCCTCGAGCAGGATGTCGATGCGGCTGCCCGTTCCATAGCGCACCTCGCGCCGCAGACCAGCGTAGCCCGTGAGTTCGGGGACGGATCCCGCGCCGATGGCCTCGGCCACGATCTCGTTGGCCAGGGAGGTGTCCACCGTGACCCAGGTGCCATCGATCTCGATCGTCTGGAAGGTGTAGCGCAGCTTGCGGGCTGGATTCTGGCTGTCGCGCAGGATCGTGCGCGCGCCCTCAGGGGTGCAGCCGAGCAATGTGCCCGTGTTGGGGCAATGGGCGGTGAGGGTCTCGCCGCCGGGCAGCTCGATGTCCGCCAGGAAGCGCTTGTAGCGCTTGAGCAGGCGTCCCTCGATGATGGGTCGGTCGATCAGCATGGGGCAAAAAATACACGAAGGGCGCAGGCTTCCGGTGGGCGGAGACTAGAATTCGCCGACATCATGAGCCTGCTCAGCGACCACGTTCAAAGCGCCAAAGAATTCCTCAGCCGGCTGGGTCAGCTGAAGGAGCGTCTTTGACTTCGATCCACTCTGCACGCGCATGGGCGAGATCGAGGAGGCCCAGGCCTCTCCCGACTTCTGGGACAACCAGGAGAAGAGTCAGAAGCTGATCGCGGAGATGAAGACCGCGCGGGCGGTGATCGATCCCATCCGCGCTGTGGAACAGGGGCTCGAGGACGTCGACCTCTACGCCGAAATGGCGGAGGAAGAAGGCGAAGGTGAAGCTTTCACAGAGCTCGAGGAACGCCTGGCGACGGTTGCCAAGCAGATCGACAAGCTCGAGTTCCAGGTGATGCTGGGCGGCCCCAATGACAAGGGCAACGCCTACCTACAGATCAGTGCTGGGGCCGGCGGCGTCGACTCCTGCGATTTCGCGGCGATGCTCATGCGCATGTACGTGCGCTGGGCGGAGAATCGCGGCTTCAAGGTCAGCGAGGTCGATCTCGCGGAGGAGCCTGAGGCCGGAATTCGCACCGCTACGCTGTGCATCGAGGGCCCGTACGCGTTCGGCTATGTGAAGGCCGAGTCGGGCGTTCACAGGCTCGTACGCATCAGCCCATTCGACAGTCAGGCTCGCCGCCATACGGCCTTCGCGTCCGTCGATGCGTCGCCCGACGTGCCGGACGACATCGACATCGAGCTCAACGAGTCGGATATCAAGGTCGACACCATGCGCGCCGGTGGAGCGGGCGGCCAGCACGTCAACAAGACCGAGTCGGCGGTTCGCATGACCCACATTCCCACGGGCGTGGTCGTGCGTTGCCAGAACGAGCGTAGTCAGCACAAGAACCGGGCCATGGCCTTGAAGCTGCTGAAGGCCAAGCTGGTTCAGCTCGAGGAGAGCAAGCGCGACGCGGAGATGGCCAAGCTCTATGGAGAGAAGGGCGAGATCGCGTGGGGCAACCAGATCCGATCGTACGTGATGAACCCCTATCAGATGGTGAAAGACCATCGCACGAACTTCGAAAAGGGGAACGTGCAGGGCGTACTCGATGGCGACATCGACGAGTTCATCGAAGCCTATTTGAAGAAGCGTCACTAGCAGCCCGTTGAAAAACTCCCTACTCGACTTCGCCCTCTCCGCCGCCGCTGCGTCGTGCTCGTCGAGCCGTGCTCAGCGGCCCTACAGGGCCGCCTCCGCCGTCTCGACTTCGCACTCCTTGCTGCGACGAAGATGGCTTCGTCTCGCTACGGGACTTTTTCAACGGGCTGCTAGGCATGGGTTGGCGGGTGGCCTCGCCTTCGCTGCTGGTGATGCGATGATCACGAATCACGGAGTCCAGGCATGACGGATCGACAAGCACACCCCCATTTCGACGACGGTGGCACGCTGCACTGGCACACGAGCTTCGCGGAAGCGCGCGCCCAGGCCGAACGGGAGGGAAAGCGGATCTTCATAGAGTTCGGTCGCGAACTCTGAGGCCAGTGTCGCTCCCTCGTGCAGGGAGTCATTCCACGCCCGGACGTCGCACCTCTCTTGCAGGAGCACTTCGTGGCCCTGGCCTCTGACGCGGACGACGCGGAGGAGACGGTGCTGGCGCTGGCCAGCCAGCTCGAGGACGCCATGATGTTGCCGTTCGTGCTGTTTGCCGACGCGGATGGTGCACTCCTTGACGGCTATTCGGGGGTGGTCACGCCGCCCTACCTGATCAAGACCCTGAAGAAGCTGATAGGTGATCCGGCGTGAACGTTCCGAAGTTCATGGCGTTGCACTCGTTCCTGATCGTGGCGCTGTGCGCCTCCGCATCGATCCACGCTGGGCCGAGCGAGGGACAGAGCCGCAAGCCGCTGCCGACGGCCGAGGAGATCGCCCAGCTACCGGCTGATGGCGGCCCCGAGTTCAACCGCCTCGTACACGAGGCCAGTCCGTACCTGCGGCAACACGCGCGTAACCCCGTGGACTGGTTTCCCTGGGGAGATGAGGCCTTCGCGCTGGCGGCGAAGCTGAGCAAGCCCGTCTTCCTGTCCATCGGATACTCGACCTGTCACTGGTGCCACGTGATGGAGCACGAGAGTTTCGAGGACGAAGCCGTCGCCGCGCTCATGAACGAGCACTTCGTCTGCATCAAGGTCGATCGTGAAGAGCGGCCCGACATCGATGATGTCTACATGACGGTCACGCAGCAGACCACGGGCCGTGGTGGCTGGCCGATGACGGTCATCATGACTCCGGACAAGAAGCCGTTCTTTGCGGGAACCTACTTCCCCAAGAACGGTGCCGGCGGGCGGCCGGGCATGATGGAGCTCTTGCCACAGATCTCGAGCGCCTGGACGGACCAGCGCGAGAACGTGGTCGAACACGCCGACAAGCTCGTGGCCAGCTTGCAGAGCGCCACGCAAGGCACGCCCGGAAAAGCACTCGAGTCGAGCCTGCTCGAGCGCGCCTACAAGAACCTGAACACGCGTTACGACAACGCTCGCGGTGGATTCAACACGGCGCCCAAGTTTCCGGTGCCCCACAACCTGCGTTTCCTGATGCGCTACCACGCGCGCCAGGGTGCGGACTCCAGCCTGGCGCTCGACATGGTCGAGCGCACCCTGCGCGAGATGCGCAACGGCGGCATCTGGGATCATGTGGGCTTTGGCTTCCACCGCTACTCGACGGACCGCCAGTGGCTGGTCCCGCACTTCGAGAAGATGCTCTACGACCAGGCGCTACTATCGGCGGCCTATATCGAAGGCTGGCAGGTCACGGGCAAGGCCGAGTACCGGCAGACGGCGTGCGAGATCTTCGAGTACGTGCTGCGCGACCTCTCGGCGCCCGGTGGGGGCTTTTTCTCGGCCGAGGATGCGGATAGCGAGGGCGAGGAGGGCCTGTTCTACTTCTGGAACGCCAACGAGCTGATCGGAATCCTGGGCAAGGAGGACGGCGACTTCGCGATCAACCTGTGGGGTGTGAAGCGCGAGGGAAACTTCGCGGAGGAGCGCTCGGGGCGCCGTACGGGCCACAACATCCTGCACTTCCCGAGTGTCGGTCGCGCTCTCGATGACGCCAAGAGTATCCCGCAGGGCGCGCTGGCCGAACGGATCGAGGGCATCCGAAAGCGCCTCTTCGATGTGCGCGAGCGACGAGTGCATCCGTTCAAGGACGACAAGATCCTGACGGACTGGAATGGCCTGATGATCGCAGCCCTCGCAAAGGGTGGCGCGGCCTTTTCCGAACCCCGTTACACGGAGGCCGCGCGCCGTGCGGCGGATTACATGCTGGGCACCTTGACCGATGACGAGGGCCGGTTGTTCAAGCGCGCGCGCGGTGCCCAGGTCTCCTTGCCCGGCATGCTCGAGGACTACGCATTCGCGACCTGGGGCCTGCTCAACCTGTACGAGGCGACCTTCGACGTGACCTACCTGCGCGCCGGCATCGCCTACACGGATCTGGCCATAGCGCACTTCTGGGACGCAGAGCGCGGCGGCTTCTTCATGGCTCCGGACGACGGCGAGGAGCTGATCGTGCGCGCGAAGGATGCCTACGATGGCGCGATCCCATCCGGCAACTCGGTCGCCGCCCTCAATCTGGTCCGCATCTCGCGCTTCACCGGCGACGAGAAGTACCTGGAGCTGGCTGGCGAGACCATGAGCGCCTTCGCTGGGGCAGCGCGCCGTGATCCTGCGTCGATGACCCAGATGATGCTGGCCCTGAACTATCAGCAGGGGCCGTCGTTCGAGGTCGTCATCGCAGGCACTCCGGGTGCCGAGGACACCGAGGCCATGCTGGCGAAACTGCGCCAGTCGTTCCTGCCCAATGCCGTCGTGGTCTTGCGGCCGACGGACGAGGAGGAGCCGGCCATATGCGAGATCGCCGGATACACGCTCTACCAGACGGCGCGCGGCGGAAAGGCGACGGCCTACGTGTGCCAGGACTTCGCGTGCGCCGCACCCGTGACCGATGCCGCGAGCATGTCGAAGCTGATGGCGCCGATCGAGTCCGAGTGACCGGGAAGAACCCGGACCTTCCAGCAAGCGTCCGGGCGTTCAGAAAACCCTGTTCGGTTGTAGGGATCTCGCGGTCGCGCAGCACGTAGCGCGCGCCGATGCTCCCTTGCAGGGACGTTTGGAGCCCGTCGCCACACCGGGTCACGGGAGCACTTGGGTAGCTCTTTACGACGAGCTCACCCCATACCACTTGCAACCCGGTGCGCCCGCGGCGAGGCTCAAGGGATGATGCTTGCCCTATTGCTGATGCTGCCCACCGTTCAGGCTCCCGGTCAGGCCGATGCCCCGCACACCGCAGGTCTCGAAGCTCTCTTCGCCGAATGGCGTGCCTTCGAGCATGCACCGCTACTCGACGGCGCGCCGGACTACACGGCAGCGCGCATGTCTGCCGCCGCCGACGAGCTTCGCACGTATCAGCAGCGTCTGAATGCCATCGACCGCTCGGGCTGGTCCATCGAGGAGCGCGCGGACTGGCATATCGTTCGCGCAGAGATGAACGGGTTCGACTTCAACCAGCGTGTGCTGCGTCCGTGGGCTCGGGATCCGGCCTTCTACCAGACCATCTGGCCCTACCAGAGCGACACGCCGGCCCATGAGGGACCGACGCACCATGGCTTGCTAGAACTCTGGACCTATGAGTTTCCGCTTTCCTCCGAGGCCGACCAGCGCCTCGTCGCACAGCTGCTCATCATTCCGCCCCTGCTGGAGCAGGCCAGTCGCAACCTCGTGGGGAACGCGCGCGAGCTGTGGGCCGCGGGCATCCACAACATGAGCAGGCAGGGGACTGACCTCGAGCAGCTGGGCGAGACCGTGGGCGACGGCGCGAGCGACGAGCTGAAGAGCGCCATCGGAGCGGCGGGTGAAGCGACCCGGGGCTTCGTCCGCTGGCTGGAAGCTCAGGCCCCGTCGAAGACCGGTCCATCCGGCATCGGCAAGCAACACTACACCTGGTACCAGCAGAACGTGCACCTGCTCCCGATGACATGGGAGGACGAGGTGCGTCTGCTCGAGCGCGAGCTGGACCGCGCCTGGGCCTCGTTGCGACTGGAGGAACAACGCAACAAGGACCTGCCTGCGCTGGTGCCGGTGGCAAATCCGGAGGAGTACGACCGCCGCGCCGACGCCGCTGCCACGCACCTCATGGCCTTCCTGCGTGACAAGGACGTGTTGTCCGTGAAGCCCAACATGGAGCCCGCCCTGCGTGAGCATCTGGGCGGTTTCGTTCCGGAGGCGCAGCGCAACTTCTTCTGGATCGGAGCCCATCTCGATCCGACGCCATTGTTCACCCACTTCTACCACTGGTGGGACCAGGCACAGATCCGAGATGAACCCCACGAGAGTCCGATCCGGCGTGGACCGCTGCTCTACAACATCTTCGACAACCGCAGCGAGGGTGTCGCGACCGGCGTCGAGGAGATGTTCCTCCACGCGGGGCTCTACGACGAGAACCCGCGCGGTCGCGAGATCGTATGGATCATGCTGGCACAACGCGCGGCACGTGGACTGGGATCACTCCACGCACACGCGAACGAGATGACCATGACAGAGGCCGGTTCAGTGCATGTCGAGTGGACGCCGCGCGGATGGATGGCGACCGAGCCCGAGCTGCTGCAGTTCGAACAGCACCTGTACATGCGCCAGCCGGGATACGGCACGTCCTACATCACCGGCAAGTACATGCTCGAGCGACTGCTGGCTCACGTCAGCAAGCAGTCCGAGGAGCGCGGCGAGGAGCTCGTCCTGTCGGAGTTCTTCGCCGACCTGAACGACGCCGGCTGCATTCCCATGTCACTGATCCGCTGGCAGATGACCGGCTTCGACGACGAGATCCAGGCGTTACTCGGGAAATGACCATGGGGCCCACGGGGGGCTTTCAAGCGGTAGGATGGGGGCCAACACCCTATTGGAGGAGACCGCCCATGAAAGCGACCGAGGTGCTGAGCCTGTTGAAGGCCAACCAGGATGAACGGGGCATCGCGAACTGGGAGCAGCTCGGGTCCCGCAACGGCGGGCTGAAGAGCTTCGGAGTCGGGCTGACGCGGCTTCGTAAACTGGCCCGGGAAGTGGGCCGCGATCCTCGGCTGGCGGCACAGCTCTGGAAGAGCCGTGTCTACGACGCGCGCATCCTCGGTTTGCTGGTCGACGACCTCAAGCAGATCACCCGCGAGCAAGCGGAGGCTCAGGTCGAACAGCTGGAGGGTGGTCATCTCGCGCACGTCTTCTCCACCTGCGGCGCGCCTCTGGCAAAGGTGCCTTTCGCCGTGGATCTTGCCTCCGACTGGATCGAGAGCAAGGATCGGGTTCGCCGTCGCTGCGGATACTCGCTGCTGTACGAGATCTCCAAGGACAAGAAGAAGACTGCGCCGGACGACGCGTTCTTCCTCAAGCACGTCAGCCAGATCAACAAGACCTATTCCAAGGAGCGCGGGGTCGTGTTGGGCGCGATGGGCGGAGCATTGATGGGCATCGGCAAGCGCAACGCCACCCTCAATGCGGCCACCCTGAAAGTGGCGCGCCGCATCGGTCCCATCCCCGTGGGAGGTGAGGACAGCGACTGCGACCCCTTCGACGTCGTCAAGCATCTGACGAGCGACTACCTCACGAAGAAGCACGGATTGTAGGGACGTGAGCTGAACCTTCTGGCGCGCCGTGCGCTGAAGGGTTCATGAACTCCATCGCGGCCATTGCGCTCCTGCTGTTCGGCGCCTCCGGGTCACTCGCCTCCGGAACCGATGTGGGTGCGGAGTGGATCGATATAGCGGTGTCTACCGATGGCGAGACTCGGATGGCGTATCAGGTTATCGGTGATCAGGTCGAGCTTCAGTGCACGATGGGAGGGCGAGAACGCTGGCGGAGGTTGCTCGGCCTGGTACCCGAGCATGGCTTTGTGACCGACGATGGCGCCGCCGTTCTGACCGGTACGCGCAAGGGACGCAGGTCTGAACAGGGTCGGCGTCAGAGTTACCTCGTGATCGCAATCCTCGATCCACATGGACAGTTGCTCCAGTACCAGCACGTGATGCAACGTCGGCGGGGCTGCTGTCGCGGACCCTATAAGCCCTACCCGCAGGCGCGCGGCCTGATCGCCGATGCTGCCACGGATGTCGCCGTGATCCGCGTGCAAGGGAACATACTGCCAGGGCACGAGTGGTGGTGGCTGTACAGGCTGTCCAATGGCGAGTTGATGGGCGACCTGCATCCATGGGAGCTGGTCGATGCGGACGGAGAGCAGGGACTGCGGCTACGGGATGTCCGCCTGGTGCCTGGGCGGAAGCTGGTCGCGACGCTCTGGTCGACGGGGGCGTGCGCTGGCGGGTTCAGCGCGAGTTCCGGTGATCAGCTGACCGTGATCGGTCTGCGGGGAGGTACTTCGGTCACGCGGCCTCTGCTGGGCTCCGATCGCAGTGCCTGTGCATTCATCACGGCGGTCACACGGGATGGCATCCAGTTGCGGTCGCTCGACGGAATGCCATTCGTGCTGGCGTTCTCTCAGGAAAAGGGACGGCCGCTGCAGCTCACGGAGGAGTGATCGTGCCGGTCGGCGACGTTCGGTTTCCGGACCGAACAGGAGTGCCGCGTCTACTCGGTATCGTCTGCGTCCCGGGGAGTCTCCTCGGGGACGAACTCCTCGACAGGCGGCATGCCCTGGAATGTGACGCGGCCCATGGGTGCACGCGGATGCTTCGCCACGTCCTCCTCCGCGTCGTTCTCGATCAGGAGGTCGCGGGTCACCTCCACATCGCCCAGCTCCTCGATCAAGACCGCTTCGCCGAGCAGCGCGCGATGCTGGGCCGGATCGCCGTCGGTCCCCGTCTGCGGGACCGTGCACGCGGGGTCGTCTACGGGCGCGTCGACCGCCGTCGAGTTCTCGCCCTGGCATGCGGATAGCAAGCTGGCACCCGCGGCCAGGATCCATCCCGCAGCCTTGGGAAGGGCTCGGATAGGGCTGCCCTCTGCTCGCGCGGCGGGCTGGCATGCGGTCGTCGAGTCCCGGTAGACGGCCGCCCCGGTGTCGTCGCGCACGATACGCATGCAGACGCGCTCGGTCGATTCCAGCACGAGATCGCGCGCCTCGGTACGGGTCAGGGCCTCGCTGTTGTGCACGTGCAGGCTGCACTCGGAGCAGAAACGTTTTCTGCTATCCCCCACGAGACTGTCCCAGGACCTGGGGCAGGGCGTCTGGATGTCGAGTTCGTTCGGGTTCAGGTTGTCTTGCATGGTGTTCCTAACTCTCGGTTCGAGTGAAGAACGGAAGCGCCGCCCAGGATCTTGGCGGCAATGCCGAAAGCTTCGTCGCGCGCTCGGGGACCGGGTCAATCCTCGGGTCGATAGCCCTCCGCCCAGGCGAGCGGATACCAGATCGAGGCGTCGTCACTCGCTCCCCAGCGGCGGAAAGTTGCGAGCGTCTGGCCGAACTCGGCGGCCTGGATCTCATTGCTGGAGAGGATCAGCTCGCGCGCACTCTCGACCACGCCCGCGAGGTTCTCGACGATCGTGGGGAAGATCTCCTGGTCCGCGCAGCCACCGAAGAAGACCATCGAGTTGCGCGTCCGCACGGCCCCGGACTGGTGCAGCAGGGAGATCAGGCGGCGGCCCACGTACGGGTCGTTGCCGACGGTCTCATACTGGCGCGCGTAGAGGTCCCAGAGCTCGAGCATGCCCTCGGGCTCGGGCCACATGCGCATGACCGCGTGGTCGTCGTCGGCCAGGACGATGCGTCCTCCGGGGCGCGCCGCGCGCAGCATGACGTCCACGACCTCCTTCGGGTTCTGCAGGTGCTCCAGCAGGAAACGCGCGTGGACGACGTCGAAGCTGCCCCACTCGCTGTCTTCGAGCGGGGGGGCTGCGGCATCCCCGCAACGAAAATCGACCAGCCCGGCCTCGTCATCGGCCGCGGCGGCACTCATCGCCGCCTGAACCTGCTCGCCACTTCGCTCGACTGCCAGCACGCACCCGGTCGGGCCAACGGCATTCGCCATGCAACGCGCGAAGAGCCCCGTCCCCGCACCCAGGTCCAGCACGCGCGATCCGACTTGCGGGTTCAACTCGCGCAATGCCGAGGCGTTCAGGATGCCATTCATGAGCGCGAGCCGCTCCTGTTCCACGGGCTCGGTGCCGTGCACGTAAGTCGAGGTGTTTGCCATGCGTCCATTATAGAGAGGCGCTCGTGTCGCGTATGTTGCGGGGTAGTACGGGCATGCTCGATTGAAGAGAATTGTACGTTGGCTACCATCGGCTACGAATACAGCCTGTAAGCCGAGCCCGGACCCCGGGGAGATGAAGAGAAACTGATGCACGCAACCACGTACCCGATCTGGCGTATTGCCGGTCCTGTCCTCGCATCCTGCTGCCTGTGGACATCGGCGATGGCCGCCGACCATCTCGAGCTGGACCTGACGATCGATCCGGAGCGGGAGCATCTCGATGTGGTCGCCACGTACAGCATCCCTGCCGGAGAGGTTCCGCAGGAGCTCGGCTTCTACCTGCACAAGAACTTCACCTTGACCTCGGTCGAGGGCGACGGCGTCGAGTCGCACTCGTTCGGTCACGGAGACTCGTTCCTGGACAAGGCCGGGAAGCGACTGCAGATCATCCCCAAGGAAGCGACCCGTAACGCTGGACTCGAGTTCCGCGTGGCGTACGCAGGCGTCATCCCGGAAGCCTTCCAGGGCGAGTGGATGGAGTTCGTCGTGGACGTCCTGTGGTTTCCCATGCATGAATCCCTGGCGCGCAAGCTGACGGCCGAGGTTCACGTGTCCTTGCCCGATGGCTACACCGTGTTCGGTTGTGGCGAAACTCGTCAAGGCGACGGCGCGTGGCGGATCTCCATGGTCGATCCGTCGATCGATCTGAACTGGATTGCGTCCAGGGAGCTGGAGGTGAGGGACTTTCAACGGGACGGCGAGACCGTGACGATCGCTACAACCCATGTGGACGACGGGCCCGCGAACAAGGTTGCAGACCAGATCGCCTGGATCATGGGCTGGTACAACGAGACGTTCGGGAGGCCCGCGCCCAAGCACCGGCTGGCGCTCGTGATGCGCCCCCTGGACCGCCTGTCCGGTTACGCTCGCCCGGGGTACATAGCTCTACACGTTGGCAACGACTTCGAAACGCACACGGCCGAGTACTTCCAGTTCTTTGCCCACGAGGTCGCGCACCTGTGGTGGAGCCAGGGTGACTCGTCAAACTTCGAGAACTGGCTCAACGAGTCCTTCGCCGAGTACAGCAGCATGCTCGCGTTGCGTGCCTCCGGCGACTACGAAGCCTTCGAGCGCTTGATGGAGAGCAAGCGTGGGCGGATGGGTGGGCTCCCGCCCGTGATCGGGATCGAGCGGACGAGCCCCCATTCGGAGGCCGTCTTCTACACCAAGGGCTGCGTGTTGCTGCAGGAGCTCGAGGCGAAGATCGGTGAGGAGGAGTTCCTCGACTGGCTGCAAGGGGTGGTGACCGCGCGCATCAGCAGGACGGACGCGCTGTTGCTATCGCTCGAGGATGTTCAGGGTGCGGATGTCGCCAGCTGGTTCGAGCAGAAGCTGATGAGCGCGAGCTAGCCGGCCCAGCGAGCGGCTCAATGGGCGACGCTGCGCAGGCCGCCATCGACCACGCCGAGAATCGTGGCGTTCATGGAGCGGAAGAACGCCAGGTGGTCGCCGTTGAACTCGTTGAACGTGACGTCGAGGCCATCACCCTCGAGCGTCTGTGTGGCGAGGTCGCCTTCGATGAACGGGATGACCCCGTCCGACTTGCCGTGGAAGGCGATGACCTTTGTACCCGACGCCGACCCTGGCGTGCCCGGTGCACCCATGGCCAGGCTGCCCGATACGGGTACCACGAGCGAGTAGCGACCGCCATGGCGCAAGGCCTGGTAATAGGCCATCGTTCCACTGCCGGAAAAGCCAAGCAGCACGGGCTTGCCCTTCGTCGGGAATTCTCCCGTCAGGCGCCCGGCCGCTTCGTCGAGCGCGGGGCCGTAGCGCTCGAGGTCTTCGAACGTCCAGGGCCATGCATCGCCTCCGCCGTGGGAGAGCGGGCCTTTGAGAAGGACGATGCGACAGGCTTCCTTCACCCCCGACAGGTCCGTCTCGTGAAAGCCCGCCGCGCTGTCCCCGTTGCCGTGCAGTGCGATCAGCATCGGGAGTCGGTCTGCGTCGCCGCCGTCGCCCGAGTACCTGACGACGTAGCCCATGGACAGGTCGCCGGCGAGGCCATCGAGCACGGGATCCCTGGACAGATGGAGCACAACTGCCAGGGTCAGGATGAGCGAGAGGACGATCTTCATACATCCCCCTCGAACTGACTGCGGGAGGACTCCAGTCGAGTCGGCAAATCAGGACTTGCCGAGCGCCGGATCATGCGCTGTCCAGGGCTCGTCGCAGACGGAGAGCTCGGCCATCATGCTGCGCAGACCTTCGATGTCGGTGGCTACCGGGATGCGCGAAAGCGCGCGAGGCGTAAGGCGTCCGTTCAATATCGTCATCCAATTGCGCTCGCTGCAAAGCAGGTTGGCCGCGGATGCGACCAGTCGATAGCATGTGAGGGACACGGCGAATGCCGGGTTGCGTGCTCCTGCGTACACCTGTTCGCGCGATTGTGTCTGGGCGCCCCATGGACCCGTCGTGCGCCGAGCGTCAAGGAAAGAACGAGATGATGATCAGCCTGTTGAGCGTTGGGTTCGGAATGTTGCTTGCGCAACCGTCGTGGACTGCACTGTCGGGTGAAGGCACCTCGAACTGGCCGCAGGCGGGCGGTCCCGACCGCACCGGGAAGGTCGCCTTGAGCGGCGTCGACTTCGAGTGGCCGGAGGATGGTCCGAAGATCGCCTGGCGCGCGGATGTTGGCGCCGGTTTCGGTGGCGCGTCGGTCCACGGAAGCGAGGTGTTCCTGCTCGACCGGGAGGCCGGCGAGGTCGACCTGTTGCGGGTTCTCGATATTGAGAGCGGCGAAGGTCTTTGGGAATTCGTCTACGAGGCCGAGGGCCGCTTGAACTACCCGGGTTCGCGCACCGTGCCCACGGTGACCGACAAGCACATCTACATCTGCAGCGGACACGGACGCGTCACCTGTCTGGATCGTGCGGCTCAGTCAGAGCTGTGGAGCATCAATCTCGAGCAGGACTACGGTGGCATCCCGCCTGGCTATGGCTGGTCCTGTTCGCCGGTCCTGGTTGGCGACCTGGTGATCCTGACCGCGTTGGGCGAGGAGGTTGGCATGGTGGCCTTTGACCGATTCACGGGCGATGAGGCCTGGATCACCAGTCCACTGGGCACGACCCATGCGACGCCGGTCGTGATGGATCTGCTCGGCAAGCAGCAGCTCGTCTTCATCTCTGCCCCCGAGCAGGAGCCGAATGCCATGAACGAGGGCGGCACGGTGACGATCTCGAGCTTCGACCCCGCCGACGGTACCACCCTGTGGGAGATTGCCGTCCCCGGCAGTCCGTACCCGATTCCCGGGCCGGTCCAGGTCGACGGTGAGCGCTTCTTCGTGACCGGCGGCTATCGCGGCGGATCGTCGATGCACCGGATCGCCAAGGGCGAGGACGGATACGAGGTCGAGACCGTCTTCCACATCGACCGCGGCTCCCAGATCCACAACCCGATCCTGCACGAGGACAACCTCTACCTGGTCGTCAACGAGAACTGGAACGACGTGCGCAATCGCCGCACAGAGGGCGGGTTGCTCTGCCTCAGCCTCGACGGTGAGGAGCGCTGGCGCACGGGCGACGATCCGAACTTCGGGCGCGGCCCCAGCCTGCTGGCCGGAGACCACCTCCTGGTCCAGGACGGATACAACGGCACCCTGCGGGTCGTGAAGATCGCTCCCGACGGCTACGAGCAGGTCGCCCAGGCCAACCTCTTTGACGTGGAGGACCGGCGCGACCACCAGATGTGGGCCCCGATGGCGCTCGCGGGTCGTCTCCTGCTGCTCCGCAGCCAGGAAGAGCTGCTCTGCGTTGAGCTCTGACAGCGCGCCGGCCCATGCGCGCGTTTCACTTCACTTCACGCGCACAGCGTCGTAGGCGAAGAAGGCCTCGGGCCTGGTCTCAGTGCACCCCGGCGCTGTCCTTGTCCGACCCTTCCAGATCAGGTGCGGCGCCAAGAGTCGTGCGTGACGAGCTCCCGTCCTCCATGAAGACCTCGAGGTCGATGGACCCGGCGTCGCCGACGTGGAGCCGGGCGGACTTGTCCCCCTCGGAATCGAGCAGGGTCACGGTCGGCTTCGGCGTGCTGTACGCGTCGAAGACCATGCGCTGCGTCCCGCGCGAGTCCTCCAGCACGAAGCGTTCCGCGCGCAGCGTCTTGCAGAGCGGCGCGGCGGCACTCATGAGGGTGATGAGTGCCAGGGTGCCGATGACTCCGGTGCCGTAACGGACGAGCCGTCGGTTCTGGCGTTCGAGTCGGTCGATACGAGCGTGCAGATCGATGTTGGGTCGGTTCATGCGGGTCCTCCTGCCCGCCACTTGGGCGGGTTCATGCCTTGGTGTGTGTGTCGTGCCAACGGGCGCCGACCCTTACGCCGCCACGGCGAGAGGATTTTCGGGAATAGTCGGATCGGTCGGCGCAAGCTCCCAAAAGCCTTTGTTACCCAACGCGCATTCCACTCTGGAGCCCCGACCGATGTTGACGGCACTGCTCCTCACCCTTTTTCCGCTCCAGAGCCAGGCTCCGTCACCGCTGGTGGCCGAGATCGATGGCTTCACGTTCAAGCCTGGCATGCAGGTCGTTGGTACGGTCTACCACTACAGAAAGTCCAACGTCGACGGGAGCAATCCCAGCCACGTGGACCTCTACATGGCGAGCGATTCCCGCATGGAGTCCTTCAAGTACCACACGGGCTCCACGGTGGGCACGCTCGTCTGTGCTGACATGGACTGGACGACCTTCTCGGTCGCACGCTTCGAGACCGCGAGGGTCTTCGCGGATGGCACGGAGGAGAACATGGCGATCCTTGAAGCGAAGGGCGATGTGCTGCACTGCGTCATGGGCGGCAGCACGTTCACGGTCAATGTCGAGCGCTACCCCTGGCATACGTATGACTTCGACCTGGCCAGCCTGAACATGGGTCTGCGCTACCTCGCAGATCCCGAGGGCGTCGCGCTCATGGGCATGATCGACCAGTATCGCGGGCGCCTCGTCCCCAAGGGGTTCGTCGAGCTGGCTTACCTCGACGATGCGGAACGCGCCGGCCACACTTGTCGTCACTACAGCATCGATGGCCCGGGCTTGCAGGACCGTGGCGGTGAACTCTGGGTGCGCCAGGGGACGGACCCGGTCATCGTCGACTACGAGATCGATCTACCGGATGAGTCCAGCATGCAGTCCGGTAAGATGCTGCTGGTCGGTACCGAAGTGCTCGATGCGGATGCCTGGAAGAAGCATCGGAAGTCCGCTCTGGAGCAGTAAACCTTGAACAGACTCATTGTCCTCGCCCTCGTCCTCCTCGCGACGCCCACGGCCACAGCTGCGGGTGTACTGGTGCAGGTGGATCGTCCATCGATCGACTTCGATGTCGCGCGGACGGCGTTCGCGCAGGCGCAGGCTGCCGCCCGTGCGGACGGCGGCGCGTTGTGGGGTGTTTCCATGGACCTTCCCATCCTCTTCGTCGATCCGGACACGCGCGCCGTGGCCGCAAATCGCGGCGATGCCCAGGGCTTACTGACGGAGCGCGACGGAGTCTGGTCAGGCACGTACCCCGCCGATCTGGCCATCGCCAACTTCATGACCGATTGGGCTGGAGTGCGCTGGACCATGCTCATGTGGCCGCCGCCGACGGAGCCCGTCGCGCGCGTGCGGCTTCTGATGCACGAGTCGTTCCACAACATCCAGGGGCAACTGGGCATCTCGTTGTTGTCGAGTCCCTGTGCGCATCTCGCGACCTACGCTGGTCGCCTCTGGCTACGCCTCGAAGCGCGCGCCTTGGCCGCCGCCTTGACTGCGGAAGCGGGCGACGGTGTGCGAGAGGACGCCGTTTCGGATGCGCTACTACTGCGCGCGATGCGACGCTCCCTGTTCCCCGGAAGCGGCGACGCGGAGGAGGCGCTCGAGCGTGCCGAGGGCTCGGCCGAGTACACCGGCGTTCGTCTCTGCGCTCCCACGGATCGCGCCCGTGCCGATCTCATCGTGACCACCCTCACACGCCTGGCCGAACGCGAGACGCTGACACGCTCGTTTCCCTACGCGACAGGCCCCGCCCTGAGCCTGCTCATGGATGGCTACGACCCCCATTGGCGCGAGGACTACCTGGCCGGCCGCTCGCTCACCGAGCTCCTCGCTCCGGTCGTCGCTTTCGAGCCACCCACGGACCCGGAAGACACCGCGCGTCATTGCGCCGATCGCTACGGGTACGACGAGGTCGCAGCCGAGGAGTCGAAGCGCGAGCAGCTGCGACAGCTGCGGATCACGGTTCTGCGCCAGCGTTTCGTCGACGGCCCCGTGCTGATCCTGAGAGGCCGCACGCCGAACACCTCCTTCGACCCCAACCGCATCGAGATCATCGACGGCGTCGGCTTGGCCTACGGAACCTACTGGGTGTCCGATGCCTGGGGCATCGCCAATGCTCCCGGCGGCGCGCTCGTGTGCGCCGACCTGCGCATGCATCTTCCCGCGCCCTTCGAAGTCGAAGGCTCCAAACTCTCAGGCACCGGCTGGACCCTGGACCTGGCCCCCGGCTGGGAGATCGCACCTGGTCCACGGGATGGGGACTTTGAGCTGGTCGAGGGGTCGGCAGTGCAGGAATCGGCGAACGAGCAGCTACACGACACGATAGTGGCCCTGGATGCGCGCTTCTTCGATGCCTACAACATCTGTGATCTGGATACACAGGGGTCGTTGCTCTCGGAGGACCTCGAATTCTTTCACGACCAAGGTGGGCTCACCACGTCGAAGGCAGACCTGCTCTTCGCGATCGAGGAGAACATCTGTGGCAAGGTGACGCGTGAGCTCGTACCTGGGAGCATAGAGGTCCACCCCATCCCCGGTTACGGTGCCGTCGAGATGGGACTTCACATGTTCCGTAGCAGCGAGAACCCTCCCGGCACAATTCCGAGGCCCGCGAAGTTCGTCATGATCTGGCGCCAGGAGAACGAGGATTGGCGCATCACGCGCGTCATTAGCCTGCACGCTCCGCCGGAAGATCTGTAGTACACGCCAGCCACGGACGGTCCCATCAGCATGCCGGGTCATGAAGCGACTCATTCGGGGGTGTGACCCTGCTTGCCAAGATCGGCTCAAGCGGCCCTGCCACCTCCGCCGGACATTGTTCGGAATGCGCATTGGCGCGATAGAGAGCTCGCCATTGCAAGCCGCATCGTGCCGAAGAGAACGACTGCTCCGGACCTGCTCGGAAGGCCGCGTCGCTCCCTTGATCGAGCGCCTGGGGCACGGATAGGGCCGGTCGATGGCGGGAAGTCACTCCGCTGGTCGGTAGCGGGCACTCAAGGTGTAGGAGAAGCCTCTACAAACTTCGGGACACGATACACTGGCCTGGCGGAGCACTTCGGGCGTGGGAGCATCAGCGGGCAGCTGTGTTCCGGGAGTGCACGAGTGCAAGTCGCAACGGACTTGGATGAAACAGGACGCGTGGGCAACGGCAGCCAATATCTAGCAATGACAAACCGAATAACGATGGCAGGCACTGGACGTTTGACGTGGGTCGGAACTGGCGCGGCAGTGCTGGTTGCGACGCTCTGGATCGCTCGCGGGGGCGTGGACCTCGGTGAGCAGGCCGAGGACTCGGACACGCCGCCCGGGTCGTACGAGGGCCTGAGTTTCTGGGGCGACTCGCGCGCGTATCCGGGCGTCGACATTCCCGATGGCGGGTTCAGTCGAGCTTACGAGTATTCGAAGACGCGCCTGCGTGATTCGGTGTCCACGGACCCGTTTGGAGTTACGGGGGTTCAGGCACTGGGCGCGGCGTGGGAGCCGCTCGGGCCGACGAACGGGGGTGGTCGAACGTTGACCGTCGTGTTCGAGCCGGGGGACCCGGGGACGATCTGGGCCGGCGCGGCGGGCGGTGGGCTCTGGCGTAGTACGACGGGCGGGGTCGGCGCCACGGCGTGGGAGCGCATCGATACCGGGTTTCCGGTCCTCGGAGTATCGAGCATCGCGTTCGATCCGGGTGATGCGAACGTGATCTACATCGGGACCGGCGAGGTCTACAACCATCAGATGTCGGGCGACCTGCCCGCTGACCGGCGTACCCGCGGCAGCTACGGGATCGGGATTCTCAAGTCGACGGACGGCGGCGGCACGTGGAGCAAGAGCCTCGACTGGTCCTACAACCAGAAGCACGGCGTGTGGGCCGTGCGTGTCGATCCGCTCGATGCGGATGTGGTCTGGGCCGCGACGACGGACGGGATCTACAAGTCGGTGGACGCGGGCGCGAGCTGGGTTCAGAAGCTCAACGTCGTGATGGGCACCGACCTGGTCATCCACCCGACGAGCACGGACACGGTTCTGGCTGCCTGTGGAAACCTCTCCAGTGCAAATCGGGGCATCTACCGCTCGACCGACGGAGGCGACAACTGGAACCAGACCACCGGCGGCGGTATTCCGTCCAGTTTCATGGGCAAGATCCAGTTCGCGGTGACGCCCGCTGATCCGGACCTTGTCTTCGCCAGCATCGGCAACGGATTCACGAGCGCGCAGGGGCAGACCTGGCTGATGCGTTCGACGGACTTCGGCGACAGCTTCAACCTGCGCAGCAACGTGGACTACTCCCGTTACCAGGGCTGGTTTGCTCACGATGTCGCGGTCAGCCCGACGGATGTGGACACGCTCATGTGCATCGGTATCGATGCCTGGAAGTCGACGAACGGCGGCATGTCCCTTACCCAGAAGTCGGACTGGGCAAGCTACTTCACCGGCGCCATTCCGTCGGGTGGTCCCGAGGGCCCCCCGAACTTCTCCCACGCGGATCACCACGACGTCATCTACCACCCGACGGATCCGAACATCCTCTACCTGGCCAACGATGGGGGCGTCTTCCGCTCCACGGACGGCGGCGAGACCTTCGAGGGCGTGAACGGCGGCTACCAGACGCAGCAGTTCTACAACGGCAGTACGAACTACGCGACGGATCCGAATCTCGCCATGGGCGGGCTGCAGGACAACTCGACCACGATCTACCGCGGAAGCGGCGACTGGGATCGCGGCGTGTTGGGTGGCGATGGTGGTTGGGGTGCGATCGATCCCACGGATTCGAGCATCGTCTACGCCACGGCCCAGTTCCTTTACATCGCGAAGTCGGTCAACGACGGCGTGAACTTCACCTACATCGCTCCATCGAACCCCGGAGGTCCGGTGGCCTTCATCTCGCCCTTCCTGATCTCCCAGGAGGATCCCCAGGTCCTTTACGGGGGCACGAGTTACATGCACCGGTCGTTCGACGGCGGCAACTCGTGGGATCTCGGCAACGGCGGAGCGGAGCTCGATGGGAACGGTCTGCTGCTGCTCGCCATCGCGCAGGACAATGACGACGTCATCTACGCCGCGACCTATCCGGGCGCGAGTCGTGGGCATGTGTTCCGCAGCCTCGACGGCGGTGCGAGCTTCACCGACATCACGGGCAGCCTGCCCGATCGCTACCCGGGCGACCTCACGGTCGACCCCGCGGACGAGGCCACGGTCATCCTGACCATGTCGGGCTTCGGGAGTTCACACGCGTACCGTTCGACCGACTACGGGACCACCTGGGCGGACATCGATGGCGGCGTCCTGCCCGACGTGCCGACCAGCGCGGTTGTCGTCGACCCGCAGAACCCCGATCACATCTACGTCGGAAACGACATCGGCGTCTACGTCACCCGTAACGGCGGTAGCACCTGGGTGCAGCTCCACCTGGGATTGTCGGAAGCCGTCATGGTCATGGACCTGGGCATCTCTTCCAGCGATCGCCGACTACGCGCCTTCACCCATGGCCAGGGTTGCTTCGAGACTGACCTCGTGCGGCCGCCTACCGGCCGCCGGTTCTCGACTCCGCCCGTCTACATCGGGCCGGGGCCGCCGTAAGCAGCGGCCCGCAGCCCGGGCTACTGCACGTGCTGGTCGAACAGGATGGCATTGCCGTCCGGGTCGACCAGGGTCAGGCTAGCGGGACCCTTCGTGGTCTCGTCGGCCTCCGTGATCAACGCGATGCCGTTCTGCTTGAAGTGCTTCTGGATGACGCGCACGTCCATGAACTCATCGACCGGCTCGGCCTGACTGTCCCAGCCCGGATTGAAGGTCATGATGTTGCCCTCGAACATTCCGTGGAAGAGGCCGATGGTGCAGTCTCCGTTGCGCAGGACTTGCCAGTTCTGACTCGCTTTGCCTCCTGCGATCTCAAACCCGAGCTTCTGGTAAAACTCCGTGGATGCGGCCAGGTCCTTGACGGAGAGGCTGACGGAGAAATTGCCAAGGTCCATCTTCTGCGGCCTTTCGGTGGCGGACTGCAGTGATTGCTCGGCAGCGACGCCGGTTGCGTAGGAGATGCACGCGATGGCGATTGCGAACGGGATGAAGTTCTTCATGGCATACTGAATACCCGAGCGCCGGTTGCAGCGCTTGACATATCTTGCGCATCGAACCAGAAGACCCCAGGGGCACATCGGGCGACTATGTGAAGCGCGTCAACCGCGCCATCGACCACATCGTGGGCCATCTTGAGCAGCCACTTTCGCTGGAGGTCGTCGCCCGCGCCGCGTGCTTCTCCCCGTTTCACTTTCACCGGATCTTCCGCTCGCTCATGGGGGAGACCCTCGGTCATTTCGTGAAGCGCTTGCGTCTCGAGCGCGCACTGTCGCTCCTGACCTACGAGTCGCACCGTTCCCTGACGGACATCGCGGGTGCCTGTGGATTCACCTCGTCATCGGACTTCTCGCGCAGTTTCAAGCAGCGTTACGGCGTGCCCCCGAGCGACTTCGACGTCGAGTCCTTCCGCACACAGCGGCGCGAGGACTGGCAGGCCGTGATCGCGGGCGAGCAGTCGAGCCATCGCTTCGATCGTCTGCCGGCCGGCGAGAATCCCGACAATTTCGAGGTGCGCCTGCGGCGCTTGCCGGCACGCGACGTAGCCTACATCCGCGTGCTCGACTCCTTTCGTCCGGGCTCGGTAGCGGACGCCATCGGTAGGCTGGTCGTATGGGCGGAAGCTCGCGGGCTGGCCGATGGCCAGTGGTTGGGTTACATGTGGGATGACCCGGAGGTCGTGGCGCACGCCGATTGCCGCTACGACGTGGGGCTCGAGGTGCCGGGCATGAAGGCCGAGGGCGAGGTCGGTCACATCCGTTTTCCCGGCATGCTCGTGGCCGAGGTCGAGGTGCGCGGGCCGATCGAGCTCGAGCTGCGGGCGCTCGACTGGCTCTATCGCACGTGGCTACCGGCGAGCGGTTACGTGCCGGCCGACCAGCCGTCCTTCGAGGCATGGATCGGGAGGCCCTTCGCGCACGGCGAGGAGCACTTCGAAATTCTGGCCCAGATACCGGTGGAGAAGAGCTGACGTGAGGGAAGCGCTAGCGAGCCGACCGGTTCTGGATGGCGAACTCCTCCTCGGGGGAGCGCACCAGGCGGTGGCGACCGCGTACGGCGAAGTAACCCAGGCCCGCGAGGAACCAGATCAGGCAGCCCACGATCGCGGGCCGGTAGCTCACGTCGAGCAACAGGTAGACCAGGATCGTGGCCGCGATGAGTCCCGCGATCAACGCTCCTGGGATGCCTCCGCGGCTCCGGTAGGGGCGTTCGACGTCGGGCAGGTTCCGGCGTAGCTTGATGAACGCCAGCATCTGCATGACGTAGGCGATCACGGCCCCGAACACGGCCATGTTGAGCAGGGCGGCGCCGACCAGGCCCGCCTGCTGGAAGTGCACCACGAGCGCGACGGCGAAGCCTACGACCGCGCCGGTGATCAGCGCCACGTGCGGCGTCTCGCGTGTCGAGTGGGTCACGGAGAGCCACCTGGGGAAGTACCCCGAGCGGCTCAGCGAGTAGATGTTGCGGCCGTAGGCGTACACGATCGTGTGGAAACTCGCGATCAGCCCGGCCACGGCGACGAGCGCCAGCAGCTTCGATCCGAGGCCGACGCCGAAGATGGTCTGGAAGCCGAGGAACAGGGGCTCGTCGCTGGCCCCGACCGCCGCGGCGCCGGGGGCGATGCCCGAGTTCAGGAACAGGGTCAAGATCGCGCACACGATCAGGGTCAACAGTCCGAGCAGAATGCCGCGCGGCAGGTCGCGCTGCGGGTCGTGCGCTTCCTCGGCCGCCAGGGGTAGCTGCTCGATGGCGAGGAAGAACCACACGGCGAAGGGTGTGGCTGCGAGCACTCCGGGCCATCCGAAGGGCAGCCAGCGCGAGTGACCCTCCGTGGGCACCACGTCGAGGGCCATGTCCAGATCGAAGTGCGCGATCGCTCCGACGTAGAAGACGGCCAGAATGGCGAGCGCCAGGAACGTGATGAAAACGGTGAAGCGGAAGGATGCCTCGACGCCCCAGATGTTGAGACCTACGAAGAGCGTGTACGCGATCAACCACCAGCCGGGTTCGAACGAGTCGGGGGTTCCGAACACCGCCCCGAGGTAGCCGCCGATGCCGACCACGATCACCGCGGGGGTCAGCACGTACTCCATGTTCTCGGCCAGCCCCGCGATGAAGCCGCCCCATGGCCCCATGGCCGAGCGCCCGAAGGAATACGCGCCACCGGTGTGGGGCAGGGCCGAGGTCATCTCCGCGATCGAGTCGCACAGGCCCAGGTACATGAGCGTGACGATGCCAGTCGCGATCAGCAGGCCACCGAATCCGCCCGCGGCGAGGCCGAAGTTCCAGCCGAAGAAATCGCCCGAGATGACGGCTCCCACTCCGAGCGCCCAGAGCGACCAGGCCCCCGCGTAGCGGCGCAGCCCGCGGCGTTCGAAGTAGCCCTCCTCGACGTCCTCATAGCTCACGCTACCCTGCGAATCGTCACCCATGGGTTGCACTTGTAGTCGAAGCCGGGCCGGAGCGTCAACGGTCGGGCACTGCCGCGGCCAGGTGGATTCGCCGATATTCTGGGGACGCGCTATCCTTTACCTGACCCATGAGGAGACTTCCGATGATTCGACTTCGTTCTGCCTGTGCGCTGCTCCTGTCGGCCGGAGCCGGCTTCACCCAGACGCCCGCGACCCGTCAGGTGAGCGCCGCTCCAGAGGACATTCACGCGGGCCTCGTGGACTGGCCCGATCCGGCGGCGGCTGCGCTTCGGTCCAGGACGACGTTGATCCCCGTGGACTTCGAACTGCGCGATGGGCGCTGGGTCTTCGACGTCTCGATGCCGACGGTTCGCGGGCAGGCGTTCACCCTCGTTCCGATGGGAACCCACCATGAGGAGTGGACCATCGACCTGCGCCGGCCGGCCGGTGAGTGGGCGGGTGTCGCCAGCCTCATCGCGGAGGACATGGCATCGATCATCGTGGGCGACATGCCCGCGGGTGCGGGGCCGGTGCGCGTCGAGGGCATTCAGGTTCACCCGGGCGGCGCGCCGGCCGACGGCCAATGGCGCCTGCGCATCAGCGCCCCGAAGGCCCGTGGAGAACGCGCTCCCCGCGGCCGGGTTCTGCTCTCGCACGGCGGTCCGTTCAGGTTGGTCAGCCACCTCACCACCTACCGCTTGCTGAGCGATGGCCCGATCGGGATCGCAGCCTACCTCGTGGATTCGAGCGCCGCGCCAGCGTCGCCGCTCCTGGGCGTGGTCGAAGAGGCAGTGCTCAGCCTGGAATCGTCCTGGGGTCGTACCGACGTGGTGATGCTCGACGATGGTCGCCATGACGACGGGGACGCCGGGGATGGACGCTTCGGTGCGTACCTGCCGCGCGGTCTCTCCGGCGACATGCGAGCGGTCGCGACCCTGCGCGGTCGGACTGTGGACGGCCAGCCCATCGCGTTGAGCGGCCAGCACGCATTCCCGGTGCTCGAACCCGGTCTGCTGCTCACCGGGCAGGTCACGACGCGGGTCGTCGACGATCGGTCCCTGTTGCTCGACATCGGCGCGCAGCTGTTCCGGGATGTGGAGCGACTCCATGTTTCGGGCGAGGTCTGGGGTCTGGACGCACGCGGCACGGTCGTGCCCGTGGCGTGGCTCAGTCGCATCGTCACGCCGCAGCGAAATGCAGCCAATGGCTCCGCGCTGCTCTCGCTCGCGCTCGACGGCCGCTGGCTCGCCCGGGCGGGGACCCTGCACGACCTCGAACTACGTGAGCTGCGTGTTCAGGACCCGGACACCCACGTACTCCACGACTTTATCGCGTCGATCTCGCTGGCGCCCACGGCCCTGCCCGCGAACGCCTCTGGCGCACGGCCCACGATCACGAGCGACATGTTGATGGGTCCATCCACGCGCTCCAGCGCCGGGCCCGCAAGTCGGCGTTCGTTGCCACAGGGCGGCTCACTGATGCTGGTGCACGGCTACTGCTCCGGCGGGAGCATCTGGCCCGCGGCCGATTTCGACGAGCCCAAGCTCGAGTTCCTCGACCCGAACCAGAACCGCAGCCACGATCAGTTTGCCCAGCTGATGCTCGCCCATGGCAGTGCCCTGTCCTCGTTCGGTGTCCTGGCCCATAGCCAGGGCGGCGCGGCGGCATTGCACCTCTACACCTACTACTCCAGTGGTCTGGACGCGGCCCAGGGTGCGCGCCGGATCCAGACGCTCGCCACTCCATACCAGGGCACGCCACTGGCGGACCTCGGCGGATTTGCGTGCGGCACGAACTTCGACCTGAGTGTCTCGGGCGCGGCCATGTGGCTGGCCGGCATCCCGAGTTGGGCGCGCGACGAGGTGTACTACTGGACCACGACCGATGCCGGGAGCGCCTGCAGTTCCCTGGCGAACCTGTTCCTGGATGACGACGACAACGACGGGACGGTCGAACGTCTCCGCGGGCAGTTGCCCGGCGGCCATGGCCTGGGTCATATCCCAGGCTGGTGCCACACGACCGGGATGACCTATCCCGCGAGCTACGGGGATAGCATGCTCAACGCCGAGCGCAACGCTCAGGCCAGCCGCTGACCACGAGGCCTGCGCCAGGTTACGCATCGCGGTCAGTGGTAGGGCCAGCAGCGTTCGCACTCACACGCGGCGTCGAACCACTCGTTGCTGCGCGTGTTTCTTTCACCGGCCGCGTAGCCGAGGCTCTCGAGCGCCTCGAGCTCGTCCGCGTCGAGGGCTTCGGTCTCCAGCACGTTCCAGCCGACGGGCCGAGCGCTCACGAGCCAGTCGACGAGCAGCGTGCGTAGGCGGGCAGAGCGCGCGGACTCCGATGCGACGAGATCCTCCAGGCAGGCCGGATCCCGTTCGAGGTGATAGAGCCGTACCTGGTGTGTCTCGTAGCGGGAATCGGAGGGAGGCACGATGTGCAACATGAGGTGCCACGGCCCGAGCGTGACCGAGGCCTCGGCTCCGTGCGCGGCCAGCGAGAAACGTGGCTGGTCCGAGGGCGTCTCGTGCAGCTCGAGCAGGTTGCGACCCGGATGCACGGCGCTCTCGAGATCGCACAGGTCGAGCATCGTGCGCCCGACGTCCAGAAGCGTCACCGCAGAAGTGCTCGTGACGCCCGGCGGGACGCCGGGCCCCTTGATGATGAGCGGCACCGATAGGGTGTTCGGAAACAAGCCCTTGTGCTCGAACCAGATGTTGTGGCCTCCGAGCGCTTCCCCGTGGTCGGCGGTCATCACCGTCAGTCCCTGTTCGAACCGGCTCCCGCTGTAGAACCCGCGCATCTGCTCGTCGAGGTAGGTGATCTCGGACTTGTAGAGCGCCTGCGGGTACTTCAGATCGCGCAGGCCCTTGAGCCACGAGGGGGTCACGCGTTGTCCGAGACGTTTCAGGCTCTTGTCGAAGGGGTCCTGGTCCTTCGGGTAGTACAGGCGCCGGTATCCCTCCGGTGGCAGGTACGGCGCGTGCGCGTCGAAGACATGGATCCACAGGAACACGGGGCGTTGCGACGACGCTTTGAGCCAGCGATCTGCGAGGGCGAAGGTCTCGGAGGAGTCCAACGGTTGTTCCGCGACGTTCATCCTGTCGAAGCCCTGGCCCGGCCCGCTCGTGGCGAAGGACAGGTGCGTGATCGACACCGCGGCGAAGGTCTCGTAGCCCGCGTCGTGAAAGTGCTCCGCCAGGGTTATTGCGTCGGGCGCCAGGGCAGAGATGTTGTTCACGATACCGGTGTCCCGCGGCGACACGCCGGTGAAGAGAGACACGTGGGCGGGCAGGGTGATGTTCGTGGGGGACCAGCAATCGACGAAGTGCATTCCACCGGCCGCGAGCTCGTCCAGGAAGGGTGTCTCGATGCCGACACTGTTGGGGCCGCTCCAATGTGGTCCGCGCGATGCGTATCCGATGTCAGGAGCAGCACACTCGGCGGGTTGTCCATGGGAACGGACAGGCTCGGTTCACCGAACGCGATCGCACGCTCTTCGTTCTCGGGCCCCGGATCCAGCGTGATGCGCAGTTCGGTGGCGCGCTCGGCGAATGCCTTGAGGTCGATGCTCGCGGCATGCCAGATCGGGGTTACCTGGTCCGCAACCTCGAAGCTCCTCTCGATGCTGTGATCCTCCGCGCTCAGGTGGACGCGGAAGGAGGCCGCTGCGCCTGGGCGCTGAAAGATCTCCGGTACGCCGAACGAAAATCGCAGCTGTTCTCCCGCGCGTGGCGTGAAACGCGCGCGCAACGGGGCCGCGCTGGACAGACCCACGGCCCGGCGCCCTTCACGTCCGACCCGTACGAGCGCCGCACCTTCCCCGGCGTCGGGCATCCAGTCGATGAGAGGCTTCTTCAACAGCGCGACCGATGCGATGCCGACGATGATGTGCATGGTCGAGCGCCAAGCCGAGGTGAAGACCAGTTCGATCTCATCCGGTACCTCGCCATGGAAAGGCAAGTCAAAGAGCACGGTCTGTGCATCCTGCGTTCCAAAGCGTTTCCTGCCGGTGGACAGCAGGGTCTCGCCGTCCTTGCGAAACCTCAGGGCCACGTCCTTGTTCACGCTGGTACCAACCACCGAGAGGGCGATCTGGTTGAACTCACCGACGCCCTCGAGCTTGCGCGCCAGCTGCGGGGTCGTGCCCTCGATCCACAGGATCGGGGCCGACTGCATGGCCGTGCGCTTGCTCTTGACCCGTGCCTTGTCGTACGTGAGGGTCCACCGATCTCGCTCCTCAAGGGGGTCGAAGATCGCTACGATCGCGAGGCGGGGGCGGTCGTCGAGATCTCGCTCCGCGGGCTCCATCGTGAGACGGCGAACCTGCCCGAACTCCGGGGGAGGTCGTTCGTCGGAAGGTGAGCAGGCGCCCCCCGGGAGCGCGGCCAGAAGGCTCAGCGCAGCTAGCAGGGTCGCAATGCCCGGGGTCCTGACGCGGGCGCGGTTGGCGGGGGAGCTGTCCTTGGGATGCACGGTGTCGGTTGGGCTGCCTCGGGTTGTGTGACGGGGTCAAGGGAGCACAGCGCGCTCCGCGATGGAGGGCCGCCGGGCATGCCGCGCGCGGTGGACCACGGCGCAATGTTCGGCCGGCCCGGCACTTCCGGGGGGGCACCAGTAGCATCGGCTCTGGCCCGCGGTACACTCCCATTTCCCCCCTTAATCAGAGCGCGCGTTCCTGCCTGGTCCGGCGCCCGAAATGACCGATTCCACCGCGAAGCGACCGAGCAAGATCATGACCACGCGCGTGCAGAGAGCTCTCCTGAGCGTTTCAGACAAGTCCGGCCTCGAGGGCTTCGCCCGTTGCCTCTCCCAGATGGGAATCGATTTGCTCTCGACTGGAGGGACCTATCGGGTGCTCCATGACGCCGGAATTCCGGTGCGCGAGGTCGCGTCCTACACGGGATTCCCGGAGATGATGAACGGGCGCGTCAAGACGCTGCACCCGAAGATCCACGGTGGCATTCTCGCCCTGCGCGACGCGAGCGAGCACACGGATGCCATGGCCGAGCACGGCATCGAGGGCATCGACCTGGTCGTCGTGAACCTCTATCCGTTCGAGGAGACCGTGGCACGCGAGGGCGTGACCCGCCCCGAAGCCGTGGAGCAGATCGATATCGGTGGGCCGAGCATGGTGCGCTCGGCCGCGAAGAACCATCGTTTCGTGGGCGTCGTCACCGACCCCGGCGACTACGGCGCGGTGCTCGACGAACTCGAGAAGAACGAAGGTCAGCTCTCCGACAAGCTGCGCCGCAACCTGGCCCAGAAGGCCTTCGCCCAGACGGCTCGCTACGACAGTGTCATCAGTCGCTGGCTGCTCGAGAGCGACGTGGCTGACGAGGTCGCCGAGCCGGGCTTCCCGCCGACGTTCAGCCTGGCCGGCAACAAGGTCAGCGAGCTGCGTTACGGCGAGAACCCGCATCAGACCGCGGCCTTCTACAGCACCGGTGGCCAGCGTGAGCCCAGCGTGGCGACCGCGGAGGTCCTCTCGGGCAAGGCGCTGTCCTACAACAACATCGTGGACCTGGACGCGGCCCTGTCCCTGGCCAAGGAATTCGACGAGCCCTTCGTGTGCGTCCTCAAGCACACCAACCCCTGCGGCGCCGCGACCTCCGAGTCGATCGAGCAGGCCCTCGAAGACGCCTGGTCCGGCGACCCCCTGTCGGCCTTCGGCTCGGTCCTGGGCTTCACCCGCCCCCTCACCCTGGGCTGCGCCGACTTCCTGGTGTCCGGCGGCCGCTTCGTGGAAGCCATCATTGCACCCTCATTCGACGCGGATGCTCTCGAGCTGTTGACCACCAAGCCCAAGTGGGGCAAGAGTGTGCGCCTGCTGGCCTGCGGCGAGCACAGTGGCGCCAGTCGCGACGCCAGCGACGTGGAGGTCAAGAAGATGGTGGGCGGCTTCCTCCTGCAGAACCGCGACCTGGACGCGGCGACCCCGGAGGAGATGAAGACGGTCAGCAAGGCCGCGCCGACCGCCGCACAGCTGGACGAACTCGTCTTCGCCAACAAGATCGCCAAGCACGTCAAGTCGAACGCCATCGTGCTCACCAAGGAGCGGGTCGTCGTCGGCGTCGGCGCAGGCCAGATGAGCCGCGTGGACTCCGTCGACATCGCCGCCAAGAAGGCCGGCGACCGCGCCGTCGGATCCACCCTCGCATCCGACGCCTTCTTCCCCTTCCCGGACGGCGTCGAAGCCGCCATCGAAGCCGGCGTCACCTGCATGGTCGAGCCCGGCGGCTCCCGCCGCGACGACGAAGTCATAGCGGCCTGCGATCAGAAGAATATTCCGATGGTCTTCACGGGCAAGCGGCATTTCTGGCACTAGCGTTACTGAACCACCTCTAAACGGCAGTGGGTCAAGTCTTGGTTTCAGTTGTTTCTGGGGCTCCTCCTCCGGTCCTGCGAATCGAGGGTGGGGTCAGCTCGAAGCCATTCATTAGCGGTACGGAGCCAGGTTCATCGCCGCCCGGCTGGTGCTTCGTCGCGGCGCTTGTAACCACCTTTGCACCAGCCCGGCGGCGATGAATCTGGTTCCGTAACGCATCCGTCTCAAGGCCGGCGCTCGGCCCGGTCGAAGGATCCGGTATCCCCCTCCCTTTCCCAGGAGCCAGGAGCCATGGACAATCTCAGCGACACGCAGATTCGTTCGGATCTGCGTACCTTGCTTACCGAGAGCGGTATCGATCCGAACAGGGTGTCTCTCATCTGTGCCGGTGGCACGGTGCGGCTGCACGGTGAGCTCAAGAGCATCTATGAGGCACCGGTGAGGTCCAGCCAGGTCGATGGGCTCGAGCAATCCATGCGTCGTAGCCGGGGTGTGAAGCGTGTTCACGTGCACGTCGAGAACTTCGAGAGGCTGCCCACGGGCGAGTGGCAGTCCAAGGACGGGGAGGTCCGGCGCGAGCGGCCGCTGCGACTTCCGAGCGATCCGGACGACGAGCTAGCCTGAGCTGCGTGGGCAGGGACAGGTAGGGCCGCTCTTGGGGCCTGTGGACGTCCGAAAACCGGGACTTCTAGCTATAGGATGGTCGAAGGCCGGCGGAATCGGGAGTAACGACTAAAGCGTTACGGGGGTCTGCCCGATGAAACTCAACCCCGAGTCCCTGTCATGCCCCCCGTCCTTGAGCTACTAGTCGACGTGATCACCGAGCACCCGGTGTCGATCATCGGTGCCCTCACGGGTCTGATCGCCTTGCTTGTGCCGTGGTCAAGGACAACGCGCCGCCCGGTCGCCAGCCGGGATGAATTTCGTCGGAGCTCGTCATTCGGGCGGCGTCAACATGACGGAGCCTTCCTCGTGGGACGCAACCGGGTCTTCGGCGCCATCGACAAGACGCTCGAGCAGCTGCGCACCGAGACGGACTCGAGCTATGCGCTTCTGCTCTTTCAGGTGCAACGCACCGAGGAGTACCGGCAACAGAGCATCAAGGATGCGTTACTGGAAGCCGTACGCAGCAGCTGCATGCTCGGAGTCCTGGACGCCGGCCCGGGTAATGCCAGCAAACCATCGACCATCTGCTACGTCGTCGGGATTCGCTCACTGAAGAACGGCGAGGCGGGCCGTGTGCTGGAACGCGCCGGTGCGCACCTGCACACCATCGTCGGCGCTGAGGATCTGTTCAGCGGCTTCTGCCATGTGACCGGCGGAAGCGATGGCGCACGGGATATCTATCTCGCCGCGAAGCGCGGCCTCGCTCTCTGCCCGATACCCGTAGATGAGGGGTCATGGGCGGAACATTTATCAACGGCGGGCGAGGTGTTGAGCCAGGTCCGCAAGCTATTGCCAGGGGGATCCAGATGACGGCGTGGGTGACCGAAATTCTCAAGGACGTGGCGCGCATCGAGCCCTTTCCGCGCGCGGCCATTCGCGTCTTCGAGCTGGTTCTCAACGACGCCGACTCCAGCGAGGTGACGGCGGTCCTCGAACAGGACCCCGGCCTGACGACGAAGATACTCTCGGTCGCGAACTCCGCCAAGTTTGCCCCCAGCGTCCCGATCCTCTCGGTGGCAGACGCGACCACCCGGTTGGGCACCCGCACCCTCGCCAACCTGGCGATGACCACCGGTTGCTCGTCGTTCTTCATGGGCTACGGCCGATCGACCCAACGCTCAAACACGACCCTCTGGCAAGAGTGCCTGCACGTGGCCCTGTTTGCACGGCACGTCGCCGAGCGTTCCGGCTACCCCAACAAGGACCTGGCCTACACCGTAGGTCTGTTGCAGAACATCGGGCACATCGTCCTCGATCGTTTCATGGAGGAGCAGCGAGACGAGATCAAGGCCCTCTCCGAGGATGGCGTCGATCTGCTGACCGCCGAGAAGACTGTCCTTGGCATGGATCATGCTCAGTGCAGTTACCGAATGGCGCGCAAGTGGGGTTTCCCCTCCATCCTGACGCGCGCCATCCGCGCGCACCACAGCCCCGCCGACGCCGCCGACCTGACCGCACTCTGTGGCATCGTAAACGTCGCCGAGGGCTTGGCCTTCGAGAGCCTGTCGGACCAGGGCACGTCCATGCTCTATCCCGTCGATCGCGAAACAGCCACGATCTGCAAGCTCGACACGATCGAGACCGCTGACCTGGCGCCGATCGTCCGGCAAGAGATCATGGACACCTGCCTCGCCGGCTGAGCTGTTCTGCCGGGCGAGTCCCCGTTCGGTTGACGCTCATTCGAGCCGAACGTCGTCGACGGAGACGCATGTGACCAGGTGCCGGTAACCACCTGGTAGCTGCCGCCGCTCCTGATGGAGGTCGTAAACGCTGTCGCAGGGCACGTGGTGCGTGCCGTGGCTGAGTGGGTACGGCCCCGGTCTGGTGTGCCGTTACTCCTCGAGCAGCAACGTCAACAGGCCCGACTTCTCGTCATGCATCAGCTGACCGTGGCCCTCTTCTTCGATCCAATCGTAGATCAGGTTGAGTGGCGTCATCAATCCCATGTGGGGGATGACGGTCGGGCGCAGGTTTCCGTGGGTGTAGATCTTGGAGAAGATGCCGAGCAGCTCGTGGGTGTCCTTGTCGAACACGCCGCCGCCGGAATTGCCGATGTAGGTCGGGGCGCTGATCATCCAGTAGCTGGAACCGTCGACCACGTGGTGGGCGGCGGCGATCTCGCCGCGGGTCGGGATGGGGTCGTTGCCGAGCGGGCAGCCGGCGGCGTAAATAGGCTGGAAGACCTTCGGGGTCTGGACCCGCGCGCGGGCGGCGAGATGGGCGCCGTAGGGCTGACGACGATCCGAGTTGAGTTCCAGAAGGGCCACGTCGAGGGCGACGTTGTGGATCAGCAGGGTGGCGGTGTGGCGTTCGCGTGATCCATCCGGTGAGTAGAGGAACACCGGGATCGGGACATCGTCGTCGCCGGCGTCCGCGCGGATGTCGCGTACGACGTGCCAGGCGGTCATCACCAGAGTGCGGTAGGTGAGGACGGCGGGGCTGGACCTGGTCTGCTGAGATTCGAGCAGCACGCCGCTGCCGACGGTGGAGGAGCCCGCCAGCTGGACCGTCGGGCCCATGATGTCGCGCCAGGCTTGGTCCGGGTCGGGCGAGGCTTCCGCGTCGAGGCGTCCGATCTGGGCGTGGTTGCGCTGGGCGAGCACGGTGGCGTCGGTCAGGCCGCGCGAGAGGCCGGTCCACTGACCGTCGACGTTGTCGACGAACTGCTCCAGTCGCTCGTCGATGTCGGCGGAGGCGAACGAGGCGTGTTCGGAGCGCAGCGTGGCGATGCCATGGGCAGCCGCGTTGAGCTCCGCTTGCAGTGTTCTGATGCGCTCCAGGATCCCCTCGCGCGAGTCACCGCCGGCCGAGTCCAGGTCGGTGACCTCGCTCCGCAGCTGACCCAGTTCCTGCTGAACCTGTGACAGGTCCACACTCAGCCCTGTGATGCGCCGCGGTCCTTCGCGACGGAACTCGTCCAGGTGGTCGAGGCGGGATTCGAGCGTGACCAGGCGCGTGACGCCAAGGCCGCCGACCATGAGGGCCAGGGCCCCCAGAATGAGGATTCGATGCATGGGACTGCCTCTGAGCACGAAGGGGATCGATTGGAGGGCCAGACCTGCGGACTGGCATCCAGTTATCGGTCTCCAGCGCGCCCGTATTAGGAGAGGTTATTCACATTGCACTCCGGCGCAGCCCGGTCGCGTAAACCCTTTGATTGCAGGTGATTACATATTTGCAACCCAGAGGTTTCCACATTCTCCACGGCTATTCCACAGCCTGCATACCGGGCTGAATGGACGCCGCTCCTGGTATGCTGCGTGCGCCTGTGCCTTCAGACCCCGATCCGGAGAACTCGACCCCATGAGCTACGAAACGACCGACCCCAAGGGTGCCCAGAAGATCCTGTCGGAAGACGCCGGCTGGAAATTCCTGGACGTGCGCACGGAGGAGGAATTCGTGCTCGGACACGTCCCCGGGGCCTACAACATTCCGGTACTGCTGCGCGACCCGATGACCGGCATGACGCCCAATCCGCGCTTCGTCGATGTCGTCCTCGGTGTGTTTGACAAGGGCGACCGGCTCGTGCTCGGATGCGCGGCCGGGATGCGCTCCGCGCGCGCCTGTGAGATGCTCTTCGAGGCGGGCTACGCCACGCTCGTGAACATGGACGGCGGCTTCAGCGGTGCGCCGGATGGTCTCGGTGGTATTCGCGAGCCTGGTTGGGAGGCCTGCGGCTTGCCCTGCGAGACGGACTGTTCGGAGGATCGCCGGTACGCTGCTCTCGCGGACGCGAAGTAGCCCGTCGCAGAGATCAGTTGTCGATCAGGCGCACGTCCAGGATGACGTCACCGACCTCGATCGTATCGAGCACCCGCGCGCCCGTTCGCAGCTCTCCGAATATCGTGTAGCGGCCGTCGAGATGGGGCGTCGGGCAGTGGGTCACGAAGAACTGACTGCCGCCGCTCTCGATGTCCTGGTTGCGCGGCATGCCCAGGGAACCGCGCACGTACTTGCGCGGTCCGATCTCGTGACGCAGCGCAGCGCCCTGCCACGGGCTGGCGCCATTCCCATCGCCGCGGTAGCAGCCGCCTTGGATCACGAAATCGGCCACGACGCGGTGGAAGTTCAGGCCGTCGTAGTGGTCCGCGCGTGCGAGTTCGAGGAAGTTGAAGACGTGCACGGGTGCCTCATCGACGAAGAGCTCGAAGGTCATCGGGCCGCGGTTCGTGCTGATCTCGACCCGCGGGTTCTCGTCCGGTAGCTGCTTGCCGACGATCGGCACCACGCGCTCGGGCCAGTCGGAGGTCGGCGCGGAAAGCGGCGCCCGACCGGCACGCTCGAGCACCTCGTACGCCACCTGTCGCACGTAGGCGTGCTCGTCCTTCAGCGCCGTGCGCGCCAGCGCGTACGCCTCGTCCGTGGCGAGCTCTTCCGCGTAGAGCAGGCTGTTGAACTTGACCTCGGCTCCGATGTCGCCGTCGCTGCGTCCGAACGCACGCCGCAGGGCGGGCAGATCGTCCGGGTTCGGGCTCTGGCGCAGGGCCAGCACGGCGGAGAGTCGGTGTCCGTTGTCGCGTCCCTGCAGCAGCCGGTACAGCCGTTCACGTGCGGCGGGTGTCGGATGGGCGCCGAGGGCCTCGATCGCCGCTCCCGCGACGCGCAGGTTGCGGTCCTCGCTCAGGGTGATCAGGTAGGGCACCGCCAGCTCGCTCGGAAGTTCGCCGGCCGCGTGGGCACAGGCCACGCGCATGAGCGGATCCTTGCTGACCATCTTGAGCTCCAGGTCCGGGGCCAGGGTCACGCCGCGCAGGAGCGCTTCGGCCTCGAAGGCGCTCGCGCGCACGTAGGGCGAGCGGTCCACACGCGCGCTTTCGACTAGACCGAAGATTCGATCGCTCGCCTGTTGCTGGCCCAGGGCCGTGAAGGTCGCGGCGCGGACATGCGCCGACGGATGCCCCAGCGTGCGCTCGAGGGCGTCCACGGAGCGTACAGCTGCAGCCGTGGCGAGGCCGTTCAACGCCTCGATGACCACGCGCCAGTCCGGGTCACGAAGCGCGTGCTCGAGCTCCGTGCGCACCTTGTCATCCGCTTCCAGCTGCGCCAGACCCTTGACCGCGAACAGGCGCACGAGCACGTCGGACTCGCAGCGCGCTCGATCGATGAACACCTGTCGCGCGGCGGCGGACTCTCGTCGTTGCAGGCTGAAGAGCGCGCGCCAGATTACATCCGCAGTTTCGAATCCGTCGTCCGCGGACGACGTGTGGGGCGCGCGCGGGAGCATCGCGGCCACACTCACCAGGGCCGCGTCGATCTCGGCGTCGGACTCCGTCTCGCCGTCGACCGTCCATCGATGGGGCCCGACGGCAGCCTCGATGCGCACGACGCGCGCGGGATCCTCGAGGGCTGCGATCACGGCGGCGCGTAGCGGCGGCGTGCCGATCTTGCTGGCGGCCTCGATCAGGGTCGCGCGCGTGACATCGTCGGTCTCGGACAGGGCATCCAGCAGCGCGTCGTCGGCCTCGGGGTCGGCGCGCATGCCGAGGGCGAAGGCCGCGCGCGATCGGACGAGCGCATTCGGATCGCTCAGCCCCGAGGCCAGGGCCTTCGTCACCTCGTCCCCGAAATCGGCCAGCGGCAAGCGGCCGAGGGCCACCATCGTCCGTGCGCGGACGGCCGGGTCGACGTGCCGCGTGAGCTGGACCAGTTGCCCGTTTCCCTCCTTGCGGGCGTCTTCCAGCTCGCCGATCAGGGCCAGGGCACCCTTGCGATCCAGGCTGCCGGTGGAGGTGCGCGGCGCGTCGGGCTGCAGGGACGCGCAGGCACCCAGCAGGCTGAGGGCCATCAGGTGGGCGATGGGGCGGCGTTGGGCGGGACTGGTCACGGGAGATTGGCGCGGCACGGGCTGGATGGACTACGATATGGGGTCAATCACCGGGTGACGGGCTCCGTGTGGCAACCTTCGCCGCAGCCCTTTCCCGGACCCGAATTCTACGCACGCGGAGCGCCGAACGAGCCATGAGCATCGCCAGTATCCCCGAGATCCTCGACGACCTAAGCCAGGGCAAGATGATCATCCTGGTCGACGATCCGAATCGTGAGAACGAGGGCGACCTGGCCATGCTGGCCGAGCACGTCACGCCCGAGGCCGTGAACTTCATGGCGACCGAGGGTCGTGGCCTGATCTGCCTGCCGCTCTCGGGCGGCATCTGCGACAACCTGGGCCTCGCGCCCCAGGCCTCGCGCAACACGAGCCGCCACGGCACCAATTTCACGGTCTCGATCGAGGCAGCCACGGGCATCACGACCGGTATCAGCGCTGCGGACCGCGCGCGTACGGTCCAGGTGGCCTGCGACCCGGATGCGACTGCCGAGGACCTGGCCCAGCCGGGACACATCTTCCCCCTGCGAGCAAGGGACGGCGGCGTCCTGGTGCGCGGCGGCCAGACCGAGGGCATCGTCGACCTGGCGCGCCTCGCCGGTGGGCGCCCCGCAGGAATGATCTGCGAGGTCATGAACGCGGACGGAACCATGGCACGCATGCCGGACCTGGAGGTGTTTGCCGAGAAGCACGACCTCAAGATCTGCACCATCGAGGACCTGATCGCGTGGCGGCGCAAGAACGAGCGGTTGATCGAGCCGATCGAGCTCGACGTGCCCTTGCCGACCCGTTTCGGCAGCTTCAAGGCGCACGTCTTCGAGTCGGTCATCGACCAGAAGCAGCACGTGGCGTTGACGGTAGGGATGCCGGAGCCCGGTCTCGACGGAGTGCGCGATGCCGTGGACGACCCGGTTCTGGTGCGCGTCCACTCAGAGTGCCTGACGGGCGACGTCTTCCATTCCCTGCGCTGCGACTGTGGCGAGCAGCTGGACAAGGCCTTGAGCATCCTCGGTGAAGAGGAACACGGCGTGCTGGTCTACCTGCGCCAGGAGGGGCGTGGGATCGGCCTGGCCAACAAGCTGCGTGCTTATCGGCTGCAGGATCAGGGCATGGACACGGTCGAGGCCAACCAGGCGCTCGGGCTCCCGGCAGACCTGCGCGAGTACGGGATCGGAGCCCAGATCCTCCATTATCTGGGGGTGCGGCAGATGAAACTGCTCACCAACAACCCCAAGAAAATCCACGGGCTGGCGGGCTACGGGCTCGAGGTGGTCGACCAGGTGCCCCTGGAGCTTCCTCCTAACCCTAGCAACATCAAGTACTTACGTGCGAAGCGAGACAAGATGGGGCACCTGCTGGACGGCGTGGGCCAAGAGACATCCACTGCGGATCCGAGGGAATAACGCGCGCCTGGCGACGTCGGTACAGGCGTGATGGTCAGGCCCTTGATGCAAAACGCCACCCGAGAGGACAGGACGCTGGTACAGGAGGTCCTGGCGGGCAACCAGGCGTCCTTCCAGCTGCTCGTCGAGCGCTATGAGGGCAAGCTCTTTGCGCTCGCGCGGCGCTACACGCGCAGCATGGTCGAGGTCGAGGATCTGGTGCAGGACACCTTCTTGAAGGCGTTCAGCCGGCTCGACTCCTTCCAGCACCAATCGAGCTTCTACACCTGGATCTACCGCATCGCCACGAACACGATCCTCGACTTTCTCAAGCGTCGAGGACGCAGCCCGATTCAAGCCGTCGAGGACCCGGAAGCGGCCTTCGATAGCCCCCAGGCCGCGGTCGCGCGACCTGACGGCAACCTGGAGCGCGAGGAGCTCAGCAGCATCACCTACGCGGTGCTCGACTCCATGCCCGAGATCTTCCGCACCGTGCTGATCATGCGCGAGTTCGAGAGCATGGCCTACCAGGACATCGCCGACGTGCTCGAGATCTCGATCGGCACCGTCGAGTCGCGCATCTTCCGCGCCCGCGCCCGATTCAAGCAGCGCCTTTTACAGCTCTACCCCGATTTCGCCTTGCCTCAATAGTCCAGTGAGGAAGTCATCATGAAGTGTCAAGACGCCCAACCGCTCATCCAGGGATACCTGGACGGTGAGATCACCGAGGCCCAGGCGGGCCCGTTGCGCCAGCATCTGCTCGCATGTACCCCGTGCCGCACCACGACCCAGGACGGCAAGGCCCTCAAGGCCTGGTTCGTCGATGGGGATCCTGTCACGGTGCCGGCGGGTTTCGCTGCGCGCGTTGCCCGGCGTGCTTTCGCGGGGGATCGCGGAGCGGAGCAGACGGTCACCAGCGGAGCGGTCGAGCGCGAGGCCGAGCAAGGCCGGATGCTGTCCTTCGTGCTTCAGCTGACCGCCGTGGCCGCGGCCTTGCTGATGGCATTCTCGATCGGAATCCGGACGGCCGAGCGGCCCAGTACCGGCGAGCTGCACGCGGACGACGCCTCCAAGGCCTGGGCCCTGAACGAGCTCGACCTGCTGAACGCGCTGCCCGAGGACGTATCTCCTGAAGCGGGCAGTCCGAACGACGACGGGACGAGCGAGGCCACCGGAGAGCGTGACCGATGACGAACGTCCGGGTCTGGATCACGGTCCTGGCATTGATCAGCTTCCTGGCCGGGACGGCCGCGGGCAAGATCTTGACCGGACGCTCCGCTGCCGGCGATCTGGCCCGCGCTGCCGAGCGCGGGGCTTTGGCCGACTATGAGGCCCTATTCGGCGACCAGTTCGAGCTGGACGAGGACCGACGCGCTCTCCTGAGAGTCCTGCTCGAGCACTACGAGCAGGAAGTCACTCGCATCCGAAACGATCATCTGTCCAGCTACCGGTCCGCGATCGAGCCCGAGCTGCGGCGTGTGGGCATTGAGTACAACCAGTACATTCGTGATAAGGTCCTTCCGCCCGCAAAACGGCCGGTCTTCGATCAGCTGGCGCGCGGTCCCCTCGACTGAGGGATCACCCGATCCCACCCACTCCTCCACCTCCCTCGAGCGGTCTCAGATAGAACCATGGCAAGGTCTTGCGGCATTCGAATCGGGCCCCGGCGCTACGAGATCGTGGTTCTCGACGGTAGTCCGAAGAAGCACCAGATCTCGGCCTACTACTCGGGCGAATTCCCGAGCGATCCGGAGAACGCGGAGACGGAGTTCGCGGCTGCCCTGCGCCACACGGCGAAGGAACACAACATCCCGCACGAGAACGTCGGCCTGGTGATCGACTCGGGTCAGGCGGCGTTCCGGAGGGTTCGCCTGCCGTTCTCGGATCAGTCGAAGATCGACCAGGTGCTGAAGTACGAGGTCGAGGCCTTGCTGCCGCAGTGGAACATCGATGACGTCATCGTCGATTTCCTGACCGTGTCACGGGACGAGCAAGGTTCCGAGCTGCTGGTTTCGGCCGTGCCCAAATCGGAGCTGGGACGCATGCTCAAGATCACCGAGCGCGCCGGCATCGAACCGCTCGAGGTGGAGCTCGAGACGACGGCGATGGTCAACGCGGCTTCGAGCGCGGAGATCTTCGCCTCGGAGAGTTCTCAGTTGCTCGTGCATATCGGCGAGCTATCGACCTCGGTCGTGGTGGTCGAGGCGGGCCAGGTGCGCGAGATGCGCGTGATTCACATCGGTGCCCTGAGCCAGGAGCCGAAGAAGAAGCCGGACGACGAGGAGCAGGAATCCAGCGACCCGGAGGCCGAGGCGGCGCAGGACCAGGTGCAGGGCGAGGACGGGGAGCGCGAACTTGTCTTCCTCGAGAATCCGGAAGAGCCGGAACCGCTGCAGATCAGCCGCCGGCTGGATCAGGCCGTACGGCGCATCCGGCGTGAGCTCGGGCGCACGATCTCCGGCGCCCGGACGACCCACCCGGTCGACGCCATCTACGTCTGCGGCATGGAGCTGCCCAGCCTGATCGGTAGCGACGTGCAGGACATTCCGATCTACCTGCTCGATTGCTTCGACGAGGACGGCGGCCAGCCCGCCGACGGCTACGGTGGCCTCGTGATCGCCTACGGCTCGGCGATCCGCCAGCTCGGGGGCGGGGTCGTGGTCGCTTCGCTACGGCGCGAAGAGCTGCGTTACACGGGAGCGTTCGAGCGCATCGAGTTCCCGCTGGCGGTGGCTTGCCTGTTGCTCACGACGCTACTTGGCGTGATCAGCATCCTGCAGGTCAAGCAGGCCGAGTGGCAGAAGGGTGGCGGCCGGTTCTGGCTCATGAGCTCGAACAACTACATGGTGGACGACCTGGCCGAGGGGCGTGTGGGCTTGCTCAATCCGGCGCCCAAGGAGCTCGAGGACTATGCGGAGCTGATCGAGACCCCGGGCGGTGATCCAGACCGGACGCCGCTGGAGTCGTTGCGATATATCCGCGACGACCTCGCCCAGCGCGTGCTCGGCCTGCGCCGGACCCTGGGTCAGGATGGTGACATCGTGCAGCCCCAGTCGGCGTTCCTCGCCACCATGCTGGTGCTGGATGTGCTCAAGTCGAACGCTGGCACGCGCCCGTCGCTGCGGCGCGTGCGCTCGGTCTACCAGAAGGGTACGCGCGGCGCCGGGGATTCCGTCATCGTGTCGATGGACATCACCTTTTTCGCGGAGAACTCCCTGCGCGGCACTCAGGACTACGAGGCTTTCGCGCAGGCGCTGAAGGCCGAGCCCTGGTTCGTCGAGATCGACAAGAAGAAGTCCGTACCCCTCGAGGGAGACGCCGGCATCGCGCTGACCAATGTCCCGGTCACGGTGGATGTGTCCAAGTACCTGGCGTCTCATGCTGCCCCCGGGGCCCAGGGCAAGATGTAATGAAGTTCACCTTTGCACGGGTCGTGATTCTGCTGTGTGTCGTGCTGTCCGGTGCACTGGGCGTGTTCGCCTGGTCGCAACAGAAGGCGATCGAGGAGATGCGCACCGCCCTGGCGCCAGGAGGGGAGGTCGAGGACCTCGTACGCGAGATCCAGGTCTACTCGCGTGAGCACACCGAGCTGATGAAGCAGAAGGAAGGCGACCTGCTTTCCGACGAGGACCAGACGCCCGAGTCCTACATCCGTGGCGTGGCCTACCGCCCGGACGTCAGCATGGGCCAGATCGAGGTCGATCCGGACACCCGCGACGACAAGAGCTTCGTCGACATGATCTACCGCATCAACGCGGACGACAAGGCCAAGAAGTTCACGCGCACGCACCTGGCCAACTTCTTCTTCAAGCTCGAAGAGAAGAGCAACCGCGTCAAGGTCACGCTACTCGAGGTCAAGGCCGCCGAGAAGCGCCTCGACCCGCACGAGATCCCCAGCGACAACTGGACCTTCAAGGCCGAAGTTACGCTGCGCAGGAAGAAGTAAGCGTGTCCGCGGCAGCCGCCACTGAAGGCAGTCCCGGTCGCCGCAAGCTGTCCGTCGGGCGCAAGCTGTTGCTCTCGCTGTCCGTGCTGGTCCTCGGCGCGGCGCTACTCGAAGCGGCCGTGCGCGTGCGTTTCTACCTGTCGCACGGGTCCTGGACGGCGCTGCTTGGATTCACGACGCACGAGGTTTCCGGTCTGCCGATTCCGATACCGGGACGCCTGGCGGGACCGATCGAGATCGACTCGTTGGGGTTCCGGAATCCGGAGCTCGCACTGCCCAAGCCTGAGGGCGTGATGCGGCTGGCGTTTCTGGGCGGCTCGACCACCTTTTGCGCCGAGGCAGCCGAGGGTGCGCACGCGTGGCCGGCGCGGGTTCGGGATCTCCTGGCGGAAAGCTATCCGGAGACCGAATTCGACTTTGTCAACGCGGGTGTCAGCGGCTACTCGATCGAGAGGAGCTCGCTCAATCTGAAGCACCGCGTGGCGCAGCTCGATCCGGATGTGATCTTCATCTATCACGCCACCAACGACATCACCAAGGACACGCGCAAGCTGGCCCAGGACGCGGGCGTCTACCAGGGCCATGGCGATGGGGGCAGCTTCATGGCGAAGTACTCCCAGGCCTGGGCGCTGATCGAGAAGAACCTGCTCTTCCAGAAACGCATGTCGGCGCTCAAGGACGAGGGCGGACGGCTGGAGATCGTCGGCGATACGGTCGCCGCGGACTTCGAGCAGCGCCTGACGCAGCTGGTTCAGGACGCGCAGGCGTGCGCGCAGCTGGTCGTGCTGCCCACGTTCAGTCACCAGGTGCGGCGGGAGCAGACGGCCGAGAGGCGGCTCGACGCCTGCAATACCTCCCTGTACTACATGCCCTACATGAGCCCGGATGGCTGCCTGATCGCGTTCGAGGCTTACAACGCCGCGATCCGGCGCGTGGCCGCGGCGACCGGCGCGCTGCTGGTCGAGGGCGAGTACGACATCCCGGGGGACAGGGAGCACTTCAACGACTCCGTGCACCTGATCGGACCGGGGCTGCGCCTGATGGGCGAGCGCGTGGGACGCGCGTTGATCGCGTCACCGGAGCTGAAGGCGCTGCTATAGGAGCGAGCCGGCGCCGCGCGGCTCCTCAGATGAGCGCGTGGTATTCCTGAATGGTCTGCACGGACGGCGGACCCCTGCGCAGGGCTGCCAGAGCGCTTACCGTGGCGCGCATGCCGGCCAGGGTCGTGATGCAGGGGATGCCGGCGGAGACGGCCGAGGAGCGGATGCTCGAGTCGTCCCGGCGTTCTTGCTTGCCGTAGGGCGTGTTGAAGATCAGGGCGATCTCGCGGTTCTTGATCATGTCCACGATGTGCGGGCGGCCCTCGTGCACCTTGTTGACGCGCTCGACCTCGATGCCGTTCGAGGTGAGTGCGCGCCAGGTGCCGGCGGTGGCCGCCAGCTCGTAGCCCATGCTGGCCAGCTGGCGTGCCTCGGCGATGACCGAGCGCTTGTCGGCGTGCTTGACCGTGATCAGGATGCGTCCGTGCTTGGGCAGGCGGATGCCGGCGGCCTCGTAGGCCTTCACGAAGGCGCTGCCCAGGTCGCGGTCGATGCCCATGACCTCGCCAGTGGAGCGCATCTCCGGGCTGAGCAGGATGTCGACGCCCGGGAACTTGTCGAAGGGGAAGACCGGTGCCTTGACGCAGAAGTAGGGCGGGATGACCTCTTCGGTGAAACCGAGCTCGTCGAGCGTCATGCCGGCCATGACCTTGGCTGCCAGCTTGGCCAGCGGCACGCCGATGGCCTTGCTCACGAAGGGCACGGTGCGCGACGCGCGCGGGTTGACCTCGATCACGTAGACGTCGTCGCCCTTGACCGCGTACTGCACGTTCATCAGCCCGATCACGCCCAGTTCGAGGGCCATCGAGGTGGTCGCGCGCTTGATCTCCTCGATCGTGTCGCTGGCCAGGGTGTGCGGCGGGAGGACGCAGGTGGAGTCGCCCGAGTGGATGCCGGCTTCCTCGATATGCTCCATCACCGCGCCGATGACGACGCGCTTGCCGTCGCAGATGGCGTCGACGTCGACCTCGATCGCGTCCTCGAGGAACTTGTCCACCAGGATCGGCTTGTCGGGCGAGGCCTTGACCGCGTTGGTCATGTAGCGATCGAGCAGCTCATCGTCGTAGATGATCTCCATCGCGCGCCCACCCAGGACGTAGCTCGGACGCACCAGGACCGGGTAGCCAATCTCACGCGCGATCTCGAAGGCCTCGCCGACGGTCTTGGCGATGCCGTTCCTGGGTTGCTTCAGCCCCACCTTCTGCAGGAAGGCCTGGAATTGCTCGCGATCCTCGGCGCGGTCGATCGACTCGACCGAAGTCCCGATGAGCGGCGCGCCGGCGGCCTGCAGGCCTTCGGCGAGGTTCAGGGGCGTCTGGCCGCCGAACTGCACGATAATCCCGGAGGGCTCGATCGCGCGCACGATGTTCATCACGTCCTCGTGCGTTAGAGGCTCGAAGAACAGCGCGTCCGAGGTGTCGTAGTCGGTCGACACGGTCTCGGGGTTCGAGTTGACCATGATCGCTTCATGGCCCATCTCGCGCACGGCCATGGCGGCGTGTACGCAGCAGTAGTCGAACTCGATGCCCTGGCCAATACGGTTCGGACCGCCGCCCAGGATCATGATCTTGCGTGCGCTCGAGACGCGCAGCTCGGTCTCGTCTTCCCAGGTCGAGTAGTAGTACGGCGTGATGGCCGCAAACTCGGCCGCGCAGGTGTCGACAAGCTTGTAGACCGGGCGCAGGCCATGGTCGTCGCAAAGGGCCTGGATCGCGCCCGGTGTCGTGCCCGTCGCCAGGGCAATCTGCGGGTTGCTGTAGCCGAGCTTCTTGGCGCGCAGCAGGTGTTCGCGGTCCAGCAGTTCGCCGGCAAGCTCCTGTTCGAACTCGACCAGCTCGCGGATGTTCTCGAGGAACCAGGGATCGAAGGCTGTGTGTCCGTGGATTTCGTCCGTGCTCCAGCCCGCGCGGTAGGCGGCGTGCACGAAGTGAATTCGGTTCTCGTTCGGCGTGCGCAGACTCGCCGTCAGCGCCTCGCGGTCCTCCTCGAGCGGCGAGACCGGGTGGCGCGGGTCGAGGCCCAGGCCCGGGCGTCCGGTTTCGAGCCCGCGCAGGGCCTTCTGCAGCGCTTCCTTGAAGGTGCGCCCGATGCTCATCGTCTCGCCGACGCTCTTCATCTGCGTCGTGAGCACCGGATCAGCGCCCGCGAACTTCTCGAAGGCAAAGCGCGGGATCTTGACCACGCAGTAGTCGATGGCCGGCTCGAAGCAGGCCGGCGTCTCACGCGTGATGTCGTTCTGAATCTCGTCCAGGGTGTAGCCCACCGCCAGCTTGGCGGCGAACTTGGCGATCGGGAACCCGGTGGCCTTGGATGCCAGGGCCGAGGAGCGCGAGACGCGCGGGTTCATCTCGATCACGATCAGGCGCCCGTCCTCAGGGTTGATGGCGAACTGACAGTTGGAGCCGCCGCACTCGACGCCGATCTCGCGCATGATCGCGATCGACGCGTTGCGCAGCCTCTGGTACTCGCGGTCGGTCAGGGTCTGGGCCGGCGCTACAGTGATCGAGTCGCCGGTGTGCACGCCCATGGGGTCGAGGTTCTCGATCGAGCAGACGATGACCACGTTGTCGTTCTTGTCGCGCATCACCTCCATCTCGAACTCTTTCCAGCCGACCAGGCTCTCCTCGACCAGGACCTCGGTGTTCATCGAGAGCGAGAGGCCGCGCGTGACGATCTCTTCGAATTCCTCGATGTTGTAGGCGATGCCTCCACCGGATCCGCCCATCGTGAAGCCGGGCCGGATGACACACGGTAGTCCGATCTGAGCCAGGACCAGCCGCGCCTCCTCCATCGAATGCGCGACGCCTGATACGGCGCAGTCGAGGCCAGCGTTCGCCATGGCCGCGCGAAACAGGTCGCGGTCCTCTGCCTTGCGGATCACATGGCCGTCCGCGCCGATCATCTCGATGCCCAGCCGCTCGAAGACTCCGTTGTCGTGCAGGGCCAGCGCGGTGTTCAGTCCGGTCTGGCCGCCGAGGGTCGGAAGCACCGCGTCCGGACGTTCCTTTTCGAGGATGCGCTCCAAGCTCGCCGGCGTGATCGGCTCGATGTAGGTCGCATCCGCAGTCTCCGGATCCGTCATGATCGTCGCCGGATTCGAGTTGACGAGGATGACGCGATAGCCTTCCTCACGCAGGGCCTTGCAGGCCTGCGTCCCCGAATAGTCGAACTCGCAGGCCTGACCGATAACGATCGGTCCGCTGCCAATGATCAGGATGGACTCGAGGTCGTCGCGGCGGGGCATTTGGGGGCGGCGTGGGGATCCGGTAGCGGGCCCCGTTTGGGCCCCCTTAAACTACCGAATTGAAACACAGCCCAGGGTCGCTGTCGACGTTCCGGCGGCCCTTATGGTCGGGCGGGCTCGGCTTCCGTCAGGTGGACGAGCGGGGTGCCCGTGAGGGCCGCTGGCATGGGGGTCGACGGGGACGCGTCGAGCACCACCCGTCGTTCGGCGGCGCGGGCCGCGGCGACCCGTTGGGGCAGGTCCGTGGCCGTGCTGGGGCACGCCTCGAGGCCCCAGCGCTCTACCAGTAAATGGAGGTGCAGCGGTTCGTCGGAGACGATGAGATCTCCGGGTTCGAGCTGCATCCGGGCGGCCTTGCGCCAGGCGCGCTGGGGGTCTTGTGCCTCCCAGCGCCAGGCCAGGCCCACCGTCAGCAGCACCTGGACGATCAGCAGGACAAGGCCGCGCTGCAGGTTGCCGTGGTCGTTCTTGCCGCGCTGGACGAGGTCCGCCAGGCCGAGTGCGGCGATGGGGACGAGCCAGCTGCCCATGCTGGCACCGTCAAACAGGAGCGTGGGGAGCGGCAACGCCAGGAACAGGATGCACCAGGCGGGTGGACGGGAGACCTCCTCCGCGGCCCGTGTCCAGGGCGCAACGAGGCCCCAGAGACCGATTCCGAGGCCGCCCAGGATCAGCAGGGCACGCGGGATCGAGGGGGCGTCGAGCTGGACCATGCCCGTTCCCAGTAGCCAGGGGGCGTTTCCGGCCAGGCCGCCCGCGATGCGGGTCAGGGCCAGGATCGCGACCGCGCCGAGGCCGGTCATCAGGGCGCGCGCCGGCCGGGCGGGTGCTCCTGGCTCTCCGGTGCCAGCTGCGGACCCGAGCACGAGGGCCGGGAGGAGCAGCACCATGTCCACGTGCAGCAGGATCCCGACGCCGTAGGCAATGAGCAGGCGGACTGGCGAGCTGCGGGCAAAGAGCTCGCGCAGCAACCAGGCGCACGCGACCACCCCCAGGAAGAAGTCCGTGGCGCTGGTCGCGCCCAGCCAGGCCAGGGGCGAGAGGGCCGCGATCAGGGTGGCGGGCAGGAGTGCCTGCTGGATGAAGCCCACGGCGCGCAGGGTCGAGGCGATGAGCGGGATCGAGAGGCCGAGCAGCATCGCCGACAGGGCGAAGCTGATGCGTTCCCGGGGCGCGCCGGTCAGCTCGCCCAGGAAGTCGATCGCGGCATGCGGCAGGGGTGACAGGGACGGCGCACCGACGAGCACCCGGCTGAGGGGCAGGCCCAGGGCCAGGATCGCCAGGCCGGCGCCGACCATCCATACCTGGCGCGCCTCGCGCCTTAGCCGTTGCTCCTCGCGCTCACCGACCAGCTTGGCCGTCAGGACGCGCGGGAAGAGCTCGCCCTCGTGACCATCGTCGTGATCGTGGGTGGCGTGATCGTGGGGCGCGGAGGGTGCGTGCATCGTGGCTCGT